>DGPZ01000177.1:2350-28391 GCA_002390675.1 Deltaproteobacteria bacterium UBA4427
TCGAGCCCGCTGGCCGTCGGCGGAGATCGCTCGGTTTGGACCGTACTAGAAGAGATGCACGGCTTCCCGCCCGGCGAGAGCCCGCTGCCGGAAGGCGATTCGAACGCCTCGCGGGTGGCTGCGGTTCAGCGTGCCAAGACCCTAACGGCTTTCGGGACGATTGGATTACGATCTCCCGAACCCGAAAAGCAGCTTCGCGCGGTTCGCGAGATGAATACGATCGTCGCAAAGTTCCCCAACTATCGACCTGCGGCGATGGTTCTCTCCGAGTTTCTTGCTCATAGAAGTGCGTACCTTCTTGAAGCTGGGCGTGCACCGTTCGCGCTCGCCGATGCGGAGCGCGCGATTCGGTTGGACCCTGGGAGTGGAGCGGCACATCGCGCGTTGGCGACGGTGCGCAGGTCTCTCAAACAGCTGACTGAGGCGATCGGATCCTTTGAGAAGGCTACAGCCCTAGAGCCCCGAAATTGGCGGAATCATCTCGGCCTAGCGGAGACTCTGATGGAGCTTGGCCGCGTCGAGGATGCGCGGGTCGCCGTGGTCGCGGGCCTAGAGGTTCATCCGTTCAATGAGGAATTGCGCGCGCTGATGCGCGAGTCGGACGAGAGCTAGCCGTACCTGCAATTCTAACTAAATCGTTTGAAACGCAGCGGCAACGAAGACTCCAGTGGCCAATGTGGGATGCTGTGATCGTTCCGCAGTATGGAGCTGTGGCACGCTGCTTTAACCATATGTGCTCGGTCTCTTGCGATCTTTCGGGGATTCGGACCTAAGCCTTTGCATTCCCGCCGAAATGGCGCAGGCTCCGGCGCCATGAGCGGCACATCACATCCAAACTCAAAAGTCGCTGACCGGCCTCCCGCCGTCCTTGTCGGCGTCCAGCTTCAGGGCGTTTCAGATCTGGAACTGGAAAGTTCCCTAGACGAACTCGAGCGCTTGACTGAAACGCTTGGATTGCGCGTGATCGGGCGAGTCACCCAGAAGCGCAGGGGACTTGGTGAGGCGAATCTGCTGGGCGAGGGCAAGCTGGTTGAGCTTGCTTCGTTCACGGGTGGGCCAGGCATTGTTACCCCCTTCGTCGCCCCGGGTTCGGACACCGATGATGACGCGCAATGGGTTGACGAAGATCCAGATGAAACCTCCGATGAGGAGGCCGAGCCGACAGCGCAAGCCGTGACGGTGATCGTGGATCATGACCTAACGCCTACGCAGATGCGAAATCTTGAGAAGGTGACCGGGGTCGAGGTTCTGGATCGCTCGATGGTCATTCTTTCGATCTTTCAGCGCCATGCGCGCACCCGCGAAGCGAAGCTACAGGTCGAGATTGCGCGACTCGTCTATATGGCACCGCGGCTTCGCGAGGCGAATGCCGGTGCAGATCGCCAGCGCGGTGGGATCGGCGGCAAGGGGGCCGGTGAATCCGCCTTGGAACTCGGTCGGCGGGCAGCCCGTGACCGAATTGCAGAACTCCGGAAAACGTTAGTCGGCGTTCAAAAAGAAGCAGAGACCCAAAGGAGCCGCCGAAGCGCCAACGAAACTCAGGGCGTGGCACTCGTCGGTTATACGAATGCAGGTAAGTCGAGGCTGATGCGCGGGCTGACCCAAGACACGATGTACGTCGCCGATCAGTTATTCGCGACACTCGACACAACGGTTAGAGTACTCGTTCCCGAAACGCGTCCGCGGATTTTGATCAGTGATACCGTCGGCTTCATAAAAGACTTGCCGCATGATCTAGTGGCAAGTTTCCGGTCGACGCTCGCGGAAGCAAAAGATGCGAGCCTGCATCTTCACGTAGTCGACGCGTCGGATCCTGCCATGCGCGCACAATACGATGTGACGCGTGCGGTGCTCTCCGAGATCGGTGCCGAAGAACATCCCCGCCTACTGATCCTGAATAAGTGCGATCTGCTGGAAGAGGCGGAGATGGATGCCCTAGCTGAGGAATATCCGGATGCGGTTCTGATGTCCGCCAGCATCCCGGAAGATGTCTCTCGACTTCATGGACTCATTCGCGACTTCTTTGAACGCTTTATGGAAGAAGAAACGTTCCTGATTCCCTATGACCAGCAAGCGAAAGTTGGCTTATTACACGAACGGTGTCGCGTCCTCGAAGAGCGCTATGAAGAGGATGGAGCCCGCATTCGAGTGCTGGCGCCAGGTGGCTTGCTGGCGGGACTGCGCCGGGAAATTTAGACATGGTCTATTTCCACATGGCACGCGCCATGATGCCATCTCCCTCGAGCGGGACCGCGTTGGCAACGAGAACACGTAAAATGATCTCGAGTTGCTGCTCAAAGCTCGTGCTCGGAAGCGGTCTGAGATTGACGATCGGAATTTCCGGTAGCCTCAGACGAGTTCCGAGAGACGCACAGCCTGCGAAGCGGCGAGCATCGCGACGCGCCTAGGAATCTCACGAATATTTCTGTACGCGAACGCCTTTCATCTCTTTCAGAATAGGCTCGAGAATTAGGATCTGTCGTTGGTGGCGTCGATAGAGATACTGGAGGATCTCCGCTTCTAGCTCGACCGGTGCTTCCTTAACGAATACTTCGAGAGCAGCATCTGCTTCGTGCCAACTATTAGGTCGGTGGCCTAGGAGCACTGCCGCTTCGTCGAGGTCATCCGATTCCAGTGCCGGTCCGTAGCACTCTGAGCGTTGCAGGTACTCGGTGGCCCGGGCTGCGGTCGCGATCTGATAGTCCGCGTATTCGTCGGCACCCTTAACCATGTCGAGCAGTTCGGCCAGCGCTTTGAACGCGGGGGCCTGCCGCAGGGGTGCAGGTTCCGGCATGGGCGGATCCGTGAGCTCGACGCCGGAGGCATGCGCCATGACTTCGATCGGCATCCGTGCGTAGACGTGATACCAGCCTATGAACTGTACGGGCTCGTCCGGGTTCGGGTTGTAGAGATTGGGAGCTGTCGACATAGGGGTGCAGATACCGAAGCGCACCGCGTGCCAATTCACGACATCCGGATTGATCTGGCGACCCGAGAGTTCCTGGTAACGGCGAATCGCAGAGGGAAGAGGGCCGAGGGGTTCAGATAAATCGCGGACGAAGAGTGCGCCCAGGTCATTCGCAGGATCGCCGAGGTGTGAAAGCTCGAGGTCGAGCACGGCTGTTAGGTGACCCTGGTCGAAGATGAATTGCCCAGCATCTCCCTGGACATAGGCAACCTCGTTTCGAATCGGTTGATTGCGCTTTAGCCATTCGATCGTGAAGGCGATCGTTGGGTCCGGCCCCGTCTTTGTCGTTTCGTATTGCGATTGCCAGCGCGGGAAGTCGCCCCATGCAAGTGCGTCCGTCTGCGTTGGCCGTTTGAATCCGACGGCTTCGAAGACCGCGGGATCGATGGAGTGCATCTTTACTAAGTTCTGTAAGAACTCCTCCATGACAGAGTCTTGCTCCGCTTGATTTTCGGCGGTTCCGAGATTCGGCCGTCCCGGGACTCGTTCCATCACGATGCCCGCCGGGTCTTCGCAGTAGGCGTAAACGTGGGGAACGAGGACGCCTTGTTCCCCGAGGACTTGGAAAGCACGGCACTCATGTTCGATCGGGTAAAGGCCAACCTGCGGGCGTTCGCCGCGGAAGTGAATGGGCACGATTTCGCCGTCCCGTTCTAGGTCGAGATCGAAAGCGGGACGCCACCTAGGATGCCGATGATGGCGGACGATGCGACCGCCGACGGTCTTTTCGATGAACTCGAATGCCCGTCGCCATTCCGGGTCCAGCCCGTCCCAAGATTCTTGCCAACCATCGGTACCCGTTTGATCACTCATCTAGAGATTCTCCTAAAGGCTGATCCTTCAACATGTCATCATAGGATGCGGCCGCACCTGGTAGTTTTGCCTCGTGCGAACGGGCAACCTTTTGTCCTGCGGTCGATCCGCCTAGCGCGATCCGCGGATTAATCGGCCGGGCCGGGCTCCTGTCGCCTCGTCGTCTCGGATCGTGACTTCGCCTGCGACGAGAATGCGGTGGTAGCCTCGGGCTTTCTGCATGATGCGGCGGCCTCCTGCGGGCAAGTCGAAAATCATCTCGGGGAGTTCGATCTTCAGCTGCTCGTGATCAATGACGTTTATATCGGCGCGGAGCCCCGCTTCGAGCCGCCCCCGGTCGCCTAGTCCGTAAAGGTTCGCAGGGTCGCTCGTCATCATACGGACGGCTTCCTCGAGGGCGATCTTCGGTCCACGTTTTCGGTCGCGGACCCAATGCGTGAGCATGAGTGTCGGCCCGCCCGCGTCGCACGCCACACCACAATGTGCGCCGCCATCCCCGAGGCCCCAAACGGAGGAGCTGTCGGTCAGCATCTCGTGGACATCGTCGAGGCTGAAGCGGAAATAGTTAGTGAAGGGGAAGAGCAAGAAGGCGCGCCCGTCCGCTTCGAGAAGGAGATCGTAAACGAGCTCTTCTGGATCACGACCTTCGCGTGCGGCGCGCTGCTCAATCGTATCCTCCGCCGCGGGTTCCATATCGAACTCCTCGCCGAGGGGCAGAAGGTTCGCATAGCCCTGATGAACCATGGCAGAGAGGGGGTGGTCGTAGGGCTCGATCGGGTCGGCCAGAATACGTCGCTTCATCTCGGGATCACGCAGTCGCGCGACTCGTTCTGCGAGAGGCAGGTCCGCAATCTCGCGGTAGCTCGCGCGGGTGGAGAAGGTGTGTTGATCGGTCTGGAGACCCATAAGAATCCCGGTCGCGCGATTCGCGACCTGCGGAAAGATGGGGACGCCTTCCGCGCGAAGTGCCCGGGCGCGTTCGAGCATGATCTTGAATCGGTCGAGCTCCGAGTGGGTCTGCACGAGAGAGAACGTGACAGGACGCCCGGTTTCTTTGGCGATGCGACCCATCCAATCGATCTCGGCATGAGATGTTTCGCTGACCTCGCCGTCCATGCCTCGGGGTACGACTTCGAAGACGCCCTGATCGAGGTCGCCTAATACGCGGGCCATTGTTTCGAGTTCGTGCTCTCCTGCGAAGGTGCCGGGAACTTCTTCGCCGGCACTGGTGCGATGGGCCAAAATTCGAGATGTCGAAACGCCGAGGGCGCCGGCCTCGATCCCTTCACGAACGATTGCCGCGATCTGTGTGAGGTCTTCGTCAGTTGGTTCGGCGTCCATGGAGCGCTCCCCCATCACGTAGGCGCGGACGGCTGCGTGGGGAACCTGCGTTCCCACATCCAACATGAAGCGACGCTCGTCGAGGGCATCTAGATATTCGGGAAAGCTCTCCCATCGAAAGTCGATGCCTTCGGCAAGAGCCGTCCCCGGGATGTCCTCTACACCTTCCATCTGCTCGATTAAAGTTTGCTCCTGACCGGGCACGATCGGAGCGAAACCGACGCCGCAGTTGCCCATCACGATCGTCGTCACGCCGTGCCAGCAGGAGGGTGCGAGTTCCTCATCCCAGGTGGCTTGGCCGTCGTAGTGAGTGTGCACATCGACGAAGCCAGGGGTGACGAGCTTCCCGCTCGCTTCGATCGTCTCTCGTGCGGAAGCGCCCTCGATTGCGCCTTTAGAGACTTCAATGATTCGGCCGTCGTGGACTAAGACATCGCCAACGAAGGGCGCGCCACCCGTTCCATCAACGATTGTGCCGCCGCGAATTAGAAGGTCGTGTTCTGCACCCATGGGATCTCCTTATGCTCTGTCGCAATCCGTCCTGCGTGCTCGGAGATACAACCGCATCCCAGTAGCCTAACCTTTCTCCGCGCAAGGAGACATGCTCCACGGTCGAGCTTATCCACTTCCTTCCGCCGATGGAAAACTTTCTCGTGGCATGTCTAAAGGGCGCTGGAAGGGTCTTCCACGGCCTGATCGGCGAAGGGCCGCAAAAGTCCCAGTGACGGGGTGTTTCTCGTTGCTATCGTCGCCTCCCGCTTCTGGTGATGCTTCGCTGAATCTTTCGCGACGCGCCCGAGCGTGCAGTTATCCGGCCTTCTACGGCCCCACTCGGAGTTTCCCCATGTCTCATCCGTTCGACTACTCAAACAAGCGCGTCGTCATCACCGGTGCCTACTCCGGCGTCGGCGCGGCCCTGCTCGACATCCTTACTGAACTAGGAGGGCCCGAGGTGATCGCCCTCGACATCAAGAAGCCGGAAGGCCCGATCACCCAGTTCATCGAAACGAATATGGGGAAGGCTTCTTCCGTCGCTGCCGCCATTGATGCAATCGAAGGGCCGATCGACGTGCTCTTCAATAATGCGGGCATCGCGGCGACTCACCCCGTCGAAGACGTGATGGCGGTTAACTGGCTCGGACTTCGCCAACTCTCCGAAGGTCTACTGCCCAAGATTAAGAAGGGCGGCGCGATCGCAAATACCGCGTCGATCGCTGGTGGCCAATGGCCCGGTCATCTTCAGGAAGTTCTCGAGTGTATTGCAATCGAGAGCCCGGAAGAACTCTACGGCTGGTGTAGCGATCACGCAGAACTCGTGGGCGACGGCTACGCGTTCTCGAAGGAATGCGTGCAGGTCTATACGATGAAGAGCGCAAAAGACTCGCTCGCCGCGAGCGTGCGTACGAATAGCGTCTGTCCGGCGCCGATCGATACGCCGCTCTTGCCCGACTTCAACAAGACGATGTCAGAGAAGACGATGACCTGGACCATCGACCAGATTGGTGGAACGATCGCGACGCCCCGCGATATCGCTCTGACTCTTTCGTTCCTTGGAAGTGACGCGTCGGCTTATGTGAACGGAGTCAACTTGAACGTCGACATGGGCTTTAATGCGTTCATGACGACGGGGCAGATCGACTTTTCAGGCCTGGCCTAAGGATCAGCGTCTCGGTCCCGCCTTGGGTGAACCTGCGGGACCGAGGCGTGGCTCCATTCACCGCTGCTGCTGAACACGTGCGAGGACTTCTATGCGTGCTGCGCTTATTACGGGTCAGCGGTCGATCGAACTCCGTGAATTCCCAGAGCCACAGCCAGTCGAGGGCGCGGCAGTTGTTCGCGTAGACAGGTGCGGTATCTGTGGAACGGATGTGTCCGCCTATAGGCATGGCAATCTCTATGCGCCCTTCCTCTGCGGGCATGAATGGGCGGGGACAGTTCTCGCGATTGGCCCGAACGGGTCGAATACTTCCGTGGGCCCCCAAGGTCCTCTCGCAGGAGGGGCCTCATCAAGTCGGCTGCGAGAAGGCGATCGCGTTGTCATGGCTGTCCCTGTTGCCTGTGGGCAATGCGCTGAGTGCCGCGCGGGACACGGACACAGATGCGCCGCCATCATGGCCCTCGCCTACGGCATCCATCCTTTGACACCACCTCACGGTGGTTACGCCCCGCGAATCGCTGTTCCCGCGGATTCCCTCGTTGTAGTGCCCGATGCTTTGTCGATCGACGATGCTGCGATGGTTGAGCCCGCGACAGTCGCACTACATGCTGTTAGGCGGCGTTCCCCGAAGCTCGGAGACCGCGTGCTGGTTCTCGGAGCGGGACCAATCGGACTCTTCGCATTGCAGCTTGCACGGATTGCTGGCGCGGGGGAAGTCTTCGTTCTCGAGCCGAGTGCGGCACGTCGGGCGCTTGCTGCGTCCCTCGGTGCGACGAAGGTGCTTGCTCCGGGAGCCGCAGCGGATAGCTGGATTAGGGAGCGTACGGGCGGTCTTGGAGTGGATCTCGTATACGAATGCTCGGGCAGCCAGGATGCTTTGGATACGGGATTTGAATTAGTTCGGCCCGGCGGTGCATTTATGTTGATCGGCGTATCGGAAGAGGGCGTGCGGCTTGACCCGATCGCCTGCATCACGAAAGAGGTCCTGCTCGACAATTCGACGGCCCATCATCATCACGAGTTCGCAATCACGATGGATCTGATGCTCGATGGTCGACTGCGAGCTGCGCCCCTTCATAGTCGCACGCTCAGTCTGGAAGACATTACAGATGGCTTTGAGGCTCTCGTCGCTGGGGACGAGGCCAAGATCCTTGTTGCGCCCAAAGATGGCTGACAAAGGCGCAGTTCGAGCACCGGGCTAAAAGGTGTAGTCTTACGACTAGCGTGTGGCTTAGAATATCCACGTACGCTTGCGCACGATCCTGCGTGCGCGCGCAACCAAGATTGGAGTCACCATGACCGCTTCTTCTGAATCGCCCCGCAGTGGGGCCAGCCCCGTCGGCAAAATGGTTCTCTTCAAAGGCGCAGACGCGCCGAGCCTCGAAACGACTGGAATGATGGAAGACATGACCTTCGTGGTGGAGGGGGCAGACGACACGCCGATCACCGAACCCGAAATAGAGGCGCTTCAAGGGGGAGGGCAGCTCACGGTTCCTTTCAGGCAATCGGACACCGAAGGCTTCAGCCTCGTTGAGATTAAGTTCGCGCCCGGGTACCTGCTCCCGAAGCACAGCCACTCCTCCGATTGCCTCTACTACATAGTCAAAGGAGGCATCGTGATGGGGAAGCGCGAACTCGGCCCCGGCGACGGATTCTTTCTCCCCGCCGAGCAGGTCTACGCCTATCACGCGGGCTCTGAGGGCGTCACGCTTCTCGAGTTTCGGAACCGAACGGGTTTCGACATGAAGGTGCATGAGAAGGACATGGGGGACTATCGACGAAAGGCAGTCTCGTCCATGGAGCAGTCGGGCTCAACGCAGTAGGCGGTCCGCTCCGAAGTCAACGCCGCGCTCTGAGCTCGAATGAGGCGATAGAGCCGGCTCTTCGGATCTTAGGGCCTCGTCGAAACTTGTCTGGGTCTTTCGTGGCGTCGCGGGCCTCGGCATGAGATAGAGTCTTCGTTCAAGCCGAGGCCTCACGCCAAGCGCGAGCCAGAATTTTCAGCGCCTTAATTCTCGATGGCGACGGCCGAGAGGGTCTGTGCGCGAGCGACGCGACGACGCCTCGGTGTGCGTTGCTTGAAGACCCGACTGCGGTACCGGATTCGCGTTTCGGTATCGCGTGAGGCACGTTGACGGTGGTTCGTGGGGTCGCTGGGTCGAGGCGGAGCGGCTGGTTAAGGTTCCTGGACCCGCCCGTCTAGGCGTGGCCTCCCCGAGGGCCCGCCCACTCAGGCTTGATTGCTGCAGCTCAGCAGGTCCCCGCCGGTAATGGGACCCTGGGGCATAGGCTACCCTGCTATGGCAGAAGGAAAGCTGCGTGGATGGAGCGAAAACAGGATCGTTTTTGGGACCCAATGGGGCACTGGGGACCACCTAACCATAGGAACCGGCGTGCACCCAGCCTGCAAGGATCCCTTATGCAACCACTTGGTTCGTCCGCCGCTATCAATGATCTCGCGCGATCGAACGCCCACTTTACCGTGCTTGTGGTGACGCTGATCTTGTTGGCGTTAACGAGCGGTTGTGCGAGTCCGACTCGTTACGCGGTGGAGATCAGCGCCCTCGCGAGTGAGCGTGGCGCGGCAGGAGAGGCGACCTACTTTCTGCTTCCAGCGAACGGAGAGGTCGACCTGCGCGATCTACAATTCCTGGAGTTCGCGCGGACCGTCGAGCGTGGTCTCGCTGAGCGCGGCTTTCTCTCGACCCGGAATCCGTCCGAGGCGACGACCGTGCTTCTGCTCGACTACGGTGTCAACGCAAAGGAGATCGAGTCGATCACGCCTGTTAGGCCCGCGATCTCCTACTATGGCGGTGGCTACGGGTTCTATGGTCGTCATCGTTACGGGCCGCGATGTAGCTACGGCTGTCTCAGAGGGCTCGGCTTCTCTGATCCGTTCTACCTTGATTCACAGCAGGCTCGGACTTTTGCGACGTTCAATCGATTCTTTGCGGTCGAAGCGCGTCGGGTAGAAGCCGGGCGCAGTCTGCGTGATGGCGAACCGGTCTGGGAAACACACGTCGAGAGTCGCGGTCGCGAGACAGACCTGCGCGCGGTCTTCCCCGCCCTAGTAGCCGCCGCAGTTGACTACCTAGGGACCGACACGGGACAAACGATCGATACGAAGATTCGCAGCGACGACGAGCGGATCACGCGAATTCGCGCGCAGGCCGTCGATGTCGCGGCACCCCCGCCAGTTGAGGACTAGTGAGCAGCCTAATCCTCAGCTCACGGGGGTGAGTCCCGATGCTGCGATTGCCAAGCGGCGCGTTCTTTACGATTTGCTCCAGGTGAGCTCGCCTTCGCCCCACGGCGCGTGGTCCGTGTAGTCGGCCATTTGCGTCTTGCCTTCTTTAAGCTTGCCCTCGACCGGGCAGTAGACCCGCCAGTGCATCGTCGGGCCAAAGAGCGGCTGTGACTCGACCGAGATCAATCGAAGCTCGCCTGCCTCAAACTGGCAGATGGGCTGGATAGCGTTCATCAACTGCTCGCCATTGAGATGACCGTCTCCGAAATTCCATCCGAGCAGGGTGCCGCCGAGAACCTCTCCCTCTAGCCACTCGTATTCTTCGATGTCGTCGACGGCGGCGGGTAAAGCTTCGAGCAGCGGGCGCCCTTGGAAATGAAGGAAGCGTGAGCCCAGCATCATGGCTTTCGCTGCACCCAGCTCGGTCGGATCCTCGATCATATTCTCGAGCTGTTCTTGGAGCGTGCCGCACGGCTTCTTGATCTTGGATAGCTTGTCCCGGGCGCCGTTCTTCTTGAAGAGCCATACGTTGTAAGCCCAGTTCCCCGCGTAGTACCGCATCGACGGCAGGAAGGAGACGCGAGAGGGGACAAAATTGCCAATCAGTGGGATGACGGCGAGCGAGAAAAGCATCGCAGCCAGTACCATGGGTAGTGCCGTCATTTCAAAAATTGAGACATCCGGGTTGAAGAAGAAGAGGAACCAGCCCCCGTAGATCATCAGAATATTCCACTCGACCGGCATTCCGGCAGGGTTGTTGAGCCCAATGAAGCCGTGGAAGCCCGTGAATAGAATACATCCGCCTAATAAAAACCAGGGATTCCCGCTTGCAGTGGCAGCGAAGAGGATGAACGGGATCGCGAACTCGGAGACGTGTCCAAAGAAGGCCATGAATTTCGCGAACTTTGACGGACGCAGATCGTCGGGGTAACTCGCGAAGAGTTTGTGCTTGAGGACCTTCGGAAAGAAGGGTCCGTTGTTCATCATGACCATGATCACGGAGGGGAAATGGGCGTTCCATTTGGAGACGGCGGCCCAGATCCAGATGAAGGACCAAGTGATCTTGGCACCGGCAATCCACAGATCGTCTGTGGCGGCAAAGACGAGCGCCCCCATGACAACCCAATAATGCTCGCTCCGCGCAACCAGGAAGAGCGTCTTGTCGAGGATGCCGTTCACCGCGACGAGTACGAAGCAGGGCAGCAGAAGCTCGGCAGTCACTTCAGGAGCGAAGAGGACTCGCAGCAGCAAGGCCTGGTTTAAGATGTACAAACTAACATCGAGTAGGTTCCGCGTGTCGCCACCGATCAGAGGCACGCCACGGAAGAGCGGTAGTTTGATCGTGCCGAGGCGAGCAAAGTGGCGGTAGCCGCCGAACCACTTCTCGAAGCGAGCGTTCATCGGTCCCCAGCCGCAGCCGAAGCCGAAGAGCTCCCAGCACATGGACCAGACCATCGCCTTCTTGAAGGCTTCGTTCGTGAAGGCCCATTCAGAGACGTTGGAAAAGCCCGCATAGCCGGCGTTGAAGCTGCACCAGAACGCCCAAACTCCGATCAGCACGAAAAAGTATTTCACCCAGTAGAGCGCCATGACAGACGGGCGATTCGGACTCGAATGCGCCCAGTTCTGACTCACGAGTTTGATGCGCTCATGGAAAGGCGCGTTGACGATGCTCTCGGATGAGTGCGGGGGGATGCCGGTGGCATCGTTTGTGTCGTTGGTGGCGGCGGTCATGGCTAGTCTAAATCCCTATTTCGTGTGCATCCCCGAGTCGCTTCTGCGGTCGGACGGTCATGGGTTTATGTTAGATCGGATTGGGTGGTTGCAACGCCTTCGTGCAGCAATAAATGAGGGCCCTAATCGGCGACAGGGGGCGTGAAGTCGCCTGGGAAATTGTGTCGCCAGGCGAGTTCTTCGTGGCGCTTTGTGATGCGCCAGCTGCTGGCTGTACGCAGGACTTCGTCGCGAAACCAGATCCCGGAGAAGACGACGCGCTCGCCGTCCGAGGCTTCCATTTTGACCGCGATGTACTGCATCGTTCGCACGCGGGCCTGGTCGCCGTCGAGCTCGATCTCGGCGTTTGAGGAGAGATGCTGGTAGGAATGAAAGCGTTCGAGCACGTTGGCCAGCCAGGCACCGACCTCCGCGGGCGATCCGACGGCGCCGTCGTTCTCCGAGTAGTCAATCGCTGCATCGGGGGTGAAGCATTCTTGCCAGCGCACCCAGTCGCGCCGGTCCATCGCGCTGGCTTCCGCGACGATGAGATCCTGAATCTCGGCTCGATCGGAGAGTTCCTGTTGACTGAGCATGCTGCCTCGGTTTCGTTCTTTTCGGCGCGCGGGGCGCCGCGTGACTAGATCAATGTGGTCAGATCGATGTCGTCAGAGCATCATCGACTGCGGATCGAGCCCCATGAGTGCACGGCCACCTTCGCCGTAAACGCGTTCATTCGCGAAGGCGTGTTGCGTGATCGTGGAGATGTCGCGCCATTGTCGGTCGAGCAGGGACTTTGAATAGAGTGCTGCCCCGCCGCCCGCTTCGTACATGCGCGAGACGACCGACTTGCTCGCCCGGAATGCATTGATTCCGGCGAGACGATAGGCGGCGCGCTGTTCGAGTGTCGCTTCGTCTCCGGCGGAGACCGTCTCAAAGATGGCGGCCGTGGCGTCATAGATGTACGCCCGCGCGGCACCCAGTTCGGCTTCGGCGCGCCCGACCTCGGTCTGGAGCAGGAGATCGTCCTGCAGGCGCTTGCCTCCTGGCATAACAACTTTCTTTGCGGCCAGTTCGCCGAGTGTGTCGATCGAGGCGCGGGCGATGCCTAGCGAAACGCCGGGCGCATTGGCGACAATGAACCAAGGGTAGGCGTAGACGGGGCCTTTGAATCGCGGCGGCTCGAAGAGGGAGAATGATTTCGCCTCGGGCACAAAGACATCGTCGACGCTCCAGTCATTGCTCCCGCTGCCGGCGAGTCCGGTCGTCTGCCAATTGTCATGGACGAGGCAGTCGGTTCTCGGAAAGAACATCATGCGCACGATCGGATGGCCTTCTTTTGTCTTTGCCGGCTTGTCGCCGTCGAATACGAGGCAACCGCCGACGAACCATTCCGCGTGTAGGCCCGCGCTCCCGAAGCTCCACTGTCCGGAGACCCGGTAGCCGCCGTCGACGGGACGCGCCTGGCCTCGCGGGACGAGGGTGCTGGCTGTGACCGCGTTCGGGTCGGCATAGATCTCTCCCGCGACTTCGGCCGAGAGATGCGCTGCATAATACCCGCCGTCGGATCCGATCATGGCGACCCAGCCCACGGACGCGTCGGCGATCGAGAGCTCTTCAACGACCTGAAGCTGGGTCATAGGGTCGGCTTCTGGGCCGTCCATTTCGGTTGGAATTGCCATCCCGAAGACGTCGGCCTGCTTTAGCGCGTGAACGATCTCCTCCGTTAGGCGACCGGCCTTCTCGATCTCGTCTGAAGCAGCGCGAATGGAGGGGGCGAGGGCTCGTGCGCGGTCGAGGATTTCGAGACCTCGGCGAGGGGCTGAGAATTGGTTCATGTCCGTCCTTACTTTTTAGGTGCACGGCGCCGCGGCGCCGCGCGGTCGTCGAATGCTTTCTTGGGAATGTTCCTAGACTTCGAGGGCTAGCGGTCTGCCGCTCCGGATAACGCTCTTGGAAAGCGCTGGATCCACTGCAGATAAGTCGCCATGGCACGATCATCCGCGACGAGCGTACCAACCTTGAATTTGATCCCTGTGAGCGTCCGGGCATCGTCGAGGAGCAAGTCGTCGCCAAAAGTCTGTTGTTCAGCGAGTCTCTTTTCGAGCTCTTCATGGGAGAGGCTGGGGTCCTTGGGGACCGCTGCGATGTAGTAGGTCTGTGCCGCGTGGCCAATGGGAGTCGAGGTGAAGAGCCCGATCGTGGTGTGGTCTGTCACGGTCAGAAACGAGACTGCATTCGTTCCCGTCACCCGGATGCGCTGTTCGAAGGGCCCTGTCTCGGGGGAGACAAAGGGGATCTCGAGTTCGATGTGATAATCGTCGACATAGCGAACGTCTTCGGGGGTGATCTCGAAGTCGAGCCCGTGGACGTAGCGTAGGTGCATGAAGTCGAAAGTGTTCCCGATGCTCAGCCAGGGAGCGACCTCGAAGACATTCGTTCGCTTTACAGCGAAGAGTAGATCCGACTCGTCGTAGTCTCGAATGGTTGGCGGCGGGAAGAGGGGAGTCTCGCCGTTGTAGGCCCAGATGAGTCCTAGGCTTTCGGCGGCGGGATAGCTGTGGACGCGGGCGGCCGCCGGGATTGCACCCTCCGACGGAATCGAAGTACAGGCGCCGTCGACCCCGAAACAGAAATGATGATAGGTGCATCGGATATCATCGCCGATTACATCTCCGAGGGAGAGATCTGCCCCCATGTGCGGGCAGCGTGCGGTGAGAACGACCGGCGTGCTCTCGCTCCGTCGATAGACGACGACCCGTCCACCCAGGAAGTCGCATCCAAGGGCCTGGCCGGTCTCGACCTCACTCGCGAGGGCAACCGCGTACCAGCCTTCGGGCTGTGGTTCGTCAGGGCGAATCGTGGCATCGAGTTCGTGCCAGTCGTTGTTACTCGCTGGACTTTTCACACTCGTCATCATCGTTTCTCCGTATGTATCTCTTGTCGCTCCGACCTCGACGTTCTTCAGCATAACTGCCCGTTTGCTCGGCGGACAGGCGGTTAAATCAGCGGTGTCCCACGGGCTCGAGCATTGACTAAAGGCGAAGAAGAACACTCTTGAGCCAGAGTTCACGACCGTCGCGCGCGCATCCCGGTGGCCCTGCTTGGTTCGGGGTTGCTAGCGTGACCCCATGAATGCTCTAAACACCGATCTGGGTACGGTTGTCATCATTGGCGCAGGTGGAGGTGGTATCGGCACGGCAGTCGCCTCGCTCGTTTCAGCAGCTGGAGCGCGTGTGCTCGCCGTCGATCGGGACGCAACGAAGCTGGCGATGGCGACGTCGAGGATCGAAGAGGAGGGTGGCCGAGTTCAGGGCGAGTTGTGTGATGTCACGGACCGAGATGCGGTTTCGGGACTCTTCGAGCGCGCCGCTAGGGATATCGATGATTTGAGCGGGCTGGTGAACGTCGTAGGCGGCTTGCCGGCGGTACACTGGGGCGCGGTGATTGATGATGATCATGAAGAGAACCTCGAAGCGCTTCTTGAAACGAATCTTCGGGTCGCGGTTCGAACCTCAAGGGCATTCGCGCGGACGTGTGTGAGCGAGGCAGGAGCTTCGCGGAACCGGCCGACTAGCATCGTTCAGATCGCGAGTATCGCCGGACTGGCGGGAATGCCTTTTGGCGCGGGGTACGCAGCCTCGAAAGCCGCACTGATGTCGTACACGCGAACGATGGCACTCGAATGGGGCGGTCTAGGAATTCGTGTGAATGCGGTGGCACCCGGGACGATTCGTGTGCCAAAAAATCAGAACGCGGAGGACGCGGAGCGCGATCAGACAGTGATTCCGCTCGGGCGCCGAGGGACGCCGGACGATGTCGCGAAGGCCGTTCTTTTCCTTCTGTCTGAATCATCGAGTTGGATAACCGGGCAGATGCTGGCAGTTGACGGCGGTGTGTCGATCAAGCCGTCGTACCTCGATGCGGACGGACTACCGGTCTTCGTACAAGATAAAGCGCTACGCGACCGTCTCCTGAAGCCATGAGGCCTTGCGACTAGGCATTACGATCAAGGCTGACCCGGATCAGGATGAAGCGGCCGCATGGTCGATTCCGGCCGGAGGTTCGCCTTCGATCGCGACACGATGGAGCACGCGCCGTTCATGATAGTCAGCGACTGCGTAGTGTTGTGTGCATCGGTTGTCGAGAAAGACGAGTGATCGCTCGTCCCATTTTACTCGGACCTGGAACTCGGGCGACTTCGTGTGTTCGAAGAGGAAGCGCAACAGCATGTCGCTCTCCTCTTCGCGCAGGCCGACGATTCGAGCGGTCGAGTTCACATTGACGAAGAGCGCTCTTCTTCCTGTTTCAGGATGAACGATCACAACCGGATGCTCGACCGGGGGGAACTTGGCCTGAATCTCGGCGAGATTCGCGGTGCTATGGCCGCGTGCGATCGCCTTGACGATGGATCGGGTGACATCGTGCACCGCCGTTAGTTCATCACAGAGTTCCCGCATGACTGGGGACAGGGCTTCGTAGGCGGCGTACATACTCGCGAAGGCGGTATCGCCGCCCACGCCGGGAAGCTGCAGGACCCGGAGAAGAGAGCCCATTGGGGGAGCGGAGGTGTAGGTGTTGTCGGCATGCCATGCGTCGGCCCCTTCGCCGCGGGGCTCCGTCTGATCGAGTACGTTGATTTCGGGTGGGCCGCCATGCGCTGTTGCGACCGGTGGGTGCTTGATTTCACCAAAGGCGCGGGCGACGGCGATATGGTTCTCGGGCGTCAAGTCCTGGTCGCGAAACACGAGGACGAGATTCTCAAGGAGTGCCTCGCGCAGCAGGCGGACGTTTATGTCGCTGAGCTTCGTGGCGAGATCGACTCCTCGAACTTCGGCACCAATGGCCGCTGTGAGGGACTGAATCTCGATCGTCATAGGATCTCCTTGGGGGCTGAGGAGGGTCGTGAGAAGGGTCGCGGGCACGAGGCCCGGCAAGGCTCGTTAGTTCGGTGCCCAGCTGCCTGCGATCGTGACACGGTGCATGATACGCCGCTCCTGATAATCGGCGGAGGCATAATGCTGTGTGCAGCGATTGTCCCAAAGCACGACCGAGCCCTCTTGCCATCGGAAGCGAACCTGGAGCTCGGGGGTGCGGATATGCTCGAATAAAAACTTGAGTAGTGCTGCGCTCTCCGCCTCGGGAATACCGTTGATATGTGTGGTGAAGTTCGAGTTCACGAAAAGCATGGGGCGCCCGGTTTCTGGATGTCGGCAAACGACCGGGTGCGAGATGGGGGGCCACTGAGCGCGAACCTCATCGATTGAGCCGACGCTATGTCCCCCGGCGACCGCTCGAAGGAGGGGCCCCGAAACGTCGTGGGTGGCCGACAGCTTGCAAAGCATCTCTTGGATCTGTGGCGAGAGGCGGTCGTATGCGGCGTGGCTGGAGGCCCAGCTCGTATCGCCACCAATGAACGGAAGCCTAACGGCGGCGAGGATGGTGCCAAAGGGAGGGTGCGGCATGAAGGTCGAGTCAGTGTGCCAGCGATTGGCGCCGTCCTGCTCAGGCTTGGTTTGGTCGAGTAGCCCGACTTCTGGGTCGCCCTCGAGATGGCGGCCAAAGGCGTGCACGTCGATGGAGCCGAAATGCCGGGCGAGCGTTTTGAGCGCTTCCGCGTCGACCTGCTGATCCCTAAAGAACAGGACGTGGTGCTCGAGCAGCTGTTCTCGGATTGCGCTGACATCGTCCGCGTCGAGCGCTGCGGCGAGGTCCATCCCGTTAAGCTCGGCACCGATATGGAGGCTGAGCCTCTCGCTCGAGAATCGTTGGGGCATCGACTAATTCCTCGTTCCGCTATTCGTTTGTCTCATTTTCTGTCTACTCGCCGCTTTTCTTGCATCTACTCGACGGAGTAGTTCACCGGAGTGCCCCAGCGGTTCAGATGAGAAATGTTCTGGACGGGGATGCGCTTCGGCTTGCCCAGCTTTTCATCCGCGTACCCGAGGAAGATCGCGCATTCCATGAAGATGTGCGGCGGGATCCCGAGGATCTCGCGAATCTCGTTTTTCTTTAGAAAGAAGAAGGTCGTGAAGAGCGAACCGACTCCGTGGGCACGAGCGGCGAGCATCAGATTCTGAGCGGATTGGAAAAGACTCACGCCACGCCCACCGGGAATCTCTCGTGTTTCCGTGAGTGAACCGTCGGCGTTGGTCTTGTACTCGCCTTTCATCCGAATCCCTCGTTCGGGATTCCAGCAGATCACGACGATTGCGGGCGTCTTCTCGAGATTGTCGACGGCGGCCCGACCGGTAACGCTTCGCCCCGAGCTATCCGTTAGCTGCTTTTCGGTCTGCGCGCGTTCTTGGTCGATCACAGAGAATGCGTCGACCATCTCGGTTTTGATCGCCGCCTTTATGGCCGGGTCCGTCACGACGATGAACTCCCAGGGCTGGGTGTTGCCGGAGCTGCAAGCCATCGTGGCAGCTTCGAGTACTTCGCCTAGCACCGCATCGGGAATCGGCTTGTCTTGGAAGATGCGTGTCGCGCGCAGGCCGAAGATGGCATCGCGAAGAGACATGTTGGAGAGAGCGGACATAGGACAGACTCCTTAGATCGAGTAGAAGCGTTCGGCATTCTTGAATAAGACCCGCTCGCGCTGGTCATCGTTAAGGGCCTTTGTTTCAAGTAGTTCGGTCGCAGCGCCTGGGAAGACGCCGTCCCCGTGTGGATAATCCGAAGCGAACATCACGGAATCGGGGTAGGCCTCGAGCGTTGCTGTCAGGCCCGGCTCGACCTCTTCGACGCTGACGAAACCAGATCGACGGAATTGATCGCTCGGCTTTTCCTTAGGCTTCTCGGGAAAGCCGAAGAGCTCGAGGTGTTCATCCAGGCGATGGAGCTGCGCTAGAGCCCATGTTGCGCCGGTCTCTAGAAAGGCGACTCGCAAATCGGGATGACGATCGAGGATGCCAAAGCTGATCATGTCGGTGAGGCCCATAATCTGTTCCATAGGGAAATGTACCGCGTGCATAGCGCTGTAGTTGTCATCGTACCTATGGCGCAATTCTTCGCAGGGTACGATCCCGTTCAGTCCTGGGTGTAGCGCGAAGGGTCTATTCGCTTCCGCGAGGTAGGACCAAAGCGCTTCGTATCCGGGGTCGTGCAGTGCGGGCGTGCCCGGGATTCGCTCTGGACGTCGCCAGACACCGACCATGTTAAGGTCCTCGATACAACGCTTTGCTTCCGCAAGCGCATCTTCCGGACTGGTCTGCGGAAGTACGCCTACGCCGTACAACCGCGTCGGGTCATGCGCGGTATATGCGGCGAGCCAGTCGTTAACCGCCTTTGCGAGTGCGATCGCCGCATCGCGATCCTGCACGCCTTGAATCATTAAGCCATAGGTCGGGTAGATCATGGCACGGCCGATCTGCTCGAGATCCATATCCGCTAGGCGATGGCCCGGATCCGCAGCACCACGTCGCGCGCGTTGGCCGCCGCTTCGCTCTCCGGCTTTTCGAGGCGCTGAGAGCGTCTCCGGACGGGCTCGCATTCGGAACCCTTCGACGGCACCGCTCTGGAAGTAGAACTCCTCGCCGTCGCGAATTGGACGCGGCACAAAATCGAGGAAGCGCGGATCTAAGAAGTCCGTCCATGCGGAGTCGGCTTCGACAATATGGCCGTCGGAGTCGATAATCGAATGGGGCGTCTTCGGCATGATAGGCGTGATAGGCATTGTGCGTCCTTTAGCTTCCCGGTAAGATACCTCCACGGAAGCAAACTGCCAGCCCATGTTTCGCAGGTGCGGATATGGGGATGGCTTTGGCGAAGAGAGGTCTCGCGAATGGCCGCTGCATCCCGTCCATCGGACTCCGATGGAAGTTCGATTTCTGCGTTTTCTGCGTATGACGTCGAGAGCGGCGAGACGCGCGAACTCTTCACGACGCTTGCTCGCACAGCTTTGCATCTAGACGCTCTTCATAGAGAGAGTTTTCGAGAACACGGGCTGACCTTTACGGAGTACTCCGTTCTGCGACTGATACAGCGTGCGAAGGGGCGACGCCTAGCGCCTTCGGTGCTTGCGGAAGCGATCGTTTGTACGAGTGGCGCGATGACTAAGCTCGTCGATCGTCTTGAACGATCGAAGCTAGTTTCGCGGGAGCCAGATCCGAAAGATCGACGCGGGGTGCTGATTTGCCTGCAGGGGAAGGGCGATCGCGTCGCGAACGATGCTGCACGAAGCTATCAAAATGGGCGAGACCGAATCCTGGGACGACTTGGGAAGCGCGAAGCCAGTGATATTCATAAGAATCTCTTGCGCTTGCTTGGAGCGCTCGAAACCGATCGGAGCGAACAATGAGCCAACTCGATTTACTGATCCGTGGCGCGAACGTCATAGACGGCACAGCCTCTCCCATGCGGCGCATGAATGTCGGCGTGCGCGACGGCCGAATAGTGACGGACGTAGAAGACGACGCGCCGACAAAAGAAATCCTCGATGCCGAAGGGCTCATGCTGACGCCGGGCTTCGTTGACCCTCATACCCACTACGACGCGCAGCTCTGCTGGGACCCCACGGCCTCGCCCTCGAATTTGCACGGCGTGACGACGGTGATCGGTGGGAATTGTGGATTCTCAATTGCGCCGCTTGGGGACGAGGATGCGGACTATACGCGTCGCATGATGTCCGTCGTAGAAGGCATGCCCCTCGAGGCCTTGGAGAACGGAATCGATTGGAGCTGGAACAGCTTTGGGGAGTGGCTCGATAAGCTGGAAGGTCGAACCGCGGTTAACGCGGGTTTTCTGGTGGGGCACTGCGCAATACGCCGCACGATCATGGGGGATCGTGCCGTCGGGCATGATGCAGGCCAAGCGGAAGTTGCCAAAATGGAGACTCTGTTAGGCGATAGCCTAACTGCTGGTGCAATTGGGTTCTCGAGCTCTCGCTCCGCGTCCCATAGAGATGGAAATGATGAGCCAGTTCCGTCACGTTCGGCGACTGAGGACGAGTTGCTGGCATTGTGCCGAGTCCTTCGCGACCACGAGGGTACGTCGCTCGAGTTCATTACGAGTGGTTGCTTGCACGGCTTCAGCGATGCGGAAATTGAGCTGATGACAAATATGTCGCTTGCGGCAGAGCGTCCGCTCAATTGGAACGTGTTCACAATCGACTCGGAGCAACCCGATCGTTACGAGAACCAATTGAAGGCGTCGAACGATGCCGCCGCGCGGGGTGGGCGTGTCGTTGCGCTGACAATGCCGACTCTCGTTGGCCTGACTGTTAGTTTTATGAGCTATTCGCCGATCCACCAACTACCCGGGTGGGGCGAGGTGATGAGCCTTCCACTTGCGGAGCGAATGACGGCACTTCGGAGTCCCGACGTCAGGCAGAAGCTCCTGCAAGGAGCACATTCGCCGGAAGCAGGAGTCTTTCTTCGCGTAGCGGACTTCTCGAATTTCCGAATTGGGGAGACGTTCAGCGAAGCGAATGAGGGGCTTTCTGGGCGACTCGTTAAGGAAATTGCAGCGGAGCGCGGCGTTGAAGACTTCGATGCGCTCGTTGATATTGTTCTTGAGGACGATCTAGAGACCGTGCTCTGGCCCGTGCCGCCGGATGATGATGACGCGAGCTGGAAGATGCGTCAGGACGCGTGGGATCACGAGCACACGCTGTTGGGCGGGTCCGACGCTGGTGCTCATCTCGACCGGATGTGTGGGGCGCCCTATACGACGGAGTTCTTGGGCGACTGTCTTCGGGGTCGAAAACTTCTTTCTATTGAACGGGCTGTAAAGGCCATGACCGATGATCCCGCGCGACTTTTCGGACTGAAGGACCGCGGACGGATTGCCTCGGGTTATCATGCTGATCTCGTTCTCTTTGATCCCGAGACAATTGGGGCAGGAGATATTGTGACCCGAGAGGACTTGCCAGGCGGTTCCGCTCGACTCTTCGCGGAGTCGAAGGGCATTAGGCGTGTTTTCGTCAACGGACAGACCATTGTTGTTGATGGCCAGCCGACGGATGCAACGCCGGGTTCCATCTTGCGCTCAGGGCGAGACACGGCTCGGGCAGGAATTGCAGATATCTGAGACACGGATTCGGAGGCAAAGATGGGTCGAGCGATCATCATGCACGTGGACGATGCCCCCTGGATACGAGGCGGTGCCAAAGGCGAAGGGGACTACCCCGACGGGGGTGGTCAGTTAGTCGGCGATCTTGCCAAGGGCCCTTGGGTCCATGTGAATTGGCTGCCGGGTGGACTCGTCGCGCCACATCACAGCCACGATCACGATGAGGTGATGTATATCCTGGAGGGCGGCTTTTCCATGGGGAAGCGAAGATGTGGACCGGGAACTGTCGTTTATATCGAGGCGGACACGCAATACGGATTCGAAGTGTGGGAAGAGGGCGTCCGTTTCCTCAATATTCGCCATGGACTTTCGCTTTATGCGGAGGCCGGTCATGACGCCGTGAATCCGTACGAGTCGGCTGCTGCTGACGAGATGGAGAACTAATGTTCGACGAAGCTTCAGCCTCCTCGGCCCCGGGTGGTGACGGCGCACTCGACGCTGAAATTTTGAGACATGCTCTGCGGGTCGCTGCCGAAGAAGCGAGCATCGTCGTTGTTAAGTCAGCGCATTCGGCCATGATCGTTGAAGGCGCAGATGCGTGCGCCGGCATTTTGGATGCTCGCGCTCGGCTGGTCGCCTTATCGACGGCGACGAATCTCATGCACGCTTCGAGTTTGCGTTCTTCCTTGCCCTCTCTGATTGAAGATCATCCGCTCGATACGATGCATCCGGGCGATGTGTTCGTCATGAATGATTGTTTTCGGGGCGGTATTCATGCGAACGATCTGGTCGTCTTTCGGCCCGTGTTTAACGACGGCGCAGTCCATTACTTCGCAGGAACGTTGATCCACGTGGCGGACCTAGGCGGCTCGGCGTCCGGGGGAATCGCGCCTGATGCGACGGACGTCTTCGCCGAGGGATTGCAGCTTCCTCCGATACGACTTTATGATGCGGGTCGCGCGGTCTCTGATATCCATAATTTAATTGCGCTGAATAGCCGGACTCCTGAGCGCGTTATGGGTGATCTAGATGCGCTCGTCGCCGGAACCACGATTGCTGGGCGCCGCATGGAAGCGCTCATAGAGAGTTATGGGGTGGCGGGCCTGCGCACGGCGATCGATGGATATATCGCTGGCGTAGAGTTGAGAATGCGAGAAGAACTCTCACGGCTTACGCCTGGTCGCTACCGCGGAGAGTACAAAGTCGATGATGATGGGATCGATCTCGATCGTTCACCGGTCGTCCGGGTCGATGTCGACTGCACGCCCAAAGGCCTAACACTCGACTTCAGCGAAACCGACGATCAAGCGCGTGGCGCGATTAATGCAGGTTCTTCGCAGGCTTTGACGGGTGCAATTTTTTCGGTGCGCTGTTTCGTTGATCCGTCGATCCCAATGAACGAGGGCTGCTACACGCCGGTCGAGATTATCTTTCGTAAGGGCTCTTTGCTCGACCCGACGCCACCGGCTGCGTGTGGGGGGCGAGTTGTTTCGGTGACGGCAGTCTGCGAAGCCGTGATCGATGCTTTGTCTCAAGCGCGGCCGGAGAACGCCACTGCCGCCAGTTCGGTGATTCATCCTTATACGCTTTCAGGCGCGGGTGCGAATTCGTGGATGTTCCTCTCCTACGAGTATGGTGGGATCGGCGCGCGCGCGGGCTCGGACGGACCTGATGCGACCGGGGCTTTCTTTCTGGGTGGGCGGAATACCGTTCCTCAGATTGAGTCACTCGAAGCACGCTATCCAGTACGTTTCGAGGCCCAGCGCTTGATTCCTGAATCCGGTGGTGCCGGGCGTACGCGCGGAGGCCTCGGCGTGGAAACGCGAATTGTGCTTCTCGAAGACGCGGAACTCTCTGTGCGGTCCGAGCGGGTCCGACATCCACCCCGCGGCCGCGCAGGTGGAGGTGACGGCCTGGCGGGCAGGCAATATGTCGAAGACGACGCAGGTGGGCGACGCCCGGTCCCTCCGAAGGTGGCGAATTTCCCTGTTAAGACAGGGGAAACCTTCGTGTTAAGAACGTCGGGCGGCGGCGGCTTGGGGCAGCCCACGGAGAACGACGTATGAGCGAGTGGGTCTTGGCCAGCGACATAGGCGGAACCTTTACAGACATCGTACTCGCCGGACCGGACGGCGGATGGACGAGCGTGAAGCAGCTTACAACCCCAGAAGCACCCGAACGCTCGGTTGTGGAGGGCACGCGGCTCGCTCTGACGCAGGCGGGAATCTCTCCCGAGCAAGTCGTTCGCGTCGTTCACGGTACGACGCTCGCGACGAACGCGGTGATCGAGCGTCGGGGCGCGCGAACAGCCTTCGTGACGACCGAAGGATTTGGCGACTTGCTGCGCATTAGTCGCGCGGCTCGCGTCGAAGAGGATCGTTACGACCTACATTTTCAGAATCAGGCATCACCGGTTTCTGCGGAGCTCTGCTTCGAAGCTCCCGAACGAATGGGTCCAAAGGGCGAAGTGCTGCGGGAGCTCAATGATGCGGATGCTCGAGCGCTGTCCAACGAGATCGCCCGAAGCGAGCCCGAGGCTGTCGCGATCTGCTTACTTCATGCTTATGCGAATGCGGAGCACGAGGAACGTCTCGCGCGGCATCTTGCAGCCGTGATGCCTAATTCCTCGATCGTTCTCTCTTCGCGCATTCATCCAGAGATCCGGGAATATGATCGAGCCTGCACAACATTGTTCACGGCAGAGGTCGCGCCGCTAATGGCGAGCTACCTCGCGCGGCTTGAGGCGGGGCTCGAGGGCATCGGAATCCAAGCCCCCCTGCAGGTCATGGAATCATCCGGTGGGGTCATGGGCGCGCAAGTGGCGGCGGAGCGTGCTGTAGCCACGCTCGAGTCCGGAGGAGCCGCTGGCGTTATGGCGGCGGCCCGATTTGCTGCACATCAAGGACTTGCCCGCGTGATCTCCTTCGACATGGGCGGCACGACGGTCAAGGCTGGCGTCGTGCACGACGGAGAGCCGCAAATTGTTCGCGAGCTTCATGTCGGCGGGAAGGGAAGCTTTGGGGGGCGTCGGGCGGGTACGGGATACCCCGTGAAGACGCCCACTGTAGACGTCGCCGAACTCGGTGCGGGCGGCGGGTCAATTGCATGGCTGGACCCCGAAGGCCTCTTGCAAGTGGGACCACGTTCGGCAGGCGCAAGTCCGGGGCCTGCTTGTTATGGGCGCGGCGGAGTGGCTCCGACCGTCACGGATGCGAATCTGGTACTCGGCTATCTCGATCCAGACAATTTTGCGAGTGGAAAATTATCACTCGACCGACAGGCGGCCCGTAACGCGATCGAACGTGAGATAGCCGGACCGCTCGGTGTCGAAGTGGATCGTGCCGCTTGGGCGATTCACGATTCCGTGAACGCGAGTATGGCGAATGCGATTCACGTCGTAACCGTCCAAAGGGGGCTCGACCCCCGCGAACATACGCTTGTTGGCTTCGGAGGCGCGGGGCCTATGCATATGGCGGGCGTCGCTTCACGCTTTGGTATTCCGACGTTAGTCGTGCCTCCGGATGCGGGGGTCGCTTCGGCGGTTGGGATGCTCAGTTGCGATTTGCGCGTGGAACTCGGGCAGACTCGTTCGATTCGACCCGAAGAGCTCGACGAGGCCTTGGCGGCGAAAGAGTTCTCGTCGCTCCGGGCCCGCGCGCTCGAACGAATGGGCTACGAGCAGGCACCAGGCGAATTGATTGTCGAGCAGCTGGTCGATGCGCGATTCGCGGGTCAAGCTCATGAACTCTCTGTGCCGCTTCGCTCCATAGCCGCCCGAGATCTGGCTTCTCTCGAAGACGATTTCCGGCAGCTTTATGCGACCACCTATGGCGTCGAGGCTCGCGGCGAGGTGGAGTACGCCGCGCTGCGGACGAGGGTTCGGGTGCCTATCGTGGCGCCGCCTTTGCCTGCTCCGCGAGCGCGTGGCGGCGTGGCGAAACCTCGAGCGCAAAGATGGATGCGATTCGGCGAGGTCGAGGGTGAGGCGCCGACGTACGCCCGCGAAGATCTTGGTGTGGGTGCAAATGTTGTGGGTCCCGCCGTGATCGATGGCCGAGTCGAGACAATCGTGGTTCCGCCCGGTTGGCAGGCCGCTGTGGACGACGTCGGAAGTCTGGTCCTTACGTTCGAAACCCGGTGAACTAGAGATGGGCCGGGCGCGAACGTCCTAACGAACTCAGGCTCCGGAACCCCACCGTATCACTCACGAGATTCGATTCTCCCGGATCGTCCTCGAATCAAAATGGAGGTGTCCCATGTCGTCCCGTGATTCACTCGAAGTGAACAAGGC
>DGPZ01000016.1 GCA_002390675.1 Deltaproteobacteria bacterium UBA4427
GGTGCTCGCTCAGTCTGATCGGGAATGCGAGCCAGGCGCGGGTGGTACGATGTCACATGAAGAAAGCGCTTCATTTGACAGGCGGCGCAGTCTATCGGTGCGACGTCGGTGGGGCCATGATTTCGTGCGCGATCTCTTCGTGTGGGGGACGAATGGGGTAACCTCGGGCGCCAGCCGCGCTCCCGCGCGGCGTTTTGCAGGAGCGAAGCCTCATCATGTCCAACGCCCCGGTCCCGCCGCCCGGCGCAAATAACCGGCACGATCCGAAGGATCTAAATAGCCCTGCGGACGCACCTGATTTGGCAGCGGTTCGCAGCTTTCTTGATGACTTTCAGGATCGGATCTGCGGGGAACTTGAAGAGCTCGATGGCGAGGCGCGTTTTCGTCGTGAGGAAATTCCGCGACCCGGCGGCGGCGTGTCGCGACCGCGCGTGCTCGAGGGTGGGCCACTCATCGAAAAGGCTGCCGTCAATTTTACGCATACCCACGGTGCTGCGATGCCACCGGCGGCGACGGTGAGGCGTCCTGAACTGACCGGTCGGACCTATGAAGCGATTTCTACCTCTCTGATCGTTCATCCGCGAAATCCCTATATCCCGACCTGTCACGCAAACTACCGCTTTTTTCTTGCCCACGATCCGAATGGCTTGGTGCCCGTTTGGTGGTTTGGCGGCGGCTTCGACTGCACGCCGTATTATGGTTTCGAGGAAGACGCGATTCATTGGCATCGAACGGCTCGCGCCGCATGCGACGAACATTCGGAGGGACTCTACGCGCGCTTCAAACGCCAATGCGATGAGTATTTCCATCTGCCGCATAGAGACGAGCCCCGCGGCATTGGTGGACTCTTCTTCGACGATTTCGACGAGGGCGGGTTTACCGCGGCTTTCGGACTTTGGCAGCGCACCGCGAACGCATTCCTTGCCGCGTATCGTCCGATCGTCGAACGCCGGCGCGATATCGAGTGGGGCAAACGAGAGCGCGATTTTCAGCTCTACCGCCGTGGGCGCTACGTCGAATTTAATCTGTTGCAGGATCGTGGGACACGCTTCGGACTCGAAGCGGGCGCTCGCACCGAATCGGTCTTGGCTTCGCTACCGCCGGAAGTTTCCTGGCGCTACGACTGGAACCCACAGGAGGGCACTCCCGAGGCTACCCTCTACAGCGATTTTCTTCGGCCAAGAGAATGGGCAGACGAATCGCTGCCTGGGTCGGAGCAGACTGAGGAATGATTTTCCGCTGCGGGCGATGGGAATTGCCGCGGGAAATGCTCTCGGGAACACCTGGCGGATCTGGTAGAATGCGGCCGCCCGAGATCCAGCCGAGAAGGTGAGGCTCTGGTGCCCATCCCGCTCACGTGCCCGATTGCGCTCCGGGCCTGCGGCTTAGAATAGTTCAAGGAGTAGAAAAGCGATGTCTTCCGAGGGGGCGACCGATTCAGGCGCCAATGCAAACGGACCCTATTTTAATTTGCGTGTGACCGAGGTCATCGACGAGACGGCGGATAGCCGATCGATCGTGATGGATGTACCCGCCGAACTCGAAGAACGCTTCCGCTACGCGTCCGGTCAGTTCCTCAGCTTCCGGGTCGAAGTTGCCGGTCAGCGTATCGTGCGATGCTATTCGCTCTCGAGTGCACCGGGCATCGATCCCGCACATAAGGTGACGATCAAGCGCGTCGTCGATGGGCGCGCGTCGAACTGGATGAATGATGCAGTCAAGCCGGGCGATACGCTTGAAGTGATGCCTCCTAATGGAGTCTTCGTGCTGCGAGATGCGTCCACGCCGCTCGTGCTCTTCAGTGGTGGATCCGGAATCACGCCCTGCATCTCGATTCTCAAGACCGCGCTCCGCAATACGGATCGTCCGATTAAGCTCGTGTACGCGAATCGGGATGACCGCTCGATCATCTTTAAGGATGAACTCAACGCGCTGCGTTCCGAATACGCCGAGCGTCTCGATATCGTACATCGCCTCGACGATGTACACGGTTACGTTGAAGCGTCTCTTGTGGTGCAGGAGATCGGCGATCGCAAGGACGCAGACTTCTATATATGCGGCCCGGGTCCATTCATGGACGTGGTCGAAGAGGGTCTCTCCTCCCTGAATATTGCGGCGGACCAGATCAATATCGAACGATTTGAATCCCCGGATATGCCGAGCGCCACGGATGCGGCGCCGGTAGCCGAGGGCGAAGGCATCGTCGTGACGATCTCGCTGGACGGGACCGACACCGACATCACACTAGGTGAAGGGGAAACTTTTCTCGCCGGCGCGCGTCGCGTAGGCCTTGAGCCGCCCTTTGCCTGCGAAGAAGCCTACTGTGGATGTTGTATGGCGAAGGTGACAGAGGGCCAGGCCGATATGGCCATGAACGATGGTGGTATCGACCAGCGCCAGATCGACGAAGGTTGGGTCCTCACCTGTCAGGGGATCCCTAAGGCGGGATCCGCAGGCAAGCTTCGAGTCGAGTACCCGGACTAACTCGGCCTAGCGCTTGCGCAGCGCCTGGCGCCTCAAAAATCCTTTCGGTAGGAGATCATCACCGACGCATTGAGGCGCGACGGGATCGTCTGGTCGTTGACCGCTTCGACTTCCTCTGTCTTAGGCGAAGCGCCGACCGCGAGGTCTAGGTTGAAGCCAAAAATGTCGAGGCCCAGACCACCTGTGAGCGCGATTGCCTCAGGGGTGTTGGACGCTGCGTTAACGTATGCTCCGGCACGGAGCGCGAGTCCGACCGGGCCGATTGGGATGCCGAATTCGGTGCCTAGAGAAACGATCCGTGATTCGTACCCGTCGAGGAGTTCCGACTCATTTGTGGTGAGGTCCGCATCAAAGGCGACCACCCAGTTGGGCAGCACCCAGATGGCGGCGCCTGCGCGGACCTGTGGGTCGAGGGTGAGCTTGCTCTTCCCCGCCGGGTCTGAAGGGTCTCGCGCCAGGTTGAATTCCGGGCTGGTGACGTTGCGTGCTGTTAGGCCTAAGCGCAGCCAGTCGTAGGGTTTTACGAGAATGCCTAGGTCTAGGGAGACGGTCTGGGTCGTCTCCCGGTTGTTGGCACTGGTGAGTTCGTCGACAAGGTCGGCTCCGCTGTTGATGTCGTTGTAGCGGACGAACTTGTTGAAGGTCGTGCCGTACATGTATTTCAGATTTGCGCCGAGGCCGATTCGCTCTCCCCAGAACGGGAGTGGATGGCCGTAGGCCACGCCGACTTCTTCCACAGCGAGGCCACGAATGAAGGCGCCCGAGTTGTTGTCTGCAAAACTGTTGGCGGAAGAGCCGGCGGTCGCGCTGGCCAGATTGAGGATCGCTTGGACGACGCCAGGATCATTGACGTTGACGCCCGCGGACTCAGCCTGGAAGACGAGTTCTTCTGCTTGTAGATTCGGATTGCTAGACATCGCAGTGGTGAAGATCTCTTGAAGGTCGGAGACGACGTCCGGCGCGAGCCCCGGGGCGTAGCGATCCATTGCGGTCCCGGGATTGATGAGCTGATCGATTGCAGCGGCGCCGTTCAGATTTGAGAGAGAGAGGTTGACGCGGTCAAAGACAGGGTCCGCTCCGAAATAGCCTTGGCCAATACCCGTGATGGCGATTCGTTCGTGTCGCATAAGCAGAGAAGCATTTGCGGTCGCGATGAGACCTTCGCCGGGTTCATCGAGCCCCGGTAACCGAACCGCGGCCAGCTCGAGAACCGTCGCGAGTTGCGCGCCGTTCAGGGCGTTGCCTATTTGAAGATCATCGAGCAGTTGATCGAACTCGCCGTCTGCGAGTCCGTCGAGAAAGGTCGCGACCTCATCGACATCACGCAGGATGGTTCCCTCTGCCGCGGCTTGAGCGCTGACGGGAAGCGCCACGCCATGGCGTCCGCCGAATGCGAGGGCACCGGGATTCCAGTACGACGCGTGCTCATCATTGACGACGGCAACGCCCGCCCCGCCCATGCCCTGATAGCGCGCCCCAAGAAAGCCCCACTCTTCACCAAAGGCGGGCAGCGAAGCGGCTAGCAGTAGAACGAGCGCGGTTGCAAAGGGAAATGAAAGTCGGTGGCTCATGGGATGACCTCTCGAAGCGCGGGGGTAAAGGATCGTTCGGATCCCGTGGGCCCTACGCGATGACCTAGGTCACATCGGCGTGTCTGGGAATTGACGTGAGCGACGAATTCTCAGTCCATAAATGCCTACTCTTCGATCAGGGAAAGCCCCAAGTGCCCTTCGAGTTCCCGCAGCGCCGCTTCGGGCTCTTCGACTTTGATGGTGGCCATGCCCATCGCCTTTGGCGGCTTCAAGTTCGGGCCGATATCGTCGAGGAAGACAATTTCTTCGGGCGGGCGTTCGAGTCTTTCGCAGGCGAGCTCGTAGATTTTAGGATCGGGTTTGCGCAGTTTTTCCACGCTCGATTCGATGAAGACATCGAAAAGGTCTTTGAGTGCCCGCGTCCCATCGTTTCGGCCGGCGTCGTCTGTGTCTTCGGTATGCGCCCAGTTATTGGTGAGGGCGCCGACGCGATACCCCGCGGCACGAAGTCGCCGAATTGCTTCGATCATCACTGGACGAGGATCGGTCGCATCAGACATGCGCGTCATCATCTCTCTCGCGTCCATCTCGATTCCCGCTTCGCGGCAATCGGATTCAAAGGCTGGATAGAATCTTTCCATCTCAAGTTCACCGCGTTCAAGGCGCGACCAAGCTCCAGAGGGGGCGGTATTCGCGGCAACGAGGTTGATGGCGTTTCGTTCGAGGCCGAGTTCGGCTTCGTATTCTCGGATGGCATGAAGCGGGGAGCCGAGGACGACGCCCCCGAGATCGAATAGGACTGCGGTTCTTGTCATGGCGGAGACGTTAGCAACGGAACGCTGCCGAACGCGCCCGTCGAATCGAATCCGGGTCACGGGCGAAGACAAGACTCGCGCAGGGATCGCCTTCCGAACTCGCTCGCGCGAGATCGACGATCACGGCATCGTTTCCTACTTCGTGGTAGATCCGCCGGCGCCACTCGCGGTCGTCCGCCGCGCGGTAGGTCAGCGCGAATCCGTGCCGATCCCCCGGCTGGATCGCGAGCCGTTTGCGCACGCGCGGGAGTGCGCGCTTCGCGAGGCCGATCGCAACGAGGCCCATGGTCGTTCGAGCGTTGAATTCTAGGACGCTTCTCGAACGTTCGACTTCGTCTCCATCCGGCATCGGCTGGACATAACGAAAACCATCTACGCCACAGGGCCCCGTATATCCGAGTTCGCGCGCGCGTGTTGCAATCCCGGCCGCATCGGCTCGCGATGCTTCATCATCTCGGTCGCCAGAGAAGACGCGACCACGAGAATCGATCTCTCCGAAATGCCCGCGATAAACGCCGCTCGCCGAACACCAAGACTCGAGGGAGCCAAGAATTCGGATGGGTGCATCTGATTCGTCTGTGGGCGGCACGAAGAGTGAGACGGAGTAGTCGCTGCGTCTATCGAGCCATGGCTCGAGGACTGCACCGCCGCGCCGCGCCAGGCGATCGAGTGCTCCGCGCACGCGATCGAGGGCCTCGACGCCCGTGCCTCCTACGCGACCGCGACCGCTACTTCCCTGCCGCGGTTTGAGGGTGAAGCGCTGGCCGGTCCAAGCGGGCCAGTTGGAGAGTCGCTCGGAGAGGTGCGCGATCAGGGCCTCTTCGTCAGCAAAGTCTTCCGGCCCGAGAACCGTGAGTAGGTTTTCGAGGCCGCGTGGCTGCGTCCCGAGAAGGTTTGCGGATTCGATTGCAAAAGCCTTGTCATGAAGTGCGAGAGTAAGCTCGTGCGGCGCACCGGCGAGTGGACGATGAAATTGTTCCGTGGCCTGGCTCACTGCTGCCTCGCTAGTCAGCCAGGCGTAGGCGACGTCGGAGGCGCCGAGGAAATCGAAAATGGGCTCACTCGGTGGGGGGCCGAGATCGTTAGGCCAAAGGGATGCCTGGGAGATCGGCGGTATTTGTTCGCCTTTCGCGGATGCAGGCGGATGCAGTCGCGCGTGGCGTGGAAAGAGCAGGCTCCACAGATGTGCGGCAGTGCGGACCGGAGCTTGATCTCGATAGGCGCGTCCGAGGCTACTGGGGTCTTCCTCCTCGGCGCCTAGATTTGGCAGCAGCTCGATCGGCGCGGTGATGCGCTCCTGGACGCGTGCATGGCGAACGTGCTCGATCAAATCTTCTGGGAGTCCCGCGCGGCGCCTGGGCGTGACTTCAAAGCGGCGTCCTTTGGCTCGTGCTGGGCCGAGTGGGAAGGGCACGGTCTCGAGGTAATTTTCGAGGGAACAAGTGCCCGGACCTTCCGTTTTGCTTTCGGTCGCTTCATCGCGACTCAGTCGACCGAGCCAACGTGCGGCGAGGGCGACGTGTGCGATCTCATCGTTATGGACTCGCTGGCAGATCGCAGCACTCTCGTCGTCGCCCACCGTCGCGAAGGCGTCGCGGTAGGTGAGGGTGAAGTCAAGATTCGCCTGCTCGAGCGTCAGCCCCATCGCAGATAAGAATGCTCGTATGCCCGAATCGGATTCGCCGATTGCGGGCGCCTGTCGCCAAAAATAGTCGGAGTGGTCGTTCGAGTCGAAACGGCCGCCGAGTTCCGCGAGGCGGTCCAGGTAGAGTCGGCAATGTCGCTGTTCGTCGACCAATGCCGCGACGAGTCCGCGGCGAAGCTCGGCGGGGGCCTCAGGCCACCGAAGTAGGGCCCAGGCAAAATACTCGACCGCTTGCAGCTCATGATGAGCGAAACGGGAAAGACAGAGTTGGCGAGCTTTGAGTTCGCGAAGTTCGCCGGGCGCGGGGAGAGCGTCGCCGCCGGATCTCATCTCGATCCCGGGATCTCGCACAGGACGGTCGATGTGTCGGATCGGCCCCGAAGGGGTATCCGGCAGCGGCTCGCCATCGTGAGTGGTGGGAGAGGCGAGTTTTGCATCGAGATTGCCCTGCATGAGGATCTGGAGGCAGAAGCCTTCTAGGTCCGTTGGGGCATCGTAGGGCTGGCTTTGAGGAGACATCGCGGTTGAACGTAGGCCATCTGAAGGGCGACACCTCGGCCATCAGCGAGCATCGGTTTCGGGCGTGAGTGAAACGTGTTTCAATTGGCCGCCATGGCCGCCGAATCCCCCGATCCGATGCGCGAAGATCGCGCGCTGCGCATCATCGAGACGACCATCGAATTGGCGGAGGAGGGTGGTTTCGAGGCCGTGAGATTGCGTGACGTGGCCTCCCATGCCGGGGTGGCGATGGGCACTTTATATCGGCGATTTCGCAGTAAAGAAGATCTGTTGGTGGCTGCACTTGAGCAAGAGACCCGGGCCATGGCGGTTCGGGTTGCTGAGAAGCCACCGAAGGGAGATACCCCAAGCGAGCGCGTGATCGGATTTTTTGCGATGTCCACTCGCGGCATGCTGCGTCGCCCTAATCTGTCGCGCGCGATGTTTCGTGCTTCGACGGCGGGGGAGCCGGCGCTTGCAGACAAGGTCGAGATCTTTCACGACTTAATGCTGCGGATGATTGTTGGCGCGATGCGTGGCGAGCCGATCCCGCCGGATATGCCCGCGGTCTTTGCCTCTCGCGAGAAACTCGTGGGCGATGTCCTCAATAAAATTTGGTTCGCAGTGATGGTCGGATGGTCCAGCGGGATCCAGACCCAATCTTCACTAAACGAATATATGCGAGACGCAGTCGTGTTAATTATCGATGCGGAATCCGCAGCAAACTAGTTTCCCGGCCCAGCGGCCGGTTGCACGATGAGCGGGTTCGAGCGGACCCGACGGATAATGAGTCAATGAAAGGCAAGGTAGAGAAGTCATGAGAGAAGCAGTCATTGTTGAAGCAGTGAGGTCTCCGATCGCGCGTGGCAAGATGATCAAGGGCGACCTGTCCGGCATGCATACGGCGCGGCTTTTTGCCCGAGTGCAACGGGCAGTTTGTGAGCGCGCAGGGGTTGCCCCCGCCGACGTCGAGCAGATCATCGGCGGCTGCGTTACGCAGGCCGGTGAGCAGTCGAATAACATCACGCGACAGGCATGGCTTTCCGAGGGCGACGACTGGACCTGCGGCGGAACGACGATTGACACTCAGTGCGGTTCTGGCCAGCAGGCCAACAGCTTGATCAACGCCCTTGTTAAGGGTGGTTCGATCGACGTTGGCATCGCCTGCGGCATCGAGATGATGAGTCACGTCAGCCTCGGCGCGAACGTGATCAACGGCCCCGGCTACTTCATTCCCGAAGGCTGGCCCTGGGATTCCCCGCAGACACAATTCGAAATGGCTCAGCGCATCGCGGACAACCGCGGCATCAGCCGGGCGGACGTGGACGCGTTCGGCTTCGCTTCTCAGCAGAAGGCCAAGGCCGCACAGGACGCGGGATACTTCGACCGCGAGATCGTGCCGATCGAAGCTCCGGTGCTCGGTGAAGACGGACAGCCGACAGGCGACACTGTGAAGATCGAGAAGGATCAGGGTATTCGCGAGTCCACCCTTGAAGGGCTGGCGGCGCTCAATCCGGTGATCCCCGACACGATTCATACCGCGGGTAACTCTTCGCAGATCTCCGACGGCGCTGCCGCCGTATTGATCATGACGAAGGAAAAGGCGGAGGCCTATGGTCTCAAGCCCCGTGCGCGAATCATCCAGGACGTGCTGACGGGAACGGATCCCTACTACGGTCTCGACGGTCCCGTCGACGCGACCCGTGTGATGGAAAAGAAGACCGGCATGAGCATCCGTAATGACATAGATCTCTACGAGGCCAACGAAGCCTTCGCTGCGGTGGTGCTTTCATGGGCGGGCGTTTACGACATCGACATGTCCAAGGTCAACGTGAACGGCGGAGCGATCGCGCTCGGTCATCCGGTGGGCAGCACTGGATCGCGACTGATCGTAAGCGCGCTCCACGAACTCGAGCGATCGGGCAAGGGCAACGCCTTCATCACGATGTGCTGCGGCGCGAACGTCGGCACGGGAACCATCATCGAACGGCTCTAAGAGAGCCGTCTCTAACCGATTCAAAATCGACCTAGGAGAACTAATAACATGGGTGAACTCGACGGAAAGGTGGCAGTCGTCACCGGTGCGGGACGTGGCCTCGGCCGCTCTCACGCCCTTGAGTTGGCACGACAGGGTGCTCGTGTCGTGGTGAACGACCTCGGCGTCGCTGCCGATGGTAGTGGCCGAGATGAGTCCGCAGGCCAGAACGTGGTCGACGAGATCAAGTCCGCCGGTGGCGAGGCGGTTGCACATTTTGGTGATGTTGCGGACTGGGATCAGTCGAAGTCGATGATCACGAAGGCGGTCGAGACCTACGGTGATTTTAATATTCTTGTTTCAAACGCAGGATTCTGCCGTGACCGAATGATTTTCTCGATGGAAGAGGATCAGTTTGATTCTGTACTGCGCGTGCACTTGAAGGGTCATTTCTGCGGCATTCGACATGCTTCGGAGTATTTCCGCAACAAGGGCAAGGCGGAGGGGGAGGTCTACGGTCGGATTCTTTCGACGGCTTCCGAGGCGGCCTTCTTCTGTGATCCGGGGCAGCCTAACTACTCGGCCGCCAAGGCGGGCATCATCGCCACCACGAATGCTGCGGCAATCGCGCTTCAGAAGTATGGCGTCACGGCGAACACGTTCATGCCGCGTGCGCGCACGGACATGACGATGGTCGGTCAGACGGCTCAGTTCTTCGAAAAGCCCGAGGACGGATTCGACACCTTCCATCCTGACAATGTATCGCCGCTCGTGAGCTGGCTTGCTTCTCCGGGAGCTTCGAACGTATCCGGCAACGTGTTCATAGTGTGGGGCACGCAGATCACGGTCATGGAACCGCCGACGCACGGCCTCGATCTCGACAATGGAGAGAAGTGGGACATCGAATCGGTTGGCGCAAAGCTCGGTAAGTTCTTCGAAGGGAAGGAAGCCGTCAAGGACAGCTTCATCCCACCGTCGATATTCTAGTACCACGCACGATATGCAGACGCCGTGCTGCAGCCAACTAGCATAGCTAGACAGTTGCATAGCTACACGGATGCTCGAATCAGCGCCGGTCTCCTTTGAGAGGCTGGCGCTTTTTTGTGTTGCAAGCGGAGAATTTTCAGGCTGATTTGGACCGCGGCGGAGATGTTCGCGTCGAAGGTTTCCGCGCGGAGAGTCAGCATTTGGTTCAAGACGCTACGAATCGTACAGCCCGAGCGAGGTGGCGGATTTCGCTGCCTGACATAGCCTCGTTGGGTCCTGATTAGGATCTAAGGAGAAGCGCGATGGCAGACATGAAGTCCTGGCAGATTGGTGATGTGAAGGTGACTCGGGTGCTTGAGCAAGAGGCACCGCTTCCACCGGAAGGACTGATCGCGAACATCGACGCGGACCGGTTGGTCGAGCATGAGAGTTGGCTCAAGCCACATTTCATGAACGATGAGGGCCAGATCGTGCTTTCGATTCACGCGCTCGTGGTCGAGTCGCGTGGTAAGACGATCGTCGTGGATACGTGTATGGGGAACGATCGTCCGCTTCCTATGGACATTGAGCCCTTGCAGACGAATTTCCTGTCGGAGCTCGAGACCGTCGTTCAGCGTGAGCAGGTTGATTACGTGCTGTGCACTCATTTGCATTTCGATCACGTTGGTTGGAATACGATGAAGGTTGGGGGCGAATTTGTTCCGACTTTTCCAAACGCCAAATATCTTTTTGGTCGCGAAGAATATGAGTATTGGTCTGGGGACGCGGAAGACGTGAATATTGACCTGCAATATGGCGTGACTCCGGTCGTCGAGGCCGGGTTACATGAGCTCGTGCCGAGCGACCATTCGATCACCGATGAGGTTTCACTCGAGCCCACTCCCGGGCATACACCGGGTCACGTGAGCGTTAGGATCGAGTCAGCTGGCAAAAGAGCGGTGATCACTGGGGATTTGGTCCATCACCCAGTTCAGCTCGCAGAGCCGACCTGGGGGAGTCATCCCGACGCGCAGCCGGAGCGTGCCGCCGAAACCCGTCGAGATTTCGTGGCTCGCTACGGTGACACCGATGTCCTCGTGATCGGGACCCATTTCGCCGGACCCACCGCGGGGCGAATTGTGAAGGTCGGTGACTCGTGCCGTATCGAGTGCGACTGAAGGCCGATCCCCACTCCCTGAATTGGTTTTGCGGCCCAGGTGGGGCTGGATGACTGTCTTCGCAGACGTCTTTTTAGGGACTGGTGCAGCGGAGAGCGAATGGGGTAGATTCGGTGCGCTTTAGACGATCCGCCGGGGATCGTGAGCTGATTGAGAAACCGGGATCCACTCGAGTGCCTTCTTCTAGCGAGTTCTAGCAAGGGGGGCCGGGGGATCGCGCCAGGAGAGACCCATGAAGACTGTTGTGGACTACGACCTCTGCGAAGCGAACGCGCTGTGCATGGAGGCCTGTCCCGAGGTTTTTCGTGTCGAAGATGACGACACGCTGACCGTTCTGATGGACGAGGTTCCCGAGGAACTTCGCGCCAAGTTGCAGGACGCGGAGCGGCTCTGTCCGCGACAGGCCATTCGCATCGAAGGCTAAGTCTTTCTCTTTCGAGACATTCGGTCTCGAGAGCAGGATGATGGGTCTGGGTAAGCCAGGGGTCTTATGGCCTCTGGTGATGCGACTGCGGATTTAGGTTCGCGGTAAGTTTGAATGTGGGCGTGCGATCTCTGATCGCGCGCCCTCGTTGTGTTCGGACCCTCGCTGTGGGTTTGTTGTAGTGGTGCCGTGGGTTGATTGAGAGAGTGAGTTTGGATGGTACGAGTAGAAGATGAGCGGATCGGGACCGGCCTAAAAATCCCCGGTGCCCCTGAAGCAGGGGCTGGGGCCGAGCGCCGCGAAGCGCGGGTCGCGCGTCGGACCGAGGACATGTCTCTTTCTGATCATCCCGACTGGCTTAGACTGGCGGAGGCGATTCGCCGTCAGATCGTTGCCTGCGTCGAAATCGATGCAGAGCCCGAGACGATTGCGAATCTTGCCGAGCAGGCTGAACGTCTGGCAACGGCGCTCGAATCGGAAGCTGAGGGTAAGCGCTTCGGCCTGGTGGAAGCGATGTGGGGCGAGAGCGGCGATGAAATGGACTACCTCCCCTTTAGTCCGATCATGGGGAGACTGAATCCGGCTTCAAGCGGATTGCGGGTACGGCGCGAGGGAGAGCGTGCCGTCGGGCGAGTCGTGCTGGATGAGACGGCAGAGGGCGCTGTTGGGCTGTCTCATGGCGGCGTGATCTCCGGCATTTGGGATGAGGTGTTGGCGTCGGCGAATGCTGTAAAGCAGACGGGCGGGCCGACTGGAAGACTCACTATTAAATACCGTAAGCCGACGCCGCTTTATGAACCCCTCGTTTACGAGGCTTGGGTTGAGCGGATCGATGAGCGCAAGGTGTTCGTGCGCGGCGAATGTCGAATCGAGGGGCAGGATGTCATCCTGACGGAAGCGGAGGGGATATTTATCCGCCTCCGCGTTCCCGGAATCGATTGGCATAAGACGGATCAGTCAGAAGACGCGAAGCCGGTTTAGTCCCGGCTTGGCTTTGAGCAACTGAGGACCCACTGAGCTTCGCTTAGCCCAAAAAAGCCTGTCCGCCGTCGATCGCGATGGTTTGGCCATTGATATAAGCCGAAGCGTCGCTGCAGAGCATCGCCACGAATCGCCCGATGTCCTCTTCGCATTCGCCGACACGCCGCATGGGGATCGTTGAGAAAAATTCCTCGGCTTCTTCGGGATTGTCGTCGATCCAGCCGACCAAGGCAGGACTCTTTGCGTGAGGGAGTACGACGTTCGTGCGGATTCCGTCGACCCCCCATTCGCAAGCGGCGGCTCGAGTCAGGCTCCGAATGGCTTCTTTGACGGCGGCATAACATCCGTAGTTCGCCATATCCCAGCGCTTTGCCGCGGCGCTGCCGAGGTTCACGATTGAGCCACCACCCTTGAGATGGGGGTAGCAGAGCCGCATGAGGCGGAACGTCGCGAGAGGCCCGGATTCCCAGCCCGCCGTGAAGGATTGTTCGCTGACGCCGTTGAGGGGGCCGAGTGGTACTTCTTGGGCGTTGTTGACCAGGATGTCGATCGTTCCGAAATGATCGACGACGCCTTTGACTAGGCTCTCGAGGGATTCGTCGTTTTTTACATCGCATCCGAAAGGCTGTGCGCGACCGCCTCGGTCGATCATTGTTTCGCACGTAGTCTCGAGCTTGGAGAGCGTTCGGCCGGAGACCGCGATGGCGGCGCCTTCCGCAGCCATGGCGAAGGCAATGCCTTGTCCCACGCCTTGTCCAGCCCCCGTGATCAGTGCAACTTTGCCTTCGAGCGTCCCCATCGTCATCTCCTAGTCATCTTCGCATTTATGGGCGGGCCGCGACTTTGCGCGTGGCCGCTCTATTGGTCAAGCAGGGTCAGCGTCGCGCGATCCGGATAGAATGCAACGTGGTCTCGAAGCCGCAACATTTGGTCAAAAGGTGTTTCGTAGCTCCAACAAATCTGTTCAACCTTCGTTTCAGGCTTTGCCGATGTTGTTGCCGAGGCCGGCGGTTCGAAGTCGTAGTAAGTGGCGTCGCCTTTGAAGGGGCAATGCGTTGTCGCTTGATTTCGAATAAGACGATCCATGTCGCAATCTTCTCGCGGAATATAAACTGTCTCGGGATAGCTTCCTTCGCGAAGGATTAGGCCGCTACGAGTCTCGGCGAGCACGCGTTCGCCAAGCGCGACTCTTATGCCGGCGAGCGCGTCTGCGAAGACGAGGGTGTGTTGCGGATGCTTTTCATAGGCGGGGGATAAGGCCATTTTGGGATCCTCTCT
>DGPZ01000013.1 GCA_002390675.1 Deltaproteobacteria bacterium UBA4427
CCGGAGCGAAGCCGAGTGTCTGAGGCTTGAGGCGATGCCTCGGTTCCGCGAGCTATCTGGGAATTTGGCTATGCCCGGGTTCACTGCACCGAAGGTGCTTTGGGTACGAGAGCATGAGCCCGAGATCTTCGCCGAGACAAGGCGAGTTCTTCTCCCTAAGGACTTTCTTAGGCTTCGAATGACGGGTGATGCGGCGACGGATGTCTCCGACGCGGCGGGCACGCTATGGCTCGATGTTGCGAAGCGTACTTGGTCCGATGAGTTGCTGGCCGCGACGGGCCTAACGACGTCGGCGATGCCCGAGCTGTTTGAAGGTAGCCAGGCGACGGGTGTGCTTCGCGCGGAGGTTGCTGCGTCTTGGGGAATGGAGCGAGTCCCGGTAGCGGCAGGAGCAGGCGATCAGGCTGCTGGCGCACTTGGGGTGGGTGTCGTGAAGCCAGGAGAAGCCTCGCTCTCGCTCGGCACCTCCGGCGTGCTCTTTGTTGCGAGTGATTCGTTTCGGGCGAATCCTGACCGTGCGGTTCATGCCTTCTGTCATTGTTTGCCGGATACCTGGCACCAAATGTCGGTGATTCTCTCGGCGGCGAGCTGCCTTTCCTGGGTGACGAAGCTTGTGGGTGCGAAAGACGAGGGGACGCTGCTTGCGGAAATTGAGGCTGCGGATCGTCCAGGGGACGCGCTGCTCTTTCTTCCCTATCTCTCTGGGGAGCGGACGCCGCATAATGATCCGAATGCGACTGGCACTTTCCTAGGCCTCACGCACGGGACCGATCGAGTGGCGCTTGGACGGGCGGTTCTTGAAGGCGTCGCGTTTGCATTTGCGGACGCACAGGGTGCACTCCTGTCCGCGGGCACTGGGATTGATTCGGTCTCCGTGATAGGTGGCGGCGCGCGCAGCGCGTATTGGGGTCGGATCATGGCGAGTATTCTCAATCGACCGCTGATCTACCGTGCGGGGGGCGAAGTTGGGCCGGCTCAGGGCGCTGCACGGCTTGGGCGACTCGCTGTGACTTCGGAGACCCCAGAATCTTTTTGTCATGCGCCTCCTGTCGCGTTCGAAGTCGAACCCGACCCGGAGCTCCACGATCACTATGCTTTACAGCTTGAACGCTACCGAGAGTGTTATGCGCGCTTGAAAGGAATTTTTCGATGAGTTCTTCCTTCTTCTCTGATGTCGATGCGATTTCCTTTGTAGGGAGGGACGCGGACCCGGATGCTCTAGGCTTCCGTGTGTATGAGCCGGATCGAATGGTGCTCGGCAAGCGGATGGAGGACCATCTTCGATTCTCCGCATGCTACTGGCACACGTTCTGCTGGCCTGGGGATGACGTCTTTGGAGACGGCACTCTCGATCGACCGTGGCAGGCGTCTGGCGGGGATCCTATGGCGCTCGCGCACATGAAGCTCGATGTAGCTTTCGAATTTTTTAGCAAGCTTGGGGTGCCGTTCTTCTGCTTTCACGATCGGGACATCGCGCCGGAAGGCGATAACTATCGCGAGAGCGCTGCGCGCCTCGACGAAATGATTGATGCCGCCGCCGCGAAGATGGAAGAAACCGACGTTCAACTTCTCTGGGGCACGGCGAATCTATTCGGGCACCCGCGTTATGCCGCGGGAGCAGCAACCAATCCCGACCCATACGTATTTGCCTATGGCGCCGCTCAGGTAAAGCACGTGATGGAAGCGACCCAGCGACTTGGGGGGGCGAACTATGTCCTTTGGGGTGGTAGGGAAGGCTATGAGACGCTGTTGAATACGGACCTTCGACGAGAGTCGGATCAGCTTGGTCGCTTTCTCTCGTTAGTCGCGGAGCACAAACACAAAATCGGATTTGAGGGGACACTCCTTATCGAGCCGAAGCCTCACGAGCCGACGAAGCACCAGTACGATTCCGATGTCGCCGCCATCTACGCGTTCCTTCAAAAATACGATCTGACAGATGAGTACCGCATCAATATTGAAGTGAATCATGCGACGCTGGCGGGAAAGAGCTTCCAACACGAAATCGCAACTGCAGTGGCGCACGGAATTCTCGGGAGCCTCGACGCAAATCGCGGGGATCCGCAGAACGGCTGGGATACAGACCAGTTCCCGAATAGTGTCGAGGAGATGACCCTCGCGCTCTATGAAGTCCTTAGGGGAGGCGGCCTCTCGACGGGTGGCTTCAACTTTGACGCACGCTTGCGAAGGCAGAGTGTCGATCCGACGGATCTATTCCATGCTCATGTTGGCGCAATGGATGTCCTGGCCGAGTCGCTGATTAATGCGGCCGTCCTAATCGAAGACTCGACGCTTAAGGGCTTCGTGGACGATCGTTACAAGGGATGGACCGGAGGGCTTGGTGCAGAGATCGCCGCGGGAAAACAATCCCTTGAGTCGTTGCATGCTTTGGTTACGGAGGGCGGGATTGAGCCTAAGCCACGATCTGGCGGACAGGAGATGCTCGAAAATCGTGTGAATGCCGTCCTGCGACGCTGAGTCGCTCTACCCGCTTGGAGTGTGAATGACCATTTCGTCCGCTGAACTCATCGAACGCGCTCGAGAAATCGCACCTCGAGCTGCCGCCCGAGCTGTTGCGACCGAGGAGCAGCGTTCGCCGCACGATGACACGATTAAAGAGTTGATCGATGCCGAACTGTTTCAGATTCTTGTACCTCAATGTTATGGCGGCCATGAGGCGGGAATCGAGACGCATGCAAAGGTGATCGAAATTATCAGCGCGGCCTGCATGTCGACGGGCTGGATCACTGCGTTTTATTCTGGGCACAACTGGATAGCCACTAAGTTTCCCGAAAAGGCGCAGCTAGAGATTTTCGCAGATCGCTCCTTCGCAATGATTCCGATTTCGACCGCGCCGACTCTCAAGGTCGTTCGCGACGGGCAGGGGTTCCGACTCTCCGGCCAGTCGCCTTGGAGCTCCGGCATTATGCACGCGGATTGGGTGATGCTAGGTGGGATGATCGAAGGCGAGGGGCCCTCTTTATTCACGATCCCCGCCGAAGACGTAGAGGTCATAGACACCTGGCGTATGAGCGGGATGGCAGGGACGGGCAGCAATGACGTAAGAGTGGAAAACGTCTATGTCCCCGCGCACCGAGTCGTTTCGATCCTCGGCCTGGCCGCGGGGGAGACGGAGGGAAGTCGCATACATCAGAACCCGCTATATCAGGTGCCTATGCTCCCCTTTTTATATATGGAAGCGATGCCTGTGTTTTCGGGCGGCCTTCGCGGAGCAACGAATGCGTTCGAAGAGGTCATTCAAAACCGCGTGACGAGCTACGGGCTCGCGAAGTCCGCCGAACAGCAATTCAGTCAGGTTCAATTAGGGGAGATTCAGGCTAGGGCGGACGTCTCAGAAATTCTCGTCGAGGACATCATTAGACGTACTCAGGCCGCCCACGCGGCCGGCGACTTCGACATGCCTATCCGAACGCGACTCAAGGGACAGGCGGGCTTCATTGTTGACCATTGTCGGTCGTCGGTGAATGAACTCGTGAAACATTGCGGCGCGACGAACTTTAGTCGTGATGCGCCACTTCAGCGCTTCTTCCGTGATCTCAACATGCTGTCGACCCATGCTTTTTGGGACTGGGACTCCGCTCGCGAACAACTCGGGCGAAATCGTCTCGGTCTAGATCCCACCTACTTGCTTCTCTAGACCTCGAGAGCCGTCGAGTGATGGCGTGCCTACTTCTTCATGCGGCTCGCAATAATCTTCGTCAGGAAGAGCGTCTCCTCGGGATCCATCCGTCCGACCGGTGAGGTGGAGTAGGTGGAGGCCATCACCCGGCCTGATTGCGTGAGGATGAACTCGCTCGGTTGAATATGCCCGCGTCGGGGTTCCCAGAAACCACCGAATTGGTCGGCTGTCTCCTGCGTCACGCTATGTGCGACGGGGAATCCAAGAGTCGCGGCGACCTCGAGAACCTTATCCTCAGGCTCGCTGGTTCCCGCGAGAAGGCTTACTCCAATTTTTGAGAACGCTGCACGGCGTTCTTCATAGCCGGCCAAGAGCCGGACACAGAAGGGTCACCAATGGCCCCGGTAGAAGAGCACTATTTGGTAGGGCGTCTCAATGCCATCTGGGAGTGTGACTTCGCCGCCGCCCGCTAAGCGGAGTTGGATCTTCGGGAAGCTATCGCCGCCGTCTAGTTTTAATGACATCTCGTGTCCTCCAGGCCGTCAGCATACATGAGCGAGTCTTATACGTTGGCCGTTCCAGCGAAGCCTCCGATGCGTTCACGGAGGAACGCCCCCCGAATCTAGGGTGTTCCATTCGGTACGCCGTTGACGCTCGATGACGGTTGTTCGTCACTTTCACGCGGTTTGCCGCAGCGCAGTGAGTCTGTCTTTAGGCGGGATTCGAAAAGATTTTGCTCAAGTCGTGAAAAATATAGTCGGATTGCAATCGCTGGAACTGACCGTCCTTAAAAGGGAAAGGACATTCGCTGGGCGGCGTCTCCTCATCTGAGGGCTGAAAAACCGCGTTTTTACCGGTCTCGTTTTTCGGGTTGGCACGTCTCCTGCTTTTAAGTTGCGTGCAATGTCGGTGGCGATGACACCCGCTCCAAGTGGAGCGCAACAACCACCGCGCAATTCGGAAGTAAAAATCATGGAAGCCCTTCTCGCAGAGTCCCAGTTAGAAGACGGACGAATCCCGGCCGCACTTAAAGAACAGGTTGTCATCGAGCATGAGCCGCTGATCCGTTACATCGTCAATCGTTTGGCGGTCCGACTTCCGAATCACATTGATCTTGATGATCTTTACAGCACCGGCGCAATTGGACTGATGGATGCCATCGATAAATTCGATCCAAGCAAGGGCTGCAAATTCAAGACCTACGCCGAGTTTCGGGTTAAGGGCGCCGTACTCGATCAGCTTCGATCCCTAGATTGGGTGCCACGCAGCGTTCGCCAGAAGGGTAGAAAGCTCGAAGCGGCCTACAGCGACGTCGAACAGCGGCTTGGCCGTGCGGCGACCGAGGAAGAAGTTGCTGACTCCCTTGGGCTCGAGATCGATAAGTTCCACACCATGATCAACCAGGTTCGCGGCATCTCGATTGTGAACCTCGAAGAAGTTCGCGGCACAAACTCCGAAGGCGACAAGGCGGGAACCTTCGCCGACGTCGTCGAAGACGTGACTGCTGAAAACCCCTTCTCGGCGCTCAAGTCCAGGGAGACCAAGCACGTCATCTCCGACACGATCAACGCATTGCCCGAGAAAGAGCGCCTAGTCGTCTCGCTCTACTACTACGAAGATCTCAATATGAAAGAGATCGGAACGATCCTCGGGATCACCGAAAGCCGCGTCTGCCAGATCCACACTAAGGCGACCTCACGGCTCTCGGGCAAGCTTCGCAGCCTCGTCGACCGCTAAGCCGGTTGGTGGGAAGGCAGCCCGCTCTCGGGTTGCGTGTTTCCATCGTGCGGTAGATCCTTCTCGTTTCAGACGCCTGATTCGAGGCGCCCAGAGAGGATCCACGTGATGCAGGTTGGAACGGTACTCAGTCTCTTCCGTTTTCCCGTGAAGAGCATGTTGGGCGACAACCCGGACGCGATCGAAGTGAGTGAGTCCGGGTTCTCAGGCGACCGTGGTTGGGCTGTGCGCGACGAGCGTCGCGGCGACTTCGCGACGGGAAAACGCGTCGCTACCCTAATGAGTTGTCGTGCGATTGCAGCGTCTTCCGACGGGGCTTATGGCGTGCCGCAAATCGAATTGCCTAACGGTGACCGGTTCGCCGCAAATGATGAGGCGGCTTCGAAGCGCCTGTCCGCGGCGCTCGGGAGAGACGTCACGCTCTGGCCGATTGGTGCCAATCCGGCTCCACCTGAATCCGTCGAAGAGGTCGCGGATCCCGAGGCAGACTTTCGGTCGGCTATGGCGCGAGCTACCGACGAGCCCATGCCCGACTTCTCGGCGATCCCGCCGGAGCTTCTTGCGACCTTTGGCAATCCGGAGCGGCCCTATGTGGACTTCGCGCCGCTCATGCTTTTGTCGCAGCAATCTCTCGCTTCGATTGCTTCGGCTGCGCCGGACTCGAAAATCGATGTGCGCCGTTTTCGTCCGAGCATCTTTGTAGACACACCAAGTGACGAGGCTTTTCCTGAACAGGGGTGGCTCGGCAAGCGGTTGCGGATCGGTGAAGTCGTCCTCGACCTTCGAATGACCTGTCCGAGATGTGTTATGACAACCCACGGCTTTGCGGACCTCGCGAAAGATCCGACTGTTATGCGAACCCTCGTGAAACAAGCCGAGGGAAACCTTGGCGTCTATGCGACCGTCACCGAGACCGGAACGATTCGAGTCGGTGATGTGCTCGAGGTCATCGATTGACGACGGCTACCCCATCGATCCCGCGGCGCGCGGACTACGGCCACGGTTGCTACCGGCGCGCAATCAAGCTGGAAGGAGATCCAACATCCGTTCGCGGAGAACTCGTCGACGACTTTCATCACTTCGCCGTCGAGCTGCGAGTGGATGCAGGGCATGTCCAGGAGATTACAGGCGAGGATATTCGGGTTCCGTGGACGACGTGTCCCGGTGCCTTGGCGCCACTTAGGTCGATGGTTGGCGCCCCTGTGACTGCATCTATCCTCGACTTACATCGCTTTACGCCTCCGCAATCGCAGTGCACCCACCTGCACGATCTCGCCTGCTTAGCAGTCGCTCATGCGGCGCGTTTGAGTCATCCAGGGGAGGCGGCTAGGCGCTACGACGTGAGCCTTCCTGATCGGCAATCGGGGAAGACATATGCAGAGCTCTCTCGTAACGGGGAGGGCGTTCTCTCCTGGTCCCTTGCGCGCGGCATTATCGAGAGTGCCACGCCCAAAGACTTTCAGGGAGCGCCGCTCACAGGACGCCCCTTCAAGGAAATACTCATCTCGTTAGGCGAATCGGATGCGATTGAAGCCGCGTGGGTTTTACAGAGAGCGATCTTTGTGGGTACTGGTCGACGCCACGACTTCGAACGCATGACCGTGGCGACCGAGTTCGCGTCGGTCGTCGGTGGGTCATGCTACAGCTTTGCGACGGAGCGCGTGTCGAAAGCGCGCAAAGTACCAAACACGGTCCGCGATTTTTCGGATTCTTCGACCGCGAGCTTCGACCGCGAATAGGCCTAGACCCGTGCCTTTAGGGGGCGGTGGAGCAATATTCAGGAGGAGGAGGGGCAGCCCGCTTTCATGAAGAGGTGGTCGCGATCCATCTCCGCGGGGAAAGGTCCGTCCTCCACTCCAACCCCATGTAGGTAAGGTGACTCCGGACGTTTGAACTTGCCGGTTGGCTCGCCGCGCCGAAGGTCTTCGTCATTCCACCGCCTCTCTATGAGTATGCCCATGTAGTCCCCTCGCGTTGCTGTGGAGCAGGACGTACTAACTCCCCAAGTCGGTGATGACCGCACGGCCTACGTAGGCACCTTCTTCGAGTTCATCGAAGACCGCCGGTAATTCGGAAAGGGATGCGGTGCGCCCGATATGACTCTTGACTTGACCGGCTGCGGCCATGTCGACAAGTTCGCGCATGTCCTGAACGTTTCCGACCGCTGAGTAGATCAGGGTCGGGTCTTTGAAGAAGAAGGCGAAGGGGTTGATCTCGAGATTGCCCTCACTGGTGGCCGGTAGGCCGACCGCGACGAAGAGCCCGCCGCGCCTAAGGAGCTGAATTCCCTGATCGAAGCCCGCGATTCTGGCGGTGAAAGCGATGCTCGCATCCACGCCGCCGAACTCACGATCGACGAGTTCTTGAGCGTCCTCCGGACTCACTGCATAGTCGGCACCGAGCGATTCTATAAATTTGAGTTTGTCTTCGCCGACGTCGACACCGATAACCTTGTAGCCAAATGCCTTAGCGATCTGAACGGCGTAGTGCCCGAGGCCCCCGGCGGCGCCGAGGATTGCGATCGGGCGTCCCGGTTGGATCTGATGCTTGAATAGCTTTTTGACGGCGCCGTAGGCTGTTAAGCCGCCGCAGGCGAGGGCGGCCTCCTCGTCGCCAACTGAGTCGGGAAGCTTGACGAGCGACTTGGCCCAGACGCAAAATTCCTCTGCGAAGGTTCCCATGATGCCCTGGGTTTGTGCGCAGTGTCGCGGCTCGCCACGCATGCAGTATTCACAGGCGCCGCACCAATAACCGCCGCCAGTTCCACCGAGTCCGAGGATCACGCGGTCTCCGATTGAGGAATAACGTTCTGCGCCAGGACCAAGAGCGATGACTTCGCCGATCGCTTCGTGTCCGATCGGGCCGGTATCGGGTACGCCCGCCCAGTCGCTGCGCACTATATGGAGGTCAGAATGGCAGACGCCCGCGGAACGAATTCGAATCAGAGCCTCTTCGTGGCCGGGCTCCGGCGTCGGGAATTCTTTGATCTCGAGCTTTCCTTGTTCGAGGTATGCGGCTTTCATATTGGGCTCCAAGTGAATGTCATTCGTTTTTTTGCGTTCGTGGTCTAGCGGCGAAGTATCGCAACCTCACGGAGAAGGGGTAGGCCCATTCCGGGCCACCTGGAGGAGATCTACTCGTCAGCGATCCAGCTGCCGTGGAAGCCGAAGGGCACGCGCTCAGGGAGTTTGATTCTGGCGACGGGAGCAGCTGTAAAATAGCTCGCGTCGACGATTTGGAGTTCACTCTTCGCCGACTTCTCGTCGTAGACGTAGTTCATGATCCAGCCCGAATCGCTATTCACGGCCGCATCCTTCGCAGCAACGAAGACCGGTTCGCCGGGAATCATGCCGGCCCCGTACTCATGGCGTTCGCTTCCGCCAGTCTGCAGATCGAACTTGAGATGCCCACCATCGTCGCCGGCTTTCTTGTCGCTCATCTGGAGCGTGTAGGCGTAGCGATTCTGGAGCCCGACTCGCCGGTCGTCAATTCTCGGGAAGTCCATGCTGCGATCATCGATAGTGGATTCGCGGACTGTACCGAGGGTGAGGTCAAATTCGAATCGGTGTAGAGAATTGACGCTATCGGCCATCGTCATATCGCCTGCCTCTCGCCAAATTTCGCTCATCCGGCAAACGTCGAAGTAGACTTTTTCGGACCCGTCCTCGATCGCATCCCACGCATTGACCGCATGAAAAACATAACAAGGGTCGACGTCGAACCAACGCACATCTGCGTTGGTTCCTTCACGCGGCATCAACCCAATGCGTGCTCCGTAGTCGTCACTCCAGTGAAATGGCATGGTTCCACGAAGCGCGGCCTGGAGATCGAACACCACCGGCAGATCCATGAAGATCGTGTACTTCCGGCTGATCATGAAGTCGTGGATCATAGTCGGGCCCGGCACTTGGATTTCTTCGCGCTGGAGCACCTTCCCCTCCGCACTGATTCGGTAGTAGACGAGGTAGGGGGGAAGCTGGCCATAACCGAAGGCGATCATCTCGCCGGTTTCGGGGCAGACGTG
>DGPZ01000074.1 GCA_002390675.1 Deltaproteobacteria bacterium UBA4427
TCACGATTCATCGTCACAAAAACCGAACATCGCAATCAACCAAGACCAACTATCACGCACGCCCAACAGGGAGCATAAACCCAATGGATGCAGAAGCCGTTGTCCGATCTCTGTGCAAAGCATTTTCGCGAACCAATATCGACGAACTGCTCGCATATTTCACGCCGGATGCCGTCTACGAGAAAATCCCTGTCGGTCGTTTCGACGGCCAGGACGAGATTCGCGGAACCCTGGACGTATTCTTCGGACCCGAAGTGAAGGTCGAGTTCGAAATCCTTCACTTGGTCTCGGACGGCAAGGTTGTCTGTGTCGAACGGATCGTCCACTTCGAGACGGGGAGCGGAAAGATCGATCTCCCGGCGATGGCGATCTTCGAAGTCAACGAGGCCGGGAAGATTACGGCCTGGCGCGACTACTTTGATCGCCGCCAAGCCGGACTTGAGTAACCGCAAAGCGGCTTTGGGGGCGATCAGCCTGAGGAAGTGAGCCGCATGCGGCAGGAACCTCCAGAACGACTCGCAACTCGTCATGGCGCGTGGCATTCTCCACTCCATGAGTAATTCAGCGAAACTGATCTTCGACGACAAAGAAATTGAGCTGCCGGTCACGGTCGGGAGCGAGGCCGAAACCGGGATCGATATCTCGAAGCTTCGTTCGCAGACGGGCGCCATCACGCTCGATCCTTCATTTGCCAATACGGGAGCGTGCGAGAGCGCGATCACGTACATCGACGGCGAGCAAGGAATCCTGCGCTACCGCGGTTACGACATCGAAGAACTCGCTGCGAATGCAAGCTTTCCGGAAGTCTGCTTCCTCCTGATCTATGGGCGCCTCCCGACTGCTGAAGAGCGCGTTGATTTCCGTCGTCGCCTCACACGGCACTCACTGGTCCACGAGGATATGAAGCTGCTCTTCGAGGGCCTGCCCTCCACCGCCCATCCGATGGTCACACTCTCGGCCATGATCGCCTCGCTCTCCGCCTATTACCCCGACGACGAGACACCCGAGGAGATCGATCAGAACATCATCCGCCTGCTTGCCAAGGCGAAGACGCTGGCTGCGTTCGCCTATAAGAAGTCGATCGGGCAGCCCTTCATGTATCCGCAGAATGACCGCACATACATAGAGAACTTTCAGTTGATGATGTTCTCGGTCCCCTGCGAACCCTATGAAGTCAATCAGGTGGTCCGCCGCGCTCTCAACAAGCTCATGATCCTGCATGCCGACCACGAGCAGAACTGCAGCACGACGACCGTGCGCACGGTCGGAAGCAGCGGCGCAAACCTCTTCTCCTCGATCTCTTCCGGTATCAGCGCGCTCTGGGGACCGCTTCACGGCGGGGCAAATCAGGCCGTCATCGAGATGTTAGAAATGATTCAGAACGACGGCGCGAACTATCAGAAATACGTCGACATGACGAAGTCGAAGGATTCCGATTTCAAGCTCATGGGCTTTGGTCATCGCGTCTACAAGAACTTCGATCCGCGCGCACGAATTCTGAAAGAAGCGGCCGACGAAGTCCTCGAAAGCCTCGGCGTGGACGACCCACTCCTCGATATCGCCAAGCGGCTCGAGGAAGTAGCGCTCGCGGATCCGTATTTCATTGAGCGAAAGCTCTATCCGAACGTCGACTTCTACAGCGGCGTTCTATACCGCGCGATGGGGATCCCGACCAACATGTTCACCGTGATGTTCGCGCTCGGCCGTCTACCTGGCTGGATCGCACATTGGCTCGAACAGCGCGATGCACCCGGCACGCGCATCAGCCGCCCGCGACAGATTTACACAGGGGAAACCGTGCGCGATTGGGTGCCCCTCGACAAGCGTGCGGAGGGCATCCCCGGCGGCTTGAATCACGAATACCAAATGGGTCTCCCCGACGACAACTGAGGGGCGGATAACCGGAGCCTCCTCCTCCTCCTCCTCCTCCGACGTTTCGTACGCGATGGTGAACTGGGCATGAAGGACAGACCCCACGTGAGCGAATCGAAGCACCACGAAGTCATTGTCATCGGCGCGGGCGTTTCCGGCATTTACCAGATCAAGCGATTGGTCGACCTCGGCCTAGACGCAATCGTACTCGAGGGCGACACCGACCTCGGCGGCACCTGGTACCGCAACCGCTACCCCGGCTGTCGCTTCGACTCCGAGAGTTACACGTACGGCTACTCGTTCTCGCAAGAATTGCTCGACGAATGGCATTGGAAAGAGCGGTTCTCCTCCCAGCCCGAGAACCTTCGTTACCTGAACTTCGTCGTCGACAAATTCGACCTGCGCCGCCACATGCGATTCAACTCACGCGTGACGGCCATGTCGTGGGACGAAGACGAACGAATCTGGCACCTCGATCTTGAGAACGGCGACACCTATACCGCCCGCTTCGTCATCACAGGGATCGGCGTACTGACGATCCCAACGACGCCGCAATATGCAGGGCTCTCCGACTTCGAAGGCGATGCCTTCCACACCTACGCGTGGCCGAAGGAATCCATCCCGCTCAAGGGACGCCGTGTCGGAGTCATGGGAACCGGCGCAACGGGTATCCAGATCATCTCCGAGATAGCGGACAAAGTGGATGAGCTCTTCGTGTTCCAGCGCCGGCCAAACTGGAGCACCCCGCTTAACAACTCGCCTATTTCTGACGAGGAGATGGCTAAGATCAGGGCGCGCTACGACGAGATCTTCGCGAACTGTGCGGTGACGAGTGGGGGCTTCGACCACCTCCCCGAGCCACGCCGGTTCTTCAAGGTGGCACCCGAGGAACGCAAAGCGCTTTGGGACAAGCTCTACGACACACCCGGCTTCGCGATCATGGCGAGCAACTTCGCGGATATTTTCTTCGACGAGGAAGCCAACCGCGAGATGTCCGAATACGTGGCGAACCGTATTCGCGCGCGCGTGAATGATCCTCTCCTCGCCGAGAAGCTGATTCCAAAGGATCACGGCTTCGCCACGCAACGCCTACCGCTCGAGACACACTATTTCGAGGCGTACAACCGAGACAACGTCCATCTCGTCGATCTCTCAGAAACCCCCATCGAACGGTTCACATCCAAAGGAATCCAGACGACCGCCGGACACTACGACCTCGATGTTATGGCGTTCGCCACCGGCTTCGATGCGATGACCGGCGCCTGGGACAAGATCACGATCCGCGGTGTGGGCGGCGAGGCCCTAGGCGACAAATGGCGTGACGGGCCGAGCACCTACTACGGGCTCATGACCCATGGATTCCCGAACCTGTTGATGGTCGCCGGTCCCCAGAGTGTTTCCGGCTCAACAAACTTCCCCCGCGCGATCGAAAGCGGCGTCGATTGGCTGACAAACTTTCTCGAGCACGTCAGAAGCAAGAACGTCACGCGCTTCGAGGCGAGTGAGCAGGCCGAGAAGGCATGGGGCGAAGAAGTCATCGCCTCTCAAGAACGAATGCTCATGCGAAGAAGCCGCGGTTGGTTCACCGGCTACAACGCGAATGTCGAGGGACACGGCGAAGACGTAGTCCGGTACCTGGCCTACTGGGGCGGCGCTCCGCAATACAACAAAATAGTTAGACGAGTGGCTGACGAGGGATACCCGGGCATTGACCTGGGTTGATCGCGGATCGCGGATCGGGCCGCAGCTGCGACAGCCCTAACCTAACCCTAAAATCTACAGGCATGACTCGTTGAACCGCGAGAGTCGTCGCAAGATGCTTATCTATGCGAATCTGCCTAAGGCGTCGAAGGTTCCAGCGGCGCTGGCTCGCGCAAAAGCGTTGCCGGCTCCATAAACTAAACCGGGGAGAGTCTTTCGACTCCCCCCGGCTTAACATCACGTTCGGCGGTTTAATGCCACACGTTTTTGCGACTAGAGATCCGCGTTCTAGCGACGGCTCCGTCGCGAGAGGCTCATCAGCCCGAGACCTAGGAGAAGAGCCGTTCCCGGCTCAGGAATCGCTGCGATCATGCTATCGCCCAAGACTGTCGCGAGCGCGGTGGTCGGATGGACCGTATCGAAGAAAGCGAAGCCCGAGCAGTTAGGCGGCGTGCCCGTCGTTAGGCAGGAGCCCGTAACATCGAGGCCCGCCGGAAGTCCGAACAAGCCCGGGTTCAAGAGCGCCGCGTCATAGAGGCCGATCGCGTCAAGCGTAAAGACGCTGGCGTCAAGGGCGGCGAAGAGTTGGGTGCTGAGGTCAAGGGACAAGGCACGGCCGTGGTCCACCGCAGCAGTACCGAGGCTAAGAGTCTCGGGAATGTTGCCGACATCACCCACCCCATTGACGAGGATGTGCTGGGCGCCTGCGGCTTGGAGTGCGGTGACTTGACCGGTGATGGCCCCGAGCACGTTGTCGATCACTTGCTGATCCGTGAGAGTTGAAGTTCCTGCGTTCACGGATTGAACTTGGTCACGTACGTCGTTGCCACCCACGTTGATGAGGTAAAGGGCGTTCGCATCAGCGATGCCGGATTGGTCAAAGAGGAAGGTGTTTACCTGAAGTGCGATGTCCGGGAGGCTGCCGCCGACCGCGCGAGCCCCACCGTAGGAGTAGTTCGTTCCGCCTTCAGTCGAGGCGATCGAGTTCGTTCCGTCGATCGCTTGGTTGAGCACGTCCGCACCCGTGAGTCCGTTCGTGAATCGGCCATCCGAGTAGCCGAAGGAAGCGGGAGCGGGATCACACGGAGGGACGCCTCCCGTGAAGGCACAAGGGGTAGTGCCGGGTCCCCCCAACGCGTTCTGAGTGTTGCCCGAATCGACGAGACTGTCGCCGAAGACGTAGAGATCGCTGAGTGTGTTGATGTCGACGGCGAGGGCCGGCGTCGCAAATAGCATGAAAAGAAGGGTGAGCCGGGAAAGGCTGCGCAGTCGCATTTGGATTAAGCCCCGTTCTGTGGATTCAGTAGCTGGGTGGGTGCCTCAATGCGCCGTAACATATTCACATTATCGTCACTGCAATTACACATTAGGCAAAAACACTATCTACCGGCGGCATCTAAATAGCAAGATAAAACAGTATTTTGTTGTGTTACTCCCCGTCTTTTTTACCAACACGGCTCCGCTCGACCTATTTTCATAGGCTTTTCTCTCATTCCGAGACCAAGTAGTAAGACACGTCGAACATCTGGCTCGATCCGATCGCGCCCAGCTCTGCTTCTTGCCTGGCTCTCGGTGGAGGCGCGGTAAGCGCCTAGGCACTATTCCTCGTTCGGCGCGTACCAGACCGGCGACGTATACGCACGATCCTGTGTGTTTTTCACTACGCCCTTAGGGACATCTGAGCCGAAGACCTTGGCGTCATGCGCAGACCATCTCGGCGTCGGAATCTCGAGCACGCGGACGTAGTAAAACGCGCTCTGTTTGCGATCGAAGTCCGGATCTTCCCAGAACGTCTCAAGCATCGCCGCCCCGATCGAGTTCGTAAACGTCGCGTTCTTCAAGTCGACGGTGTCCCCGACGGGAGGCGCCTTCCCATCGGGACCGAGCGTGCGACCGCCAGAAAGTGCCACGTTATATACCTTCTCATGACTTTCGCCGTCGGACCCCATCCAGCCCTTCACCACTTGGATGCGATCGAGGTTCGCGCCCTTAGGGTCTCGAATAGCACGAACAAGGAATCCCGGTCGATCAAACCAAGCCGCCTTGTTAAGGACCCCCCCCATGGGCACGCCCTTCGCATAGCCTTGTACGGCCCAGTCGGGATCTTCTAAATCATCGGAGTCGAAATCAAAGCCAGCGAAGAGACGTACCCGCATCCGTGATCCGGTTGTCGCGAAGGTCTCGCGACGCTCCATCGCATCGAAGATCGCTGCGCGCGTATTCTCAGGCGCCCAAACCGCTGCCAGTCCCGAAGCCACCATCTGCCAGCCAAAGACGGCGCTGTCTCCGACCTTCGCAAGCGCATCGGTCATGCGGGTCGGCGTCGGCTCCATCCCCGAATGCTTGCCGAAGAAGTTCTCTTCGCGCGCGGTCGCGAGTCCAGTGTGGCTATCCGTGCTTCCGATCATGCCGAAGCGGTACGGATTGACGCCAACCTTCGCTTCAACCTCGAGCCCGAGCTTGAGCGCCGACCTAGCATATTCGCCGGGCAACATATCGTCGGTCTTCGCCTGCGTACCGCCTAAATTTGAGGTGTCCCAATTCTCGTAATTCGCGAATTCATCGTTTGGTGAGAGTGTCGGATGCGCTTCCCCGTCGCCCTTGATCTGAGTCACTTCAACGAGCGGCTCCCAGCGGATGCGTTCGCGCGCATATTCCGCGTCGAAGGCGCTTCCGTTAATCCGCTCGGTCTTGAACATGCGCCCGTTGCTCAGATTTCCGTTATGCGGAATCGCGAGTACATCGTCGCCGGTCGCTTCCTCGTAGGCCGCCATATCCTTCCAAAGATCTTCCGGATCGGGACTGTCGAGGGACGATGCCGGAACGCGACTGCCGGCCTTGTCGGCCTGGCCCTTGTAGATAACGACGCGATGTAAGTTGTCGCCCTCGATCATCGACGTCCACTCGTAGCCCGTGAACGCGGTAAACACACCGGGCTGATCGTGGCGATCGGCGGTCTCGGCAACCCGTGACCAAATCTCTCCGGCCAGTCCGGGCAAGTCCATCTTGCGGCGGTTCATGGAGAGATCCCCGATCAGGATCATCGCCGCCTCATAGAAGCCCGTCTCGCTCGACTGCGATTTATCGAAAAGCATGCGGCCGTAGTCCGTTGCCAGCAGCTGCTCGTCGCCGGCGAAGAGCCGCGACATGAGGCCGAGATATTCCATGTGATCCGAGACAACTAAGAAGTCTAGGGGCTCACGAAGCTGGGCATTTAGGCCATGGGTAGAAACGACGCGCTCGCCCTTGGCGAACCGAAACGCCTGATCGGGATCGAGCTTCACGCCGAAGAGATAGGCGTCCGGCGAATTCGTCGTATGCAGATGGGTATCGCCGAAGAAAACTTGATCGGGCAAGTCACGCCCAACATAAGGTGAGTAATCGACGCCCTCGCCTTCCGTCTTCGCAGAACCCGCTTCGTCTCCCGCGCCCGCCGGTACGGTCGCCCCGAATACGCCGACAAGTCCGATCGCCAATGCGA
>DGPZ01000195.1:0-34167 GCA_002390675.1 Deltaproteobacteria bacterium UBA4427
AGCAGCGAGGATTCGCCGTCATCCTCGCGCTCCCTATCGCTAGATGAACTCGCGCATCGAATTTTGAGGGCGACACGCTATTTCACGCGGGATCGCCTCGGAATACGTTTGCCCCATTTTGAGGAAGCGGCCGAGGATCTCGATCCTCTCGACCTGGCCCCCCTCGATCGTTACGCGTTAGGCGCTGCTCTGCTTGAGGATCTCGCGGGAGGAGCCTCGCCGGAAGAAGCGACGGATCGACTGGCGGCCCGGGCTATTGTGCCAAGTGGGCTGCTCGGAACGTTGTCGACGCGCTCGCTTCGTGCGGAAGTGCTCGAAATTGCGCGGGTGGCGGAGGGCCGCCGAACGAGCGCCTCGCTCCCAAATCACGAGGCCGCACTTCAGCTGAATACCGAGGGGCTGGGTGAAGTCACCTTGATCGGTGAGCTGGATGGTCTTACGGCTGAGGGGCGGCTCGTGGTGTCGTTCACGCGCATTGCGAAACGCGGCGAGCTCGATGTTTGGATCCGCCATCTCTTTCTCTGCGCGTGCGCGGAAGAGGGGCTCACTGTCGCCCCTACGAGCGTCTTGGTTGGGCGCGTCGAGAAGAAGGGCAAGCTCGAGCGGGTCGTTGAATTCGCCCCGGTTGAAAATGCGAAGGCCCAACTTTCGATCTTGTTCGAATGGGCATGGAAGAGTGATCTCGCGCCGCTTCCATTCTTTGCAGAAAGCTCCCGCGTGTACGCAATGGCTTTGAATAAGGACGAAGACCTAGCCTGGCGTAATGCGCACCACGCCTATCACGGCGGTGACTCGAATCAGGGGATGCCCGAGGCAGAGCAAGATCTCGATAATCGCCGGCTATGGGAAGGGTGGTCACCTCTCGAGCCGAGTGGCGACTTGCCCGTGGACTATCGCTTCGATGTTTTGGCGAGAGCATTTTTTGAGCCGCTCTTGGCATCGAGATCCGTGGTGGGCCGATGAAGCCGCTCCTTCCGTGGGACATGCCGCTGCAGGGAACGTCTCTGATCGAGGCGAGCGCTGGCACCGGTAAGACCTATACGTTGACGACGCTCTATCTGCGGTTGCTCGTCGAGCATGACCTGGCCCCGGCTGACATCCTCGTTGTGACCTATACGACAGCGGCGACTGCGGAGCTGAGGGAGCGTGTACGAGGGCGGATTCAGCAGGCCATCGAGGCCGGCGAGCGATCGGTTGCTGGAACGCCACATGAAGAAGACGGTGACGAGGAAGAGACTCAGCTTCGCGCTTTGGCCGAAATGTCGCGTCGTCGTTCGACGGAGACCGGCAAGCCCGACCGGTTGAGAAGCGCGCTTCAGTCTTTCGATGAGGCGGCGATTTTTACGATTCATGGATTTTGCCAAAGGACACTTCAGGAGAACGCTTTTGAGAGCGGCCTAGCATTTGATGCCGAACTCGTTGAACAGTCGGAGCCGATTGAGCGAACGCTTGCGCATGATCTCTTTTGCCGGGTGATTGCCGGGGAGCCTCCTGCGTTTATTGAGTGGCTGCTTGAGGGGAAGGGCCGGCGGTGGCAATTTGAGCCAGACGCGCTCTACGGCGATCTGTTGCGATCGCTCGGGGCGGACGAAACGATGCCAGTCGTGCCGGGTCGACCCTCGCTCGATGCGCCTACGGGCGATGAAGCGTCCGCACTCACGGGCCAGGTCGAAAGGGTTGTAGGCTATCTGAGGGAATGGGCTGGTGTTTGGCGTGAGAGCGGAGACAGGGTGATCTCAACTCTGTTAGGTCCAAACGATCTGAACGGAAATAAGTACCGAAAAAAATCGATCGAGACGAAATGGAGTCCGGAACTTGACGCTCTTGCAGCGGCGATTAAGGAGCGTGGTGAAGACGAGAGCGTCGCTTCTCTGCCACTGCCTGACTATTTCGAGAAACTGACGAATGCGGGTCTAGCCGCGGGTATCACGAAGAAGGACGGAGAGGCTCCTGTTGATCCGGCATTTACTGCTTTCGATAACGTTTTCGCGGCGGTCTCGGATCTTGCAAGGAGCTTCGACGAACGAGCGCTCTGGCTTCGTCATCAATTCGTGGACTTCGCGAGAGACGAAGCCGCACGGCGACGAGGCGAGCGCCATCAGCTCTTCTTTGATGACCTGTTGAGTGAGCTGCGTCGCGGGCTCGAAGGCGAGCGCGGCGAGCAGCTTAGGCAGCTCCTTCGGGCTCGTTATCGTTTTGCCTTGATCGACGAATTTCAAGACACGGATCCGGTCCAATACGATGTCTTTCGACAGGTCTGGCACGAAGCGGCTAGCAAGCCCGATGAGAGTGCCCGCGGACTTGTATTGATTGGGGATCCGAAACAAGCGATCTACTCGTTTCGCGGAGCCGACGTATTCACCTACCTCTCAGCTCGCGCCGACGCTGGCGAAGCAGCCTACGGATTGGGGACCAACTATCGATCAGATCCAGGCCTGATCGAATCGACTAATGGCATCTTCGCCGCGCGTCTCGAAGCGTTTCAGTTAGAAGAGATCAAGTTCGATCCGGTTGCGCCGCGCAGAGAGGCGATTGCGGGCTTTGACTCGGCGGAGCGTCCCTCGGCGGGGCTCCGGGTATTATTTGCCGACCGAGAGCAGATGTCGGAAGCAACTGGAGAATCTTTTTCGGAGACGTCCGCTATGGCGGTTCGCTACGGCCGCACCCGGCTGATGCACGCTATGGCGACGGATGTGGTTCGATTGCTCGAATCCGGAGCCACGATCGATGGGCGCTCGGTAAATCCCTCGGATATCGCTGTGTTATGTCGTCGGAAGATTGAACTCAAGCACGCGCGGCAGGCGCTTGAATCCGTAGGAATCCCGTGTGTTGATCGCGGCGATGCGGACGTCTTTGAGTCTCGAGAGGCATGGGAACTCGCATGCGTCCTACGGGCGATGTTGCGATCCGGAGATCCGGGAACTCTTCGCAGTGCGCTGGCATCGGGCGCCCATGGCATTTCCGCTTCGGAACTTACTCTCTATCGAGATGATTCCCGGGAACTCGTGGAGACGTCGGAGCGCTTTGCAGAATACGGACGCCTCTGGTCGCAGTACGGATTTAGTCGCGCCTTTGAAACCTGGCGACGTAGAGAAGGCGTGACCGCACGGCTATTGGGTTATCTGGACGGGGAACGCCGCTTAACAAATTGGCTCCACTTAGCGGAGTTGCTTCAGTACGTCGCGAGCGAGCGCTCGCCATCTCGTTCGGGGCTAGTCTCTGCACTCGAGAGGGCGATTGCTTCCGAGACTGCTCGAGCGGTTTTCGGAAGCGAGGCCTCGCTTCTGCGTCTCGAACGAGACGACGAGGCCGTATCTCTAGTCACTCTGCATAGAAGCAAGGGCCTTGAGTATCCGATCGTAATTCTGCCGAGCCTTTGGGAGGATGCATCGGGGCGAGGGCCAACGGAATCGTCTGCAGCGAAAGGCGAGACTCAAAATCCGCCAATTCGATTTCATGATGCTGTTTCGGGGCGTAGGACGATGGATCTATCCGGGCATGCTGCTTATGCGGAGCATGTTGCCCAGGGTCGAGATGAAGCGTTTTCAGAGCAACTTCGCTTGCTCTATGTCGGGCTCACTCGAGCACGCCACCAGTGCATCGTTGGCTGGGGCGCGTTCAAGGGTGCGCAAGAGTCGCCGCTTGCATGGCTACTCGATCAGTCGGCGGTGACGGAGGGACTCGACCGAAAGCAGGCAGCCGAGCGCCGCAAGAAATGGACCGACGGAGATTGGCGCGGAATGTGGGGTGGGCTCGTGGCTCGGGTCGAGGCTTCAGGATGCGCGAACGCGATTTCGATCGAGGATGCTAGTTTCGACCCAATTGATCGATGGGAACCGCCGGCACTGGATACGCCGGCGCTAGACCATCAGGCACCGCAGCGGAGACTGGGCGCCTCGATTCGCACGACGAGTTTTTCGGCATTAACGCGAGAGGGGCATAGAACCACGCCGCTTGCCTCGGGGCTCGAAATCGAGGGGCGCGATCTGGACGCCAATATCAATCGCGATGGCGCTATGAGCTTCGAGCTGGAGGAGCCGGACGGGACCGAAGAGGCCACCCCGGATCTCGCGGCGGAAATGGATGCGTTTCCGCGGGGCGCCGAGGCGGGGACGCTCCTGCACGATGTGCTTGAGCGCGTTGATCTTGCCGACGTTGCTGCGGGCCGTGTGCCTGAAGAGGTACTTAGGAAGGCCGCCGTGGATCGGCTGGCGCGTAACGGTCTCGACGACGGCTACGCAGACCAGGTCCTGCATGTGGTGAACTCTGTCGCGCGTACGCCGCTACGCAGCACGCCCACACCCTTTTGCTTGGGAGACGTTAAGCCAGGTCAGTTTCGACCGGAGATCGAATTCACCTTGGTGACCCCTGGAGATGAATCGGGGCGTGGTTTCGATCCGAACGCGCTCGCGGATCTATTGATGCAGGCACCGGATGGGAGCCCGCTGCGGGATTATGCGGAGCGTGCCCGGGGACTCGGATTTAATCAGCTTACGGGCTTCTTGCGCGGGTTTATCGATGCTGTTTTCTTTGACGGCGAGCACTATTTCCTCGTCGATTACAAATCGAATCATCTCGGAAATCATCAGGCGGACTACCGCGGCGACGCCCTCGTCAAGCCGATGATCAGTCACGACTACGTGCTGCAGTACCTACTTTATGCGGTGGCTTTGGATCGACATCTTCGGGAGCGACTCGAAGGCTACGATTACGACGTGGATTTCGGCGGGGCCTACTATCTCTTCTTGCGCGGCTTTGCGGAGAGCCACGAAGAGGGCTGTGGTGTGTTTTTTGATCGACCGCCTCGGCAAATTATTGAGGGGATGTCGGCGCTTATGGGCTTCGGTCGGGAGTCGCGAAGTTGAGTCTCTTTGAAGCACGGCCTGCGGATGCTTCCGCAGACAGAACTAAGAAGCGCGATTCGGCGTCGGCTTACTTGCTCGACCAGGCGTTCGCGGCAGGCTGGATATCTTCGCTCGATCGCCAATTTGCACGTCGCGTTGCCGAGATCTTCGATGCCCGGTCAGATTCGATTGAATGGGCGCTTGCTTTGGCTTCTCGGCAAGAAGCGGCCGGACATGTCTGCGCAGACCTCAACCGATTGGCTGAGGAAGGAATTATCGTGGAGGTCGCGGGCGTTGTGCACACGGCTTCGATTCTGCAGACCCACGACAGTCTAGAAGCTTGGCTCGAATCCTTGCGTGATAGCGAACTGGTGCAAGTCGGCGTCTTAGAGAGGGATGGAAAGCCTCGTCCCCTGATTTTGGACGAACAAGGACGGCTCTATTTATCCCGTGCGTATCGAGACGAATGCGAACTCGCGGATCGGTTGCGTCAGCGTGCCGAGGATGGCGGGTTTGAGCTCGACTCGGCATGGGTTGAGGCCGCAATTAGTCGACTAGCACCAGGAAAGAGCCCCGGGGACGAGGCTGCGAGGTCCGCACTTAGGGTCGGACTCGAAGGCCGCATAGCGATCGTGACGGGGGGGCCGGGGACCGGAAAGACCACGATGGTCGCGAGGTTGATTGCGCTTCTGCTTGAACACGCGGATTCGGTGGGGGAACGGCCACCTAGGGTCAAGCTATTAGCACCGACGGGTAAAGCCGCTGCGGCGCTTTCGGTCTCGCTTGCGCGAGGCGCAGCCTCTCTCGGAGTCCCGACCGGCGGATCAGCCGCGGCTTCAGCTAATCCCTATATCGCTGAGACAATTTATCGCGCATTACATCGTCAAACCCGGGTCGACGCTTTTGGGCGCCCTGAAAAGATTGCGATCGAAGCGGATGTTGTCGTTGTCGATGAAGCCTCGATGGTCGATCTAGGGATGATGAATCGGCTTTTCGCGGCATGCGAAGCGGTGCCTAGAGTTATTTTGTTAGGCGATCCGGATCAGTTGGCGTCGGTCGACTCGGGGGCTGTGTTGAGCGAACTATGCGCGGGGCGTGATTCGAAGCACCCGCTAGGGGTGGCCCAAGCACAGCTCACTCAAAGTCATAGATTCAGTGCGTCGAGTGGGATCGGGCGACTCGCTGCTGCGATTCGCGAGGGAGATGCCGATACCACGCTCGCGCTTCTCGCAGATCCTGAGCATCCGGAGATTTCGCGAGTTGATCTTGAGAGTGGTGATATTGTTGCGGCGCGATTGGTCGAACAGAGCCACGGGCTACACGACGCGATCAAAGGCGCTGCCGAAATGCACGAAAAGCTTGAGCAGATGGCGGTCTACCGAGTGCTATGTGCGCATAGAAAAGGGCCCTTCGGTGTCGAGACTCTGAGTGCTCGGCTGGATGATGCGGGGGCTGCGGCGCGTCTTACCCGAGCCCAGGCGGGGTGGTGGCGAGGACGACTTCTGCTCGTGACCCAGAATGCGCCGGATCAAGACTTGTGGAACGGGGACGTCGGGTTGGTCGAAGAGACCGCCGCCGGTTTGCGCGCGCTCTTTCCCGATGGCGCGGGAGGCGTGCGCGCTATGGCTGCGGGGCGGCTTCCTTCGCATGAGAGTGCGATTGCGATGAGCATTCACAAAAGCCAGGGATCAGAATTCGATTTCGTGGATCTCGTTCTCGGGGACTTCGCCTCGCCGATCATGACTCGCGAGCTTTTTTACACCGGGGTCACCCGAGCGCGGACGACTTTACGCGTGCATGCGAGTGAATCCGCAATCCGTGCGATGATGGGGCGACGGATTCAACGCGACTCGGGCTTGGCCGAGCGGCTCTGGGCGGATTGAGATTGGCCGAAAATAAACGACCCGGAAAGAAGCGAAGGAAGCCGTACCGCAAGAGCGGCCGGAAGAATCCAGAGGTAGATGAGTCTGTAATCACTGCCGAATCTATCGTCGACGGTCGGGCGGCTCGCGTCGTTGCACACCACGGAGTGGCGGTACTCGTCCGTTTCGAGTCCGGAGAAGAGAAGCAGGTCTGGCTCCAGCCAGAGCAAAGGGCAGTCGTGGGAGACCGAGTTCAGGTCGCGGGTGGCCGGCTTGGTGTTGAACCCGCCCACGGCATTCTACGTCGCCGGGATCCGCGCGGTCGCGAGCGAACGATCGCAACGAACCTCGACTATCTCGGTGTGGTCGTGGCGCCGGTGCCGCGTGAGCCTCCTGGGTATATCGACCGTGGTTTTGTGATCGCCCGAGCCGCAGGAATCGAGCCCTTTCTTGTGCTTAACAAGATAGACCTTGATGAAGATAACGTGTTAGGTAATCGCCTAGCGGAGATCTACGGCCCCTCGGCTCCCTTACTCCGCGTATCAGCTCAAAGCGGCGAGAACGTCGATCTCGTGAAGGCACTGCTGGCGGATGACTCGGTAGAGGAGGCGACGATGCCGCCTGAAGGCAAATTGGGTGCTTTCGTCGGTCCTTCCGGCGTCGGGAAAAGCTCTCTTTTGAACGTGCTCGTTCCAGATCTAGCACTTCGCGTAGGCGAGTTGAATCGTGGAAGCGGAAAGGGGCGGCACACGACGACGACTGCAACGCTGCATTCCTTAGTAGGCGGTGGCACCTTGGTCGATACGGCGGGCTTTAAGGACTTTATCGCTGTGGATCTGGATCCCTTGGATGCCGCGACGCATTTTCCGGGTTTCGAAGGGGCGGGTGAGGCCGGCTGTAGGTTCCGCGATTGTCTGCATCGCACTGAGCCGGACTGCGCGATTCTTGCCGCGGTAGAGTGCGGCGACGTTGATGAACGCCGACACCGCTCCTACGTTCAGTTGATCGAAGAACTCGAGATGTCCGAAGGCCGCTCGTAGCTGATTGCGCCGACTTTCGCGGCACGTAGATCGCGCAGAAAAACATCTGCCGCGCGGTCTAAGTCAACGTGCCCTCCCGACCTGAGCGCTCCTCTGCGTCGGCCAACGGCTTCGAGGAGTTCGATGGAGCGGGTCGCGTCCTCGCGGTCGGGTGAAGTGCGGGCGATGATCTCTTCGACTTCATCTCCGAGGTCAAAACGCGCGGCTAAGAGTTCCGGGTAGCGGTCCGCCACGAAGCAGACAGCCCAACCAGCGACGTCGAGCATTTCAAAGGCGTTTTCTCCGATAGCGCCGCTGGCCGCGAGTCGTCTAGCCCCTTCTTGATCATCGAGCTTCGGCCAAAGTACGCCCGGCGAATCGAAGATCGAAAGGTCGTGATCGAGTTCGACGCGTTGTGCGCGTCGGGTCACTGCCGGCCGATCGCCGACCTTGGCAATTTTGCGTCCCGTAAGCGAATTGATCAGCGTCGATTTGCCGACGTTCGGGATGCCGACGATGAGAATCTTTAGCGTTCGACCCGGGCCGCCGCGATTCGGTGCGAGTTCTCGGCACCTCGCGGGAATCCGCTTCACGCTGCGTTGATCTGTCATGACTAGATCGAGGGGGCGCGGTCCGTCCCAAGCGTCGAGCCATTCCTGGGTCACAGATTCATCCGCTAGATCCGACTTTGTGAAGAGCGTTAGAACAGGTTTGCCCTCGGCGAGTTGTCCGAGCAGAGGGTTTCGACTCGATCGGGGCAATCGGGCATCGACGAGTTCAACGACGACGTCGCTTTTTGTAATCGCCGAAGCGATTTCGCGCCGTGCGCGATTCATATGACCGGGGAACCAGTTAATTGTCATAGTCGATTTTTCACAGCACGAGTCGTGCCCACCGGGGGCTCCTAACTTAAAAAGCGAGTCTTGGGTGAGCACGATAGCGGTCCACCCGGCTTCCCGGGTACTCTTCCGGTCGGGGGTGATATCGATGGCTGAATCGATTCGAAGGATGTTGGGACGAGAAACTGCAGGCGGAGAGGGCGTCGTGCGCGGCTGGCTGCGCACAGTCCGGCACGGAAAGGGCGTTTCCTTTCTGGATGTCTCCGATGGCTCGTGTATGGACGGAATGCAGGTCGTCGCGAATCCGGACACCGAGGGCTACGAAGACGTTGTTCGGCAGCTGTCGACGGGATGTTCAGTTGAGGCACGCGGAGCTGTTGTCGAATCCCCGGGAAAAGGCCAGCGCTTTGAGTTTCACGCGACCGTCGTTGAGCTCGTAGGGGAGGCCGGGGAGGACTATCCGCTCCAGAAGAAGCGGCACAGTTTCGAGTTTCTTCGCACAATCGCCCATCTGCGGCCGCGAACGAATACGATCGGGGCTGTGCTGCGAGTGCGGAACGCCGCTTCGATGGCGATCCATGAGTTTTTTCAGCAGGAAGATTTCTTCTACCTCCATACGCCTATCGTGACAGCCTCCGACGCAGAGGGCGCGGGCGAAATGTTTCGCGTGACGACTTTGCCGATAGGTGACCCGCCTCGGGACGAGAAGGGTGCCATCGACGACGCACAGGATTTCTTTGGGCGTCCCACTTTCCTGACCGTCTCTGGCCAACTCGAAGCCGAGATCGGTGCCCTCGCGCTTTCACGCGTGTATAGCTTTGGTCCGACTTTTCGCGCAGAAAATTCAAATACTGCGCGCCATCTTGCCGAGTTCTGGATGGTTGAGCCCGAAGCGGCCTTCTATGACTTGAACGATCTTGCAGATCTTTCCGAGCGCTTCCTTAAATTCGTCTTTGCGAAGGTTCTCGATCGCTGCGAAGACGACATGGCGTTCTTTGCTAAGCGCATAGAATCGGAAGCGATCAACCGGATGAACACCGTGATCGAAAAGCCTTTCGAGCGAATCCCCTATCGCGAGGCTGTCTCGATCTTGGAGGCGTCCGGCGAACCCTTCGAGTTTCCCGTCGGCTTTGGTCTCGACTTGCAGAGTGAACACGAGCGCTGGCTTACGGAGAAGCACGCAGGCTGCCCAGTGATCGTGACGGATTGGCCGAAGGACATCAAAGCCTTCTACATGTACCAAAACGACGACGAGCAGACGGTCGCCGCGATGGATGTGTTAGTCGGTGGAGTCGGAGAAATTATTGGCGGCTCTCAAAGGGAGCATCGGCTGGATGTGCTCGAGTCAACGATTCGCGGCCAAGGACTCGAGCCCGATGACTACTGGTGGTATCTCGATCTTCGTCGCTACGGAAGCGTCCCCCATGCGGGCTTCGGTCTTGGCTTCGAGCGAATCGTGCAGTTTATGACTGGAATGGCCAATATCCGCGATGTCATTCCATTCCCGCGAACGCCGGGCCAAGCGGACTTCTAGCTCGGAGGTTTTCCCGCGACTGATCCGTCCCTTAATCGCCGCTTAACTGCCATAGGTCTCGCGGGCCCAGCGGCCGCAATCGTGGCCGATCTGCCCGATCTTGCGCAGAGACTCGAGCAAGAGATCGGTCGCTTCCGACTCTAGCCGCTTCTAGCTGCAGTAGTGCTTTCGCGCTCCGATCTGGTTCGTTCCGACTAGCGTGGATCGACGTAGATTGGGCTCGACCAAGCCATCCCACCGCCGCGTTCTACAAACCGGACGTAGTGAAAGTCACCGGCTGAGAGAGACGGGATTTCGCGTTCAATCGTTAGGCTTAAGGCATCTTCCTCGGGAATGAGTACGGTCGCAACTCGGCCCGAGCGGACTATTTCGATACGCTCAAGCGGGGCGGTTGCTTCGTAGCTGATGCGAATTCGTTGGCTGCTTTCGTGCTCCGGTTCGACGATTGTTTGCCCCATTCGTGAGCCGTCGATAAACACCTCAAGCCACGGACGAATTCCATTCGTCGCGAACGTCTGCCGCTTACGGAGCGCGCTCAGAATATTCGCGCGGTCGAGCTCCGTGGTGAAAATTCCTGCGAGTCCGCCTTGCCCCGCTGCTAAATGAGCGAGCCCTGGATGCCCATCATGGGAATCCCCGCTTCCTATGAATCCGAAGCGGTACCCCTGCATAAGCGTGTCGAGGACGAAGTACCCCGGGATCCCGCCCCGCACGGCGCCCTTCACATAGGCAGATTCACTCTGGCCGTGCACGGACGCGATCTCGGTGATCGGCTCGAGTTCGGGATCAGGAGCGTATGCCCAATTGACTGCGACGGGCTCGCCGGCCGAGTGATGCGCGAAGGTGAGGGCTCGGCGTCCGCGCAACGCGCTCCAGAGCTCATCGGGGCGATCGGTTTCGGGATCGAGTGCAGAGAAAATTTTTCGTGATGCGGTTTCGTCATCCGCCTCATCGAAATAGAGGACGTGACGATGTCCATGAATCCAATTCGTCCATTCGTAGCCGGGCAGCGTAACGAAGCGACCGGCCCGTTCTGCGTCATCAATTATTTCGAAGAGTTCGGATACGGCTAATGGATCATCGTCGAGTGGTCGCGGCCCCCAATGGTCATGATCCGTGAGGGCAATGACATCAAGTCGTGCAACATCGCGAGCGTAGGCGAGGTAGTCCTCAGGAGTTCCCGTTCCGTCGGAGAGGGTCGTGTGGCCATGAAGGTCGCCCCATACTAGCCGTGTGTCGGATTCGCGGACGACGATTGGTGGCAGATCGCTTGCGAGCCCTTCGAGGACGCCGCGACCACGCATCTGCAGGCGGAGCGTGCCCGTGCCAGGTGAAGGATGGCAGCGAAGGATCCATGGCAACTCTATGGAAGCGGGCGGAATGATGAATGTCTTTGACTGTTGCAGGCCTAATGTCGATTGGTCGAGCACAACGAGCTCGAACTCCGCCCCCGAGTCGTCAAGATTCCCGGCTTCGCGAAACTTGTTAGGCCAAGCCGCGCGATTCCCGAGAGTATCGGTGATGGATACGGAAATCTCGAAGGGTTGGTTCGGAGCGATTTCGGCCGGCCCGAAGGCGACTAGGCGCGATCCTGAGCGAGCAATGATGTCGAGTCGCGGTGTGTCGTCGATCCATCCTCGCATTCCGTCTCCGTCCGCGTCGACTGCAATCAGGATTTCCGCATTTCGCTCGGCGTATCGATCGACGCGCGCCCCGGTTTCTCCCGCCCCGTAGATGAACTCGATTCGCTCGCCAGGCAGAAGGTCACCGCCCCGTACTTCGAAGCCAGCACCGACATCCAAGGGCAAGAGCTCCGCCCCATTCGAAAGCAGCCGAGCGGTTGTAAAGCCGTCCGCAGCCTGACGTGTGGCCTGCGCTTTGCTCCATTCCCAAAATGGTTCTGCGCTCAGAAAAAGCAGCCCGCCTTCCTGGATGCCTTCTGGACCAACTTCGAAAATAACCTCGAACTGATGGCGACTACCGACGGCGAGTGCCGGGCGTTTTTGTTGCGGGGCGCGCTCATTGGCGAGTGCCGGGCGTTTTTGTTGCGGGGCACGCTCATTTGTGGGCGGCTCGTGACTCCATTCGAGTTCCCTCAACGGAATACTGCGAACGGATTTCAGCCAAGCACGTCCCCCGCCATCTCCAGCATGGAGAGGCATGAGCTTTTCTGCCATCGCCATCCAATGGCTCTCTAACTTCGCGTTAGGGGACACGAGCGGGTGTTGCTCGGACCAGTCGCCGGGGAGCTCGAACCAAGGAACGCCAGGTAGAATCGGGGTTTCATCCGAGATGCTCAGGTTCTCGTCTGTGACGGGCGGCCCATCCTGGTCGCAACCAAGGCACAGCACGAGGACCAAGAGTACGGAGCGCTGCAATAACGACGCAACATTTCGGCAAATGTGCAGGTCTCGTCCGGCGGCGAGGGGCGCACGCCGGCTGCGGTGACCCGACACACGGATTGGGACTAAGGAAATTTCCCCATTTATCCGTTGAGCAGGGGAGCTTTTGGCAATAGGGCGAAGGTCCGCGTGCGATTCGGAATGTAGTGGGAGGTGGGCATATTGGGTTGGCTGCAAAAAACGCCGATCGTGAGTCTGCTCTTCGCGACTGCGATCGCCGCGGTGCCGTTCATCTTGTCCGAGTTGTCGGACCAGGATGCTGCGGCCGCTCGTTTCGAAAATGCGCGGGAAGAAGCGCGCGACTATTTTGTACGCAATCCCGGGCTTGATGTCGATCCGCTCGGCGAATTTCTGCTCGACGCGGTTTGGGTCGCGGAATTGCGGGAGACCGAAGAGGCTTCCGATTCTGCATCGCGCAGAATAGAGCTTCCGTCGAGACCGCTCGCTCGTTCGCAGGCGAGACTCGATGTTTTGGTCGAAGGCGCATACGAAGCGCGTCTTACCTCGGACCCCTCCTGGCGCTTCGGCGTGCTTGACGCACAAACCGAAACTCGCGACTACGTTACCCATGCATTCATCCATCAAGCATTTGCAGGCGTCATTCTGTCATGCCTCGTGCTGTTGTTGGTCGGTGCGCCCTTAGAACGATCATGGGGATCTCCGGTTTTTGCCAGTTTCGTAATTGCGAGTATTCCCGCAACGGCACAAGCCTATCGATTGCTAGACGGGTCTTCGGGTGTTCCCTGGATCGGGGCCGGTGGCCTTTCTGGCGCACTTTTAGGAGCCTACTTCATCCGTGGTCTTGGTGGCTATTTCGTGCTTCCGGGATGGATTCTACTACCTGGTTGGTTGGCACTTGAAGCCTTTGTAGTTCGGAACTTTTGGATCGATGATCTGGGATCGGTTCCGTGGGCCACCTTAATTGCCGCAATCGGACTCGGAGCGGCTTGCGCTGGTGCGCTTCGCTTGATGAACGTCGAAGCGAAGTTTAGCGATCGTAGTCGGAATACGAGCGCTTCTGTCCCGCACCCTGTGATCGTGCGGGCCGCAGGTCTTCGATCCGAAGGAGATCTCAATCAGGCCTTTGATCTGATTCAAGCCGCTTGGCGCGAAGAGCCCGACAACCAAGCAGTCAGCGAAGCATTCTTTGATATCGCGGTGGAAGTGGCGCAACCAGAAGCTGCTGCAAGTGCAATTCTTCCCTCGCTTCGCATTGCTCTGCATAAGGGCGAGTTCACGCGCGCCGTCGACTACTGGTTGCCCCTCGCTTGCAAGGAATGCAAACCTGGACTCGAGCCGACGGCTTTGGTTCGCTTGTCCGAGGCACTACTTGAATCGGGGTATGCAGAACAGGCACTCTTCTCTATGCGTAGTGCACTCGAAGCGGGTGCGTCTTCCGCACATGCGATTCGCGTCGTTCATCTCGCTCGGGATCTTGATGAAGGCCTAACGCGAAGAGCGGCGATGTTCGCCTTGGCAGATTCTGGTCTAGAATCGAAGATTCGGGCGGAGCTCGAGCTGATCGTTGCAGTGTCGGATGCGGCCATGCCTATGGCTAGTCTTAAGGTTCCTGCAAACTCTCGCTCTGAGTGGGATCGAGGCGTGAACGCGGAGCATCAGACAATTGAGACGACTTCCTTCCCGCTTGACCTCGATCAGGAATTTCCGGATTCGCCGCTAGGCGCGAGCGCTCCGAATAAAGCGGCACTGGCGGATCAAGCGCTCGACGCAGGGGCTCTCTCGATGGAACCGTTGGCCGTCGACGCGCGGGATGAGGCACCCGCGAACGGCGACATGTCGTCCCAGCGAAATGACCCTGCGAGCCTCAATCAAGATGCGCCCCCTGACCCAGGCTCGTCGCTTAAATATGAAGATCTCGAAGGAGATCTGAATGAACTAGGGGATCTCGAAACGCCGGATCTGGGCTGTGACTTTGCTCTGGGATCAAAGGAGCCCGATCTCGTGGATCTTCGCGCTGACGAGACCTTTTCCGACTTCACGCCGCTAATCGACGCGACTGATGAGCTGACCAGCCCGATCGCTACGAGAGGCGTTGCCGATGCTTTAGCACCGGTGTCCGATCAGCGGACCGCGTTCTTCCACACATCCTATACCTTCGATGTACCCGCCACACCTTCCATGCCTCCGACAGGACGCACTGAGAGCGCCTTTGGTGGGGGCAGTGGCGCCATTGCTGTAGAAGACCAAGCGCCGCGAGTCTTGCAGCTACGCGGACTGAAAGCGATTGAAGCCGTCCCGATTCAAGCCTCCGCGGAATGGATCGCAATCGACGCGAGGGGCCGCGGGAAGTCGAAACTGCCGCTGTCTAGAATCCAAGCGATCTCGGTTGCCGCGGTCGACGGTCTTGGGCCGCGTCCGGTCTTGCTGCTTGACTTCGTGCTGAACTGGACAGCGGGGCTATCGGAGCCAATGAAACTGATTCGATTCCGAAGCGACTCCTTCGATCCCCTGCAGTTCGTTCCTGGCGCAGCCAACCCGCTCGAGGCTTTGACGACCTGGATCGGCTGGTTCGAGCAGAGCTGCATGATCAGTTGTCTTTCGAATCGAGACACTCTTGAAGGCGGCTTCGCTAGGTTCGCATCGCTTCGTGAATACGAGCGTGAGGCTTTGATGGCGGAAGTCGAAAGTTAGTCGATACTGCGCTCGGACTTGTCTTCGGTAGACGACTTGCTCGTTGGACTGAATCGCTCTTCGAGCAACCTGTTTTCGAGTTTGAGGGTCGGCGATTCGACGGGTTGCAAGCACCCTTCATGCAGTTGACCACGAACGTGGTTGAAAGCGTACTCACTGAGCCCGGGTCCCGTCATTTCGCATGTGGTGCTCGCCATGTGCAGCGTGATGACGCGACGATGGCTTTGCGTTCGGTTCCCGCCGCTGCGATGAAGCAAACGCGTGTTAAAGAGCAGGCACTCACCGGGTTCCATCGTGAGCGTGATCGCCTTCTCATGGAACTCGGGGTTGTTTTCGATTCCGCTTGCGGCGAGGGCTCCGAAGTTAATGCCGTCCTTAACAAGGTGGTCTTGGACTTCGAGTTCATGGGAGCGCGGAACAATCGAGAGGGATCCGTTCTCTTCGTTCACGGGGTCAAGCGGGATCCATACGCCTAAGCATCGGTCCTGCGGCTTGAACATGAAGTACGCGGCGTCCTGATGAAAGGGATGAACGGCCTTCGCCACGCCCGGAGGCTTGTAGATGAACATCAACAGGAAGGCCATGAGGTCTTCGCCGATCAGGGATTCGACGGCGTCGAGCACTCGTGGGAAACGCAGCGCTTCTTTGAAAGTTGTATCGAAGCGGTCCGGATTGATGAGCTTCCAGATCGCATGCTCCGGATCTTCTGGCATGGGAAGCAGCTTCTTCGCGAAGGCGATGTCTTTGATGACTCGGTTCGCGGCTTCCTCGGGGTGGTCGCCTAAGACGATGTCCCGCGCTCGTATGAGGTAGCGATTGATTTCATCGGGTTCGAGGACCTTCGGGACAATGACGTAGCCCTCGCGCCAATAGTGATCGATTTGGTCTTTGGTGAGGCTGCCCATGATAAATTTCCGTTCGATGGTCTATTGGAAGCTCAATACGCACGGCTCCCGTGTCAGTGGGTAGCAGAGTGGCAGCGGACTCGGAGTCGCTCTCCGCCTGTTCCCGTCTCTGGTCGGCGTCGACGCGCAATATAGGATCGAAGGGCTAGGCCAGCTGAGCCCCAGCTGGAATCCCGATCACCACGAGAGAGATTGGCGCGAGGCTTTGCGTTGCCTATACGCCGCGTGTCCAGAGCGATTCGAGGAAAGCACCTGCTAGTCGAAGATGGCTGGGTCGACATCAACGCCGATCGGGCAGTGATCGGAGCCGAGAGTGTCGGGCTCGATGAATGCGTTGCGGACAAAGGGCATGGCTGAGGGCGAGGCGAGGATATAGTCGATCCGCCAGCCGATGTTTTTGGCGCGCACACCGAAACGCTGACTCCACCAGGAGTAGTGGTCGGGGCCGGGTTCGAAGGCTCTGAAAGTGTCAATCCAACCAGCCTCGATCCAGCGGTCGAGTTCTTCACGCTCTTCGGCCAGGAAGCCGGATGTTTTGCGGTTGTCTTTGGGGCGCGCGAGATCGATGTCCTTATGCGCGGTGTTGTAGTCGCCCATCACGAGGACGCGGTAGCCACCGCGGCGCCATTTTTCGACGCGCTCGAAGAGGGCGCGGTACCAGTCGAGCTTGTAGGGCACGCGATCGTTGCTGCGGTTCTTGCCCGAGCCGTTGGGGAAGTAGCCGTTTGCGACGACGAGCCGTCCGAAGCGAGCGACTTGAAGTCGCCCCTCTGAATCGAAACGCTCTTCGCCGAGGCTCGTGTCCAACCGGTCGGGCTTACGGCGAGACAGCATCCCCACGCCGGAATAGCCCTTCTTCTCGGCCGCGACGTAGTGCTGTTGATAGTCTTTGAGAGCGAGGATTTCTTCGGGGATTGAGGAGAGATCGGCCCGCACTTCTTGTAGGCCGATGATCTCTGCGTTCGACTGCTCAACCCATCGATCGAGTCCCTTCTTCGTCGACGCGCGAATTCCGTTGACGTTCCAGGAGTAGACACGGGCATCGCCCTTTTTCTTCGTAGTCTTGGGTGCGGCCAACAGTCGAGTCCTTATTAGGTGGGAGCCTTGAGTCGTCACCAGACAGCCTTCAGCAGTCATTGGATAGATCGTCAGCGAGTTCGATCGCTCGTATCAGTCGTCATTCGACAGGTAGGTGTAGTCGGCCAGGCCCTGGTCGTAGCGGCGGCGAAGGCGCGCCGAATCCTCGAGACTAATATGACCTTGCCTGAGGGAACGCTCGATTGTCTTACGAACCCGCTCAGAGAGGGCGCGCTTTTCGTATTGGACGTAGGAGAGCACTTCTGTCACGGCATCGCCTTCGACGTAGTGTTTAATCGAATAGCCTCCCTCGTCGTCGAGCCGGACATGAACTGCATCGGTATCGCCGAAGAGGTTGTGCAGGTCGCCGAGAATTTCCTGGTAGGCGCCGACTAGGAAGACAGCGAGAAAATAGGGCTCGCCGTTCCAGGGATGCAAGCGGAGCGTGTTCTGTTCTTCGCTTTCGCCGATGAAACGATCGAGGCGACCATCAGAGTCGCAGGTTAAGTCAACGATGATGCCGTTTCTCGACGGTTCTTCGCCGAGGCGATGAATCGGCATCACGGGGAAAACCTGTTTGATCGCCCAAGCGTCAGGAGCGGATTGGAAAATTGAGAAGTTTCCGAAATACGTATCCGTGAGTATGTTTGTTAGGTCTTCGAACTCTTCCGGTGTCTCGCCTAGCTGTTGCAATATCGCGCCGATCTGCACGCAGCCGGCATGAAAGAGTCGCTCTGAAGTCGCTCGTCCCTTGAGGTCGAGGTAGCCAAGCGAGAAGAGCGAAGCGGCTTCATCACGGTCGTGAAGTAAGTCGTGGTAGCGCTCGGAAAGCGTATCCGGCGTGATGTTCGCCACCGTCTCATAGAGAGAGTGCAGAACCGCGTGGTCGTCGGGGAGACACGGCACACTGCTCGAGGGGGTTTGGTCTCGATTGACACCAATGACATCGAATACGAGCACCGATTGATGCGCGACCATCGCCCGACCGGATTCGGTGACGATGTCGGGGTTAGGGATGCCGGCTTCCGAGCAGGCTTGTCCCGCGGCAAAGACGATGTCGTTCGCGTACTCCTGCATGGAGTAGTTCATCGACGAAGGATCATCGGTTCCAGCGCCGATATAGTCGACGCCTAATCCGCCGCCCACGTCGAGAATATGAAGATTCGAGGCTCCTAAATTATGCAGGCCTACATAGATTCGCATCGCCTCGCGGAGCGCTTCTTTGTGCGCGCGGATCGAAGTGATCTGAGAGCCCATGTGGAAATGAAGCAGCTCTATACAACCGAGCAGGTCCTCGGATCGGAGCCGATCTATGGCTCGAACTAACTCGTCGGCGGAGAGTCCGAACTTCGACCGTTCGCCAGAAGATTCGATCCATCGCCCGGCGCCGACCGTCGAGAGTCGAGCCCGCAGTCCGATATGCGGCCGGATGCCAAGTGCTGCTGCAGCTTTCACGATGAGCTCGATTTCGTGATAGCGGTCGACGACGATAATTGTATTTCGACCGAGACGTTGGGCGAGGAGGGCGAGCTCTATGTAGGCGCGGTCCTTGTAGCCGTTGCAGATGAGTAGTGCGTCTTGGGTGTCGAGCAGCGCGAGAGCGATCAGCAGTTCGGGCTTACTGCCGGCTTCAAGGCCGACGCCGAAAGGAGCGCCAAACTCGATGATCTCTTCGACGACGTGAGCCTGCTGGTTCACTTTGATCGGATAGACGCCGCGCCACTGCCCCTCGTATCCGTGCTCGGCGATCGCTTCCAAAAAGCAGGTCGCCAAAGCCTCTATGCGCGTCGCGAGAATGTCGGAAAAGCGGATCAACATCGGACGACGAAGCCCGCGCCGCTCGAGTTCGCCAACAAGCTTGGGAAGGTCGATCGTTCCCTGTGGCGCCGAAGCGCCGGCCTCGACCCTCGCGGTCGGGTTCGTTTCGGACAGGCGCGGATGGACGAGGAGATTCCCGTTTTCTGAGACGGAGAAAAATCCCGTGCCCCATTCGTTGACCCTGTAAAGGTCGGCGCTCTGTCTTGGTGTCCACTCGGACATCGGCGGCTCCAGGGGGGACCCTCGTTTGGGTCGGCGCGCAACGATCAGCGGTCTGAATCAGATTGTTAGGTTACGCCCGGGCGATCGCGGGGGCGGCGGGTTCGACGACAAATTTTTGATCGTGAATCATGCAGCGAGGATGGGGCTAGGTCCCTGATCTAGAGCTTTATAGCGAACTCCGGGTGGCGCTAGCCGCCAAGTGGCTCTTCGTGTTCCTTTTTTTCTGCGAGATCGCGGACCTTCACGATGCCCCGCGCCAATTCGTCGCTACCGATCAGGAAGACCCTCTCGGCGCCGACTTTGTCTGCATCGCCCAGGATGCGCTTCAGCTTCGATTGGCCCAGGCAGAGCTCGACGTTGCGTCCTTGTCGCCGGAGCCTAGTCGCTACCCCGATTGCGGCTGGTTTTTCCTCCGCCCCGAAGGCGTACACGATGTCCTGGACGTCTCGTGGCGGGTCGGGCCATATGCCTTCGTCTTGCAAAAGCTCGGCGATCACTGCATCGCCAAATCCGAATCCGACTGCGGGGACGGGTTTGCCGCCGAGCGTCTCGGCGAGTCGGTCGTAACGGCCGCCGCCGGCGATGGCTCGAAGGACGCCGCCGGTGTCGAAGGCTTCGAAGACGACGCCTGTGTAGTAGGCGAGGCCACGTACTACGGAGGCGTCGAAGGGAATATGGTCGGCGATGCCATAAGCATCGAGCAGGTCGTAGAGCTTTCGGAGATCGGTGAGGGCGCCGGAGTCGTCGGAGGTAAAGCGCGCAGCATCATCCAGCGACCGCGCTGAAAGCATCTCGATCACGCGTTCCGCTTCGCCGGCGCTCAGCTTAACGCCGCCGTTAGGGTCGCATAGCAGGTCCGTGACTGCCTGTGCGCCGATCTTGTCAATCTTGTCGATCACGACGCAGAGCGGCTCAAAAACCTCGGGTCGGTCGGCGAGCACGCCGCGGCGCAGAGATTCTTCGAGGAGCGCTCGACTGTTCAGACGAACACCGACCTTGCCGCGTGCGAGACCGAGGCCATCAAAGGCGGTGAACATGGCGGAGAGCAGTTCCGCTTCCGCTTCAACACCAGGCTCACCCCAGATGTCCATATTCCACTGATAGTGCTCGCGCCGCCGGCCGCGAGTCATGCGTTCGTAGCGCCAGTTCTGGGTCACGGTGAACCAGCGAATCGGGAATCGCATCGCTCCCTGCCGGGCGATCACCATCCGCGCGATCGAAGGGGTCATCTCGGCGCGCAGGGCCAACTCGCGATCGTGGAGTTCGAAGTGGTAGAGCTGGTCGAGAATTTCCTCGCCGGCCTTCCGCCGGAAGAGATCCAGATGCTCAACGATCGGGGCATCCACCTCCTCGAAGCCGAAGGCATGGGCGGTCTCGCGAAACTGGCCGAAGAGCCAGTTTCGTCGCCGCATGTCCTCGGGATAGAAATCCCGGGTTCCCCTGGGGGCTTGAAGCCCTCCGCTACTCTTGCCCTTCGCCACGGGCCCACCCTTTCTTTGAAGTCCTGCCGCAGGAATCAAAGCTCCAGCTGACATTTTGAGAATCAGGGGATACCACGCTCAGGCGGGGATGCGCACTGTCCGAGGGGGATTGCTACAAAGCCGTTTCGATTCCTGTCCCGCAGGGGGCTTCGGGGAATCTCACCAGACCGAAATCAACCGACGGATCCGTCCGAAATCGGTCCGCACTGAGGAAAGAAAAAGCATGAATCTATCCACTCCCAATCTTGGTCATTTGATTCCGCGGCAGCTCGTCTTGGGCCTCGGCCTGGCGAGCCTCGCACTCGGGCTCGGCTGTGGCGACGGAGGAGGGGATTCGGCTTCTTCGCCGGCCGTTACGCCCGCACCGGCGGCCGCCCAGCCCGCTGCCGAGGCGCCCCAGACCTCGAAGAAAAAGACGATGCCCGACGATCTGGAGATAGGCCTCGTGCTTGGGCTCTCCGCGTTTCCGGAATCTACGCCGGGCGATACCAGCGCACCGACGCCGCTTCCTGCGGAGCTTGAGTTCATAGTGCGGCGTGGCGGCGAATGGGTCGTGACTCGCATGACGGATCCTGCGAGCAACGTTTTCCACAAGGCGCTCACCTACGAGACGCCGGACGGGGAGACCGCACTTTTGACGGGTGGCGGCGAGAAGGCACTACTCAAGCTTTGGAAGCTCGAAGGTGGGAAGCTCGTTTCGCAGACGCTCTGGGAAAAGAATTTCGGCGGCCGCTTCTCACGTATGCGCGACATTGAAGTCGGGGATATCGATGGCAACGGTACGAACGTGATCGCGGTTGCGACTCATGACCAAGGGGTCGTGGCGGTCGTGCGACCTAAGGACGGGGGCTATGAAGTCGAAGAACTCGATGTCGAAAAAGACACTTTTGTTCATGAGGTCGAGCTAGGCGACGTGGACGGCGATGGCGCCATGGAAATCTACGCAACGCCCTCCGAGCCGAATCGGCTGGATGGATCGCACCAGTCCGGCCAGGTCGTTCGCTACGTACCGAGCAAGGGCGAAGGCCGCGTCGTCGTCGCCGACCTCGGTGATCGTCACGCCAAAGAAATTCTCGTTCATGACATCGACGGCAACGGTAAGGACGAGCTCTACGTGATGGTCGAAGGCCAGAAGAATCCGGACGGCGGAGGCTTGCTGCACCGCACTGAGATCTGGCGCTACGAGGCCGATACGCCAATCGATCAGGGCGTGGTCATAGCTGAGCTAAACGATCGTCTTGCTCGCTTCCTGGCGCCCGCTGATCTAGACGGCGACGGAAAGAAGGAGATCGTTGCCTCGCTTTTCTCTAAGGGTGTTTGGTGGTTACGGCCCGGCGAAGATCACACGAAGCCCTGGAAGAAGAAGGCCATCGATCGCCGCTCGAGCAGCTTCGAGCACGCGACGATCGCCCTAGACCTCGATGGTGACGGAATGCAGGAACTCTACGTGGCGAGCGACAATGACGGCTCGATTCGGCGTTATGCCTGGAACGGCCGTCGACTCGTGAAAAAGACGATCTACGAACGCACGGATAAGCGCTCGATCCTAACCTGGAACATCATGCCGATTCCGGTCGCCTTGGTGCCGACGGCGGAATAGCGAATCGACCCTGTGGCTCTTGTTCAGCTCTTGTCCAGCACTGGCTCGGTCTCGCGTGCAGTCTTAGTCCCGCCCGAGCTCAATATTAGGGGCGCGGGTAGGTGGTTCGTCCGCCGAGAATCGTCTGTAACACTTTGATCTCTTCGATTTCGCTTGGCGGGGTGTCGAGAGGATTGCGGTCGAGTACGACGAAGTCTGCGAGCTTGCCCGCTTCGATGCTGCCGATCTCTTTCTCTAGAGAGAGATGGTGGGCGGCTTCGATCGTGATGCCGCGGAGCGCTTCGTAGACCGAGATGGGCTCGCCGCGCTGTTTTCCGCTCGTGGTGATTCGATTCGCCGCGACGGATACGAAGGTGAGCGGACTCGGGGCGAAGATAGGGGCGTCGCTATGCAGGGCGACATTGACCCCCGCGCGCCGCATGCGGGCGGAGTCGTAAAGACGCTCGGTTCGTTCGGGGCCGTAGACGTGCTCGCTCATGGCGTCGCCGTGAACCCGAACCATAGGGGCGAGATGCGAGACGCTGAGTCCGAGGCGAGCAATGCGCGGGATGTCGGCTTCGGCGACGAGAGCTGAATGTTCGATTGAGTGGCGACCGACGGATAAGACCTCGTCTCCGAGGGATTCGAATACCTCAAGGAGCACGCGGTGACCGCGATCTCCCATGGTATGGGTGGCTGTGGCGAAACCCTTGGCCGCAGCTTCGCGGAGAGCGCGTCGATAGTCCTCTGCCGGATAGTTGAGGTTGCCGAGACTTCCACCGATCTGGGGCTCGAGGGTCGCGGACGTACCGCCGACTAACGAGGCATCGATCAAGAGCTTGATCTGCGTCGCCTGAAAGAATCCGTCCCAGGGCGTGGGCGCATCGAGTTCGGGCAGGAGCTGGTAGAGCGGCGTGGCGACGATGCGCTGGGGGAAGGTGGGGTCGTGGGCAAGAGCCTTGTAGAGCGCGATTTCGTTGGTGCCGCCGCCCGCGCCGGATGCGCGATCTGCGAAGGTCGTGACGCCATAGGACGCCATTTCTTGTCCAACGGCATGGAAGGGCGCTACGTCTCCGGGCGGGCCACTCGCGGGCAAATGATGGACAAATTCAAAGACGGCGGTCTCGGTTGCTAGGCCAGTGGGCTCGCCTTCATCGTCTTTGAAGAAGACACCGCCGCCGGGGAGATGGGTCGCCGTGTTGCGGTCGATGCCGACGAGATCGAGGGCGCGGGAGTTGGCTGTGGCCCAATGCAGGCCCAAGTAGAGCACGAGGATAGGATGATCCACGCTCGCGCGATCCAGATCGTCTTTCGTGAGATTTCGAAAGGGCGGCACAAGGACGCGGTCGAAGCCGAATACGATGATCCACTCGCCGGGCTTTGTATTTCGCGCGACGTTTCCGACGTGGTCGATGAAGGTTTCGGCGTTCGCGAATTCCCAAGGGTCGATGACTTCGAATCCCTTGGTCTGTGCTTGCACGCCGAAATGAACGTGTCCGTCGATAAAGCCTGGCGCGAGGGTGCGTCCTTTGAGATCGACACGGAGAACGCTGGGATCTAGTCGTGAGCTTGCCTCTTCGAGAGAGCCGACGAATTCGATGCGATCGTCGCGCGTGATCACTGCCTCTGCTGTCTCTGGCGCCGAGCCAGCCATGCTGACGATTGGACCTCCGAAATAGATCGTTCGGTAGGGATCGCTTTTCGCGGCGTGCGGATCGCCCGGGCTGGCACAGGCGGCGAGTGTTAAAACGAGGAGCGGCGCGATCGACCGGAGGAGAGATCGACCGCTCATGGTGATTCCTGCTGCGCGAGGCTAAGCATCGCTGCGGTTGCGATGTCGATGCATTGATCCATGTTTTGATCCAGATCGATCTCGGAGGGGCCGGGCCAGGGCGCCTTGTCGGAGACAACGCAAATCGCACCGGTTCGTATGCCAAACAGGCCGCCTAACGTGAGTAGGATACCCGCCTCCATTTCGCAGTTCAGAATTCGTGCCTGCTGCATGTCGCGGAAGCGCGCTTCGAGATGGCTCGGGTAGTAGCCGTCGACAGACATACTGATCAAGGTCCCGTTGGGGCCGGCCACCGCATTGCGCGCATAGAAAGCATCCATCGACCAAGTCACGCCCGTGCGCGCGCGGGCACCTAGGGACTTGGCTTCCGCGACTAACGCACTGACGACTTCCCAGTGGGCGACCGCCGGGTATTCAGGCACAACGTAGGTCGCGCTCGTCCCGTCGTCGCGCACGCAGCCCGTCGTGATGGCGAGGTCGCCGACTTCAAGTTCCGGATCTAAGCCGCCGGAGTTGCCAATTCGGAGAATCGTTTTCGCTCCGAGCTTGATCATCTCTTCGACCAAGACGGCGGTTCCGGGCGCGCCGATGCCATGGGAGGCGGCGGTCAAGGCCACGCCGTTCTTCTCGCCGGTGACGATCGTGTACTCGCGGATATTCGCGACTTCGCTGCGGCTGTCCCATCGGGAAGTGATTCGGTCAACGCGCGCGGGATCGCCGCAGACGAAAGCATGTTCTGCGATGTCGCCGGGTCGACAGCCTGTAATTGGTTGCGCGTCGCTCACTGGATCTCCTCATGGCGCCTTTGGGGATCGAGTCTTGTGGCGGCGCGGATTTCGCCGAAGAGAAGCGGTTTTGAGCCGTGACTGCCAGCGGGGCCGGCTATGGGCCTGGCGAAGGGCCGGTACTGCGGGTTCGGTCAGAAGTCTGAATTCGCGGCATACTCTCGGGACCGCGTGACCAAAGTCGCCGCGATTCGTAGGAGCAGCATGCCGCGTCGTTCATCAATTGGAGGCCCCCTTGCCATCGGGATTGTTTCGATGGTGCTCGTGCTCGCCCTGGCAGTGGGTTGGCAGATCCTCGTCTGGCGCGACGACGGAAATCCGGCGCCGGGGATGTCGGCCTTCGACACGGTGCTCTTCGTGCTCGGCTCGCTCTTCTTTCTGTTTGTGTTTGCTGGGCTCGTCTGGCTCTGCGTGAAGCTCGTGCTCGAAATGCGGCTCAGCCAGTCACAGCGCGCCTTCCTGGATGCCGTCACCCATGAACTGAAGACGCCCTTGGCCTCGTTTAGGCTCGGCCTTGAGACGCTCGACCGCCACGAATTGCCGAGAGAGAAGCGCCGCGAATTTCTCGGTCGAATGAGCGAAGATCTCGACCGGCTCGAATACACAGTCACTCAGGTGCTCGCGGCGGCGCGGGCGGAAGACGGTCGGATCCGGCGACACGATGGTAGTGTTGTCGACTTGCAGGATGTGATTGCGGCGAACGTTGCCGAGTTGATCGATCGTCATCAGCTCAATGAATGTGCCGTGACTGTGGAGAAAACTCGATCCCTACGCGTGCGTGGGGATCAAGCAGAGCTCGGTGTGGTTTTTCGGAATTTGCTTGAGAACGCGGTGAAGTATTCGGATGATCCTGTGGATATTCGCATTGGGATCGAAGAGGTGGGTGACGGTCGCGTGCGTGTAGAAATCTCTGATCACGGTGTCGGCATTCCGAAACAGGAACTCGGTCGCATATTTAATCGTTTCTATCGGGCTGGCCGTGACGTTCAGCGCCAGGTTTCGGGGCTTGGCTTGGGGCTCTTCGTAGTGCGGGCGCTTCTTCGAAAACACGGCGCGCGAATCGTGGCGCTTTCCGAAGGTGCGGGTCGTGGCAGTCGCTTCGTCGTGACGCTTAGGCCTGCATGATGGAAACGACCCCTGCCCATCGCGTCTTGGTCGTCGAGGACGAGGCTAATCTCGCCGACGGCGTGAAATTCAATCTTGAACAAGAAGGATACGAAGTCGAGGTACTGTCGGATGGCCGCAGTGCCGTCGAGCGGATCGCGAGCGGTGAAGATCCCCCATTCGATCTCGTGATCCTCGACCTAATGCTGCCCGAAATGAGTGGCTATGAGGTTGCTCGGCGAACTCGAGCCTCCGGCAATTACGTGGCGATTCTGATGCTGACCGCAAAAGACGATCCGGCAGACATTATTCGAGGGCTCGAAGAGGGCGCGGATGACTACCTTACAAAGCCCTTCCGATTAGACGAGCTACTCGCGCGCGTTCGGGTTTTGCTGCGCAGACGTCGCTGGGACGGTGTAGAGCCGCGTCCGGAAGCGAATGCCGAGATTCATGTAGGCGAGAGCGTGATCCGATTTGACCGTTTTTCGATCGAGACACGGAATGAAACCTTTACGTTGACAACGCGTGAGGTCGGATTGCTACGCGCACTGGTGGATCGTGAGGGAGAAACGGTGACGCGTGGCCAGTTGCTTGAAGAGGTCTGGGGATTGCGCCCCGACACAAAGACGCGCGTGATCGACAGCTTCATCGTACGCCTACGCAAATATCTCGAACGCGACCCGAGTGCGCCGGAGTACATCGTATCAGTGAGGGGACGGGGCTATCGCTTCGAACGATGACCGTTTATTGCGTCAGGCCATCTCGGGCAAATTAAAAAGCGCACGGACGAGCCCCGAAGAGTCGAGTGAATGAACGAGTGTTCGCACTCTGGTTTTGCAAGAGATTAAGTGTCATTAAGATTTATTTTTTCGCTTGTGAAGAGCGACCCGACCGTGCCACCATTCAGGTATGAGTTCTCTTCGCATGCACGTGCAGCCCGTTCTTGGCGAGCCGACTTTGATGTTGGCTTTCGAAGGATGGAATGATGCGTGCGAGTCCGCGTCTTCCGCGATTCACTTCGTCGACGCACGACTACGCGGGGTGCCTCTCGCCGATATCGACCCCGACGACTACTACGACTTTACGGTTCGCCGCCCGGTTGTGCAGTATCAAGCAGGAGCCTCTGGGCCGATCGGATGGCCGTCGAACGAGTTTCGATATGGCGTCACGGAGGAGGGCGTCGAACTCATCACGGGTCTCTCGGTCGAGCCTCATATGCGCTGGCGAAGCTATTGCGAGTCGATCGTAGAGCTCGCGGTCGACATGGGAGTACAGCGCTGTCTTTTGTTAGGCGCTTACCTCGCGGATGTCGTTTACTCACAACCCGTGACCGTGTCGGGATTTGCTAGCGACGCCTCTTTGCTTGAACGATTTGAGATCGAACCGACGACCTACGAGGGACCGACAGGTATCGTGGGGGTTTTGGCGAATGCGCTGCAAGATGAGGGCGTTGAGGTCTTGTCGCTCTGGGCTGGTTTGCCGCATTATATAAGCGCTACGCCGAACCCGCGTGGGACCCTCGCGCTCCTCCGGAAGGTTTCGCAATACCTCGAAATTCCCTTTGACCTTCAGAAGCTGAAGGAAGAATCGCTCCGCTTCGAAGAAGAAATTTCTCGCGTAGTCGCTTCGGATGACGAGTTGTCCGACTACGTGAAAGAACTGAAGCGAAGAGAGTTCGCTCAGTAGCGCGGCCGCGCAGATGCTGTGGCGAGATTCGTATGCGGGCCGATGCGAGTGCTAGGCGATGAACGCTTGTTAGGCACGCAATAGGCACGACTCAGGTAATCCGCAATGCGCTAGAACTCAGGCGTTTGCGCGGGGCGCGCACCGCATTAGCCGCTCTTATGACAGTTCTATGGATTGTGCGATGAGCATGATCGGGATGCTGTCGTCAACGACGTAGAGGACGCGGCCGTCTTCGCGGAGGAGGCCCTCGGCGATCGGGGACTCGACGGCGTCGCCACCGCGGTTACGGAGTCGGCCCGCTTCGATTTCGGTGTTCAGCGGCGCGATGATGTCATCGGAAGCACGGGTGACGGGCTGCTGGGTTTCGGGGCAGCAGAGGATTTCGAGGAGTTCGTTGTCGATCGGCATAGGGTCGTCCTGGCGTGTGTGGACCGCGCCAACTGAAGGAGATGAAGACTGTGGGCCCGAATTCGGGGTACGCAGAAATTGATGATGATTGTCGCTGGTCGGTAAGCCTAGCGAAGCATTGCCGACGGGTAGTCGAGAATGCGTCGGGCGACGATCAGCTGATTGATCTGCTGGGTCCCTTCATAGATGTCGTTGATCTTGGCGTCGCGCATCCACTTCTCGACGAGCAGCTTCTTCGAGTAGCCGACGGGGCCGAGGATCTGAACCGCCTTCTGCGTGATCTTGGTAACGGCGAGACCGGCCTTGGCTTTCGCCATGGAGGCCTCAAGGTTATTGGGCTTGCCGGAGTTCATCATCCAGGCCGCGCGCCAGGTCAGAAGCCGCGCCGCGCGAAGGTCCGCTTCCATTTCGATGACATCGCGCTCGATCGCGGTGAGGTCTCGCGGCGATGCGTCGTACCTGATCTCGATGCCCTGTTTCTCGAGCTCTTCCTTCAGGAAGTCGAGTGCCGCGCGGCCGATGCCAGTCGCCATGGCGGCGACGATCGGTCGACTGGCATCGAAGGTCGCCATTGCGCCCTTGAAGCCCTTGTCGCCTGACTTCTTGGGGTCTTTCTTTCTGATTTCGCTACTGCCGAGGAGGTTCTCGTTAGGCACGCGGCAATTTTCGAAGCGGAGTGTCGCGGTATCCGATGCGCGGATGCCGTGTTTCTTTTCGCACCCGATCATTTCCATGCCGGGCGTATTCGCCATGACGACGAAGGACTTGATGCCGCCTCGTCCCGCGCTCTTGTCAATTGTTGCCCAGACGACGACGAAGCCGCCGTCGACGGTCGAGGCGCCTTCACCCGCGGTGCAGAAAATCTTGATGCCGTTCAGCACCCATTCTTCCGTCTCTTCATCCCAATCTGCAGTCGTTTCGATTGCCGCGGAGTCCGATCCGGCTTGGGGCTCGGTGATCGCCATCGCGCCCCAGATGGGGTGTCCGCCCTCTTCGCGGAAAGGGGACATGAACTTATGGCGCTGTTCCTTCGTGCCAGCCGAACTCACGGCGGAGCCGCCTAGCGCGGGGGTCGGCATACGCAGGTAGAGGCCAGCGTCGCCCCAGCAGAGCTCTTCGGCCTGAAGGCAGATAGTGACGAAGCCATCGTTGTTGTTGATGGCGGGGTCTTGCGGGCCCTTTCGGCCTTCGTTCCACCAGTAGTCGACCCATTCGGTCGGGAGCGTGTGTTCTTCGATGTCGTACTTACGGGAGTACGGACGCATCTGCTTTTCAGCGATGTCGTGATAGTGCTTTTGGGAGATCAGGGAGCCTTCGGAGAGTTCGAAGTCGATAGGCATAACAATGTGCTCCTGTCGGAAAGGCGGATTATGAAGAAGCGAAGGGGTGGTGCCAATGGGGCGTGAGTGAGCCCGTGCTAGGCGAAGTCGTCTGTCGCGCTGGCTTTCCACTCCCCATTACAAGAAATGAACTAGACGAGGGCTAGTGTTTCGAAGCTCCCGAGCCCTGCGAGGTTGCGAAGATGAAGCTCGGGTAGGTAGTCGCGGATGTAGCCGTGACCGCCAAACACCTGCACGGCGCCGTCGGCAACCTGCTGACCGATGCGTCGGATTTGATCGTGGGCGAGGCGGGTCAGGCGACTCGCCGGAACGCCGCGGTCGATGGCCGAGGCGGCTTCCCAGATCAGCAGCCGCGCGCCGTCGATCTCGATGGCCATGTCGGCGAGCATGAAGGCGATCGCCTGTCGGGTCGCGATCGGTTGGCCGAAGGTCTCGCGCTGCTTGGCGTAGTCCCGGGAGGTCTCGAAGGCTGCGCGGGCGGTGCCCAGGGCGGCTGCTGCGACTGCCAGGCGGCCACGATCGATCATGCCCCGGACCGCTGCGTCGTCGGCCAAGAGTCGGGAGGCGGCGGGCACTCGCACGCCGGAGAGCGTGAGTTCAACTGTCGGGAGTCCGTTGAGCCCTAAGTTGAGTTCGGGCGCAGTAGTGAGGCCTGCGGCGTCTGTCGGGACAACGAAGGCGGATAAAGTGTTAGATTCTGATGCAATAACGATGACTTGCGCCGTTCCCGAGATCCACGGGACTTGGCATTTTACACCGTCGAGCACGAACTCGTCGCCGTCGGCCTTGGCGATTGTCTGGGGGTGGTAAACGTCGAAGCCGAAGCGGGGCTCGACGATCGCCAGGGAGCCGGGGACGAATCGCTCGCCGAGCAAACCCGGAAGTACTTGATTTTGAAGGGCTTCATTTCCGAATTCGCCGACTGGCAGGCCCGATAGTCCAGGAGAAAGGATCGCGATCGCTGTTGCCATATCGCCCCATCCGAGCTCCTCGGCGATTAGAACGCCGGTCAGCGCCGAGCGCTCACCGCCTCCGCCATGAGCTTCTGGAAGCGAATTGGCGACTAAGCCCAGTTCGTGGGCTGCATCCAGAACCGCCGCCGCTGGCGCACCGGACTCATCCGCCTCGCGACACTGGGGCCGGATTTCGTTCTCCGCGAACTGTCGGACGGTTTCGATAATGAGCGCTTGCTCGTCACTCGGTTCGAAGTCGATCATTTTCGGATCTCCAGAAGAGGGGGCGCGACTTTTGAGGTTGGCCGAGCAATTCGGGGCCAGGAACTTATCAGCTCAACGCACGGGCTGCTGCGGAGTGGAGCAAACTCGCAGTCGTCGCATGATTTTCCTAACCAAATATTTCAGCGAGATTAGCCCGCCTAGATCCGGCGAACGCGTTCGCGCAATGTGGAAGATGTGCGAATAACCGACCTAAGATCACGGGGTTTCGCGCTCGAGGGAAGACTCGCTTTTTAGCTCCGACCTTCGTCGTGCAACCATTCGCTGCGCGCTCTTGGCGGGGGCGCTAGGGATACTCCGCCGCGATCGGTTGACGTCGTTTTGGTGCCGATGTAACCAACGCCCGGTTCGCGGAGATGCTCCCCGATTGCGGCGGCGGATCTCTGAATCGACCTTTCATTCATGACACGAGGTTAGCGCGACGATTAGCTGCGGTCCGTGGAGTTCACCAAGAGCTTTCGGAGGGTGGCTAGGATCTTGCGCTGGCCTCAACGAGTAACTGAGCACATTATACCGAGTAACAGGGAACCGTTTGTTGCACGCGGATCGCGTCCATTAAGCCGATCCTCTTAGTGCACCCAATCACCCACGGATTTCAGAAGGCCGAATCTCGTCTATGCCTGAAACACTCTCGTCGAATCGACCGAGCGAGCCCAACGGAAGCGACCGACGTCGCTCTCTGCTGATGGTTCTCGCGACTGCAGTTGTTGCAGCGGTTTTCGTATTCTGGTCGGGCTGGCCCGCACCCAGCGATGGCACAGCCAACGCTGCTGGTGGTGGCGATGTCCTGGTAGCCACCAGCGTCTGCGAAGCGCATGAACTGCGCGCGCAGAAGGAAGAATACCCGGGGATCGAGATCGAGATCCCGCCGGAATTCGACAAGCAATGGCCCAGTGCCTCCGCTTGCGAGTCCGCTGTTGCCGCATGGGATCCGGAGGCCGAAGGGCCGATCCAGCCGATTCCTTTCAGTCACAAGCATCACGCCGGTGAGTTCAAGATCGACTGTCTGTATTGCCACTCTGGTACGGACAAGTCGCAGGCGGCTGGCGTGCCCTCGGTTGAACTCTGCATGGGCTGCCACTCGCAGTTCCCGTCGGAGTACGACCAGATCGAGGGCATCCAGATACTCAAGGATCACTGGGAAGAGAAGAAGCCGATCGAATGGGTCCAGCTTCATCGTCTCCCGGAGCACGTCCAGTTCCGACATAACCGCCATGTCCAGGCGGGCGTTGAATGCCAGACCTGTCACGGTCAGGTAGAAGCGATCGACAAGCTCCATGTCGTCGACGACACGCACATCGGATATCTGGTGCCGGTCGCCAAGCTCGAAATGGGCTGGTGCATCAACTGCCACCGACAGAATAATCAGCAGGCGTCGCAAGACTGCCTGACATGCCACTACTGAGTAGGTCTCGAGGAATCCAATGTCCGAGCTCGATCGTCGTGACTTCCTAAAAATCGTCGGCCTATCCGCCGGTGCCGCAGCCACAGTGGCTTGCGACCCGCCGGAGAAGCTCATTCCGTATGTGATCCAGCCCGAAGAGATCACGCCTGGGATCGCCGTCAACTACGCCTCCACCTGCCAGGAATGCCCGGTCGGTTGTGGCCTTCACGTGAAAACGCGTGAAGGACGGCCGATCAAGTTCGAGGGAAACCCCGAACACCCGGTCAATAAGGGCAAGCTCTGCGGTCGCGGTCAGGTAGGCGTCAGCCGCGCCTATCATCCCGACCGCATCACTGGCCCCGCCACCCGCGCGGCGGACGGATCGCTCCAGTCAATCAGCTGGGAAGATGCGACGGCGAAGCTTGCTGCCAAACTCGGAAGTGCTGCGTCCCGCACCTATATTCTGGGTGGCCCTGTCGGTCCGACGCTGACGGGTGTGATTGATCAGTTCGCCGGAGCCGCAGGCCTCGCCGGACATCTCACCTACTCGAACTTCGGGCAGCGCGCCTTGATCGAAGCCAGCGAGCAGGTCTTCGGAGCCTCTGCGGCGCCGGTCTTCGACCTGTCCGGTGCGGATCTCATTGTCGATTTCGGCAACGATTTCCTCGACGGCAGCATCGAACTCGCCGCGCAGTTCTCCGCGGCGCAGGACATCGCGTCGCACAGCGATGGCGGGGCACGCCTCATCGCTGTGAGCCCGAGGCAGAGCCTCACTGCCTCAAACGCAGACCACTGGGTCGCAGCCGCACCCGGTAGCGAAGGCGTTCTCGCCCTCGCTTTGGCCAAGGCAGTGGCTCAGAAGAAGGGCGTCTCGGTTGGTGCCGCGGTCAGCGGTGCAAACGTTTCCGGCGCACTTTCTGCTGCGGGTATTAGTCAGACGATCTTCAACCAGCTGGTCGAGAAGCTTGCGGGTGCCAGCCATGCTGTTGCACTTCCGCCCGGTGTCGCTGCTTCGACCTCCTCGAGCGCAGGTTCGGCGGCAGCGGTGCTGCACCTGAACGTCGTGCTAGGCGCGGTTGGCAGCCAGCTGACTTACCCCGCAGAAGACGCAGCCCCGACGGCCAGCTTGGCGGACGTCATCGGCCTCATCGATAAGATGAATACCGGCAAGGTCGACTGCCTCCTGATTCACGATTTGAACCCCGTTTTCTCGCTGCCTGCAGCCGCGGGATTCGCTGAAGCGCTGAAGAAGGTCGACCTCGTCGTTTCGTTCGCCCAGCTCGCGGACGAGACCAGCGAAGCTTCCGGGCTCTTGCTCCCCGACAACACGTCGGTAGAGAGCTGGGGCGACGTCAGTCCGCGACCGGGCATTCGATCCATTATTCAGCCAACTCTACGACCGCTGCATGACACTCAGATGCTCGGCGACACGCTGCTGTCTGTTGGGCGTGCGCTAGGTGGCAACGTTGCCGGTCAGCTTCCGGAAGGCTCCTTCAAAAGCGTGCTCGAAGCGAACTGGGCCGGTGAAAACTGGCGACACGTTCTCGCGACCGGTGGCGTCTTCGGCGAAATGCCGACTCGGACGGTCAGTGTCTCGGCAAGCGCCGGAAATATTAGGCCCAGCGCGCCGAAGCTTGCCGGCTCCGGTGACTTTACGTTGGTCGTCTACCCTCACTCCTACTGGGGCGACGGTTCGAGCGCGGCACTGCCTTGGATGCAGGAGATACCCGACCCAGTCACGAAGCTTTCGTGGAACTCATGGGCCGAGATCTCGATGGTCAAGGCGGAGGAACTTGGTCTTACCTTCGGTGACGTGATTACGGTGCAAACCGCTACGGGCTCGGTTGACGTTTCGGTCTTCCCCCGCGGCGGTATTCGTGACGATGTCGTCGCAATCCCGATCGGCCAGGGTCATACAGTTGGCTGGTACGCCTCCATGGAGGGTGACGAAGAGTCCCCGCAGAAGGGCGTCGCTCGCGGCGTCAACGTTGCGGATCTTCTTCCTGCGGCGACAGATGAAGCTGGCGGTCAAGCCTACGTGTCGACGAAGGCCTCGGTCACCAAGACCGGTCGCTTCCGACGCCTCGCACTCTCGCAGTGGACGGACAACCAGCGCGAGCGCGGTTTGGCTCCGGAAGTTTCGCTCTATGACCTCGCCAAGGGCGGCGGCATGGCGCACTTCGCAGCCGCTGCAAATGC
>DGPZ01000195.1:34203-36110 GCA_002390675.1 Deltaproteobacteria bacterium UBA4427
CATCACTTCTCGGGTCCGCCCTTTGAATTCGATGCCGGCAACGACGCCGATCCCGAGCAGCCCTACCGCTGGGGCATGACGATCGATAACGACAAGTGCACGGGCTGCTCCTCATGCATCGCCGCTTGTTATGTCGAGAATAATGTTTCAATCGTTGGCGAGAAGCAGGCTATCCGACATCGAGAGATGACCTGGCTTCGCGTCGAGCGATACAGCGGCGACGGGGAAGTCGACTTCAGCGACGGGTCAGAACGACGACCGACGCCGGATGGCGAAGTCCTCGGTGAAGTCAACACGCGGCATCTGCCGATGCTCTGCCAGCACTGTGGTGCAGCGCCCTGCGAGGCGGTCTGCCCGGTCATCGCGACCTACCACACCGACGAAGGCATCAACGGCATGGTGTACAACCGCTGCGTCGGCACTCGCTACTGCGGCAATAACTGCACCTACAAGGTCCGGCGCTTCAACTACTTCGACTACGGTCGCAAGAACTGGCCCGGTCTGCTCGGCATGATGCTCAACCCGGACGTCACAGTCCGTGGCCAGGGTGTTATGGAAAAGTGTTCCTTCTGTGTTCAGCGCATCCAAACGGCGAGGCAGCCGGCGAAGGACGAAGGTCGGGACATTCGAGATGGCGAGGTCTTGACCGCGTGTCAGCAGACCTGCGCTAGCAACGCAATTTCGTTCGGCAACGTTCGAGACCAGCAGAGTCAGCCCGTGAAGCTGGCCGAGGAAGCTGGGGACCGGGCCTATCACGCCCTTCAGATTCTCAACACCCGTCCCGCTGTGACCTATCTTGCACAGGTCAAGCGTGACGAGAATGGAGGCCACTGAGCATGGCACCGCCTCCCGCGTCCGCAGTCCCTGATGCAATGAACTCCCCGGTTTCACGACCGCGGGATTCGCAGACGAATATTGACATCATGGCCGTCACCAAGGGCTTTCATTGGCCTTGGTTGATCGCCTTGTTGATTGCCGTCTCCGGAGTCATTGCAGCAGCTAGCGTTCTTGCCTGGCAGACCTATGAAGGTCTAGGCGTCGCTGGTTACCAGGCTCCCGTCTTCTGGGGCGTCTACATCATCACGTTCGTTTTCTGGATTGGTATTGGTCATGCTGGGACTCTGATCTCGGCCATCCTTTACCTCTTCCGAGCGAAGTGGCGAAACGCGATCAACCGTGGCGCCGAGGCGATGACGGTATTTGCCGTTCTCACCGCAGCGCTGTTCCCGCTGATCCACATCGGCCGCCTTTGGAAGTTCTACTTCCTGCTGCCCTACCCGAATCAGCGGTATCTGTGGGTGAACTTCAAGAGCCCGCTTCTTTGGGACGTCTTCGCGGTTAACACCTATCTGACGATCTCGGTGCTCTTCTTCCTTGTTGGGCTCGTTCCCGACATCGCCGTCGCTCGTGACAGAGCGGTCGGGTGGAAGAAGGCGGTCTACACGATTCTCGCCCTTGGTTGGCAGGGAACGGGCAAGCAGTGGAAGGCGCATAACCGAACGGTCCTGCACCTTTCAGGAATCGCGACGCCCCTCGTGCTCTCCGTGCACTCGATCGTTTCCTGGGACTTCGCAATGTCGATCGTTCCGGGCTGGCATGCCACGATCTTCGCACCCTACTTTGTTGCGGGCGCGATCTTCGGCGGCTTTGCCATGGTGATTGTAGTGATGATTCCGGTCCGCCGGATCTTCCGCCTCGAGAAGTACATCACCGACTATCACTTCGAGAATATGTCGCGCTTCATTCTCTTTACGAGTCTGATCTGCGGTTATGCCTACGGAGCGGAGTACTTCATCGCGTGGTACTCGGGCGTTGAGTTCGAGCAGACCTCGTTCTGGCTTCGGGCCTTCGGCCCCTACTGGTTCTCGACCTGGTGCATGATCGTGTTCAACGTGTTTATGCCTCAG
>DGPZ01000195.1:36212-140754 GCA_002390675.1 Deltaproteobacteria bacterium UBA4427
ATCCCGGCCGCTTGGGGTCTCTACATTCCGAGCGCGGTAGAGCTTACGGTTCTGACAGGTAGCTTCTGCTGGTTCAGCATGTTCTTCCTCTTATTCCTCAAGATGTTCCCGATCATCGCGATCTCGGAAGTCAAGGAACTGGAAATTCACGCCAAGGAGGCCCACTGAAATGGAACTCCTTACCTACGTATCCGCTCATTCGGAGGGGTTGGACTAATGGCACTCCCTACCTGCCCTCCCGCCTATTCGGAGAAGTTGAACTAATGGCGACTCTAGTAAGCGTTTACGAGCTGGTTTCAGATACGTCTAACGTCGTGCGCAGCCTCAAGGCACGCGGCTTCGATGACCTGACGACCTATTCGCCGGCTCCTTTTCCGGAACTCGAAGAGGCTGAAGATCCGACGCCTTCGAAGGTTCGGGTGTTGACCCTGATCGGCGGCCTCGTCGGCGTGGTTACGGGATTCGGCATTCAGATCTGGATGTCGATGGACTGGCCAATCAAGATCGCAGGTAAGAACTTCGCTGCAATTCCGCCCATGTGGATCATCGGCTTCGAACTCACGATTCTCTTCGGCGGTATCCTGACAGTCATCGGCCTCATAGCCTTCGGCGGTCTCTATCCCCGCAAACTCGACGAGCACTACAGCCCGCGATTCTCCGGTGACGAGTTTGGCGTCGTGGTGAACTGCAGTGATCGCGATGTAGCGGAAGTTGAAGCACTCATGCGCGGTAACAACGCGAAAGAGGTAAAGCTCCATGGCTAGGCGCCAAAACCAAAAGCACAGCGCCGAACGCCGGACGATGATGGCTGTGATGGCTCTCTTCTTCCTCACCCAGACGGGTTGTTGGGAGCAGGTCTCGCCCGAGTGGTTCCCGCAAATGAAGCGGCAGATCGCGGTTCAGGCATTCGAATGGAACCAGCATCGTGAAGACGGAATGCTTTTTGCTCCTCCGGCTGGAACGATTCCAGTTGGATGGGGCGATGTAGCAAGCCCCGCCGATCTTCCATTGGCAGAGCAGGAAACGCTCGTTAACCCGAACGAATTCAGCTTCGCCTCCCTCGAGCGCGGCAAGAAATACTTCGAGGTCAACTGCAAGGCATGCCACGGCGCTACTGGTGGCGGTGACGGACCGATCGCGGCGCCTAACGGCCCGATCGCTGGTGTCCTTCCGATCGGACCGGGACCGATGGGCTTCAGCCTTGCAACTGGCCTAACAGACGGTCACATCTACACGACAATCAGCCTCGGCCGCGGCCGGATGCCGAGCTACCGCCGAATTCCGCCGGATGCTCGCTGGGATGTCGTTAACTACATTCGCGACCTGAACGGTCAGGGAGGCCGGTAGTGAGCGCTGTCACAACGGCTGCAGAGCGGGCCAATCCGGGCGTATTGCCCCAGCCACTCTTCAATATCTGTCTCGCCGCGATTGTCGTCGGCATCGTCTCCTTTGTTGGTGGCGTGGCTTCCGACCCCGAGACGGCGTGGTTGGCCTTCCACTCGAACTTCATCTTTTTCACGATGATGTCCGCTGGTGGTCTGGTGCTGACCGCGATCTACTCGATCGTTGGTGCGCACTGGCCCGGTCCGTATCGCCGCTTCGCGGAAAGCCTTGCGGCTTTCCTGCCTTTCGCTGCCATTCTTGGCATAGTCGGCATGTTTGGTGGCGAGTACATCTTCGATTGGCAGGCCAACGGAGCCATGCACGGCAAGGAAGCCTGGCTTAACACCACGCGCTTCTATGCGACTGATATCGGTCTCCTTTTCCTCCTGGCCGGTCTCGCATTTGTCATGCTGAAGGCTTCGGCTCGGCCCACACTTCGTAACCTCGCTGAAAACGGCGAAGGCTTCGCGAAGAAGATGGCCCAGAGCTGGACGGCAGGCTGGAAAGGCGACGAAGAAGAACGTGAAGCTTCAAAGAAGAAGACCGCGTTCATCGCTCCCTTCATTGGCATGACCTACGGCATTGGCTTTGCCTTCTTCAGCTTTGACCAAGTCATGAGCATGGAGCAGGCATGGTTCTCGAACCTCTTCGGCAACTTTGTTTGCTGGGGGGGCATCCTCTCCGCGGTCGCCGCGTGTGCCCTTTCGGGTGTACTCAGCCGCAACGAGGATGGATTCCAAGGTGAGATCACCGAAAGCCGAATGCACGACATCGGCAAGATGATGTTCGCGTTCTCGATCTTCTGGATGTATCTGTTCTGGAGTCAATATCTGGTCATCTACTACGGCAACCTGCCGGAAGAGACCTATTTCATCCGCGACCGCCTCGGCGATCAGTTCATGATCGACAAGGGGTACTCCGCCGCGGCCTTCGCGAAGAGCTGGCAGACATGGGACTTCGAATGGGCACGACTGCAGACCGGCTACGGCTGGCTCTCGATGGTCGTATGGGCCTGCAATTGGCTCATTCCATTCTGGGTTCTCCTCGGTCAGCGACCGAAGAAGACCCCGTGGATCGCTGGTCCGGTGGCGGCCATCCTGCTTCTCGGACTGTGGCTTGAACGCAATCTGCTGATCTGGCCTTCCGTTGTGAAGGGCGACATGATGGCGCCCTTCGGCATGATCCAGATCGGGATCGCGTTGGGATTCCTCGGTGGCTTCCTGGGTGTGGTTCTCTACTACAGCCGGGTGTTCCCGACCGTCGCAGTTTCCGTGAAGGAAGACTAAGTCCTTCTCGCAGGGCTCCAAGCGGCGGATGTCTTCGGACAAACGCACGGATACAAAATGGGTGCGGAGTCAGGTCCTTGGATCTCGGCTCCGCATCGTCGTTCTGGGGAGCGCTAGTCTCTACCAATGTCAGAACACGAGGATCGACTTCCGCATTCAGGTGGGCCTTCCGACCCGCCTTCCGAGGGCGCGGGCGATACGGCCCCAAACGAATCCTCGCGCAACCGCGGTCTTAGCGAGGCGGACGGCATGGAGAGCCTAGAGGAGCTCCCGCCACTTAGGCCCGGCGGAGAGGATATACCCCTCGCCGAAGAAGGAGCCCTACGACTCGAAGACGATGGCTTTCGCTTGATCGAGTCGAGGGGACTCAAGCGCTCGCGCCTACATGCATATGACGAGATCACGCATATCTATGCGAGTGGTCGAAATCTACTCGTAGGTGTTACAGACGACCTACTCACAATTCGCGCCGCGGATTTCGACGACCCGGAGCGCGGGCCACATTATGCGCGAGTCGCTTTGCTAGGCCGCGTCGAGGCCGAGCCTGAGGGAGAGTGTCAGCTCGCAGCGATGGCCGAGGTAGATGCTATTGGGGAGCAGGATGGTCCCGCATGGGCTGTTTGGACAACGATCACGCTCTGCCTGCTCGGCACAGGAGTGCAAATCATCGATCCGATGTTCGACCAGGTCGGCTCCTTTATTCCTGATCTCTTTTTGAGCGGTGAATATTGGCGCGCGACCACATCGCATTTCTTACACGACCTCAGCGTCCCGCGATTCATTCGCAACATTATTCCCGGAATAGAATGGCTTCCGATTCACCTTATGACCAATATCGGCGGCCTCATCGTTCTTGGGAATCTCATCGAACGCCCGCTTGGTCCTTGGCGCACGGCGATTGTGTTAGTGCTCAGCGGGGTGGGATCTATTCTGGGCATCCTTGGCTACGGGCACCTCGAGGTGCTCGGTGCATCGGGGCTCGTCGCCGGTCTCGCCGGAGCAATGCTGGCCTTTGAGCTTCACTTCGCTTATGCGCTCCCCGCTTTCTGGCGCCTGCCTCGTAAGCTCTTTCTTGTTGTCCTCGCCTCACAGTTCCTCGTGATCGATCAAATCTTCTCGTCGACCCTCGCGGGTGGAGCGCATTTGGGTGGCTTCATGGGCGGTTATCTCGCGACCTGGTGGATGGGCGCGCCACGCCCGACCGCGGCATCCATGCCGGGTCGCCTGCGATTCGGCGCGATCTGTGGCATCGCCTTCGTTGGCCTCGGAGTCATTGGCGCGATGCCCTTGGCCAAGCACGAAATTGGAGCGCTCGAGCGACATGCGACACGGCTTTACGACACGAAGGATGCGCCTTACCTCGTTAGGCAGGACAATTTGGCGGCATGGCTAATCGCCACCGACGGGGCTGCATCACCTCATGGCCTCGATCTAGCCGTCGCGCTCGCGGAGCGCGCGGTCGTGCAGACGGGTCGCTTCGCCCCGGGCATTCTCGATACCTTGGCGGAAACGCTCTTTCAGCGCGGCGACGCCCTTGGGGCAGTCTTCGTGATCGAGGAGGCGATTAGGCTTTCTCCTTCGGAGCCCTATTACTATGAGCAACGCCGCCGTTTCACGGGAGAGCGGGCGCCCGGAGATCGACCTGAGCCTCCAGGCGAAAGCGAGGCGCCGTCTCCAGAAGCAAATGATCCGGGGGAAGCCTCCCCGGGCTCAGCTGCGGACCGCCTCACGATCTAGAGCGGGCCGAGGCGTCTCGCCGAAATCGCCCTCTGCGTTGATCAAGCAGTCATCGGACCGCAAGAACATCGCGAGGCGGCGCCGTTTATTATGCATCTGGATCTCTTCGGGGCGCGTGAGTCGGTAGCCCATGATTAGGTCCTCAGTGGGGTGTTCGTATACCGGCTTCCCTACCGGACTGCTGATTTTGCCCGGGACCCCCCCGCAATCTTCATGCTCTTTGCTCTATCGTTCCCTATGCGTTCGGCAGGGACCGGACTAAATCGATCAGAGGAGAGCGCGATCATGAACCCGCTAGTGTTGCATTCCGGAGTTCGACGGACACCCCAGCCCGAGTCGTTGCCGACTAGATACCTCTCAGGGACCGGCCTTCTCGCGATGGGGGGTCTCTTTTTTTTGTTAGTCGGGTGCGCAACGGAACGGGTTGTTTCTGTACCCGAGCCTCGTGTAGACGCCGACTTCGCTGCCTATTCAGATGCGAATGATGATGCGCACCTCGTTCAGGTCAGCCCGCACGTTTATGCGGCCATTGGTTATGACATAGGCAATATTGGTTTCGTCGTGACGGACGAGGGTATCCTTGTCTTTGATACCTGCGGAGATCTAGACCGTGCCGAAAAGGCCCTGGCCGCTCTTCGCGAAATCAGTCAGGCGCCTATCGTCGGCGTCGTCTACTCACATGGTCATGGGGATCACACTGGTGGCGTGGACGCCTTCATTCCTCGAGCGGCGCAAGGGACAATTCCCGTCTATGGAGGGAAGAACTATCGTCGTTACCTGCGCGAAAGTGCGGTGCCCCGCGGCTTGATGCGCGCCTACTACCAGATGGGATACCTAATCCCTAAGGATATCACGGGCAGCGTCGGTTCCGGAATAGGGCCGGCAGTAGGCAACGGAGAAACGACCTATCAAAAGCCTACGGTCGTTATCGAAGATACGCTCGATCTCGAAATCGGCGGTGTGCAGATTCATTTATTCCATTCACCAAGCGATCTCGATGATGGCGTCTCTCTTTGGCTGCCAGAGGAAAAGGTCATGATGGTCGGGGACGCGGCCTATCCAATGCTGCCCGCGATCGCGACGCCCCGCTTCGAATTCGGACGGCAGTCATGGGAAGCTCTCGAAACCTTGGATCGCTATCGCGCCTTCCCGATCGAACACATGGTGCCTGGGCACTTGCGCGTGATCTCGGGACGCGAAGAGGTGGCGAGCTTCCTTCAGAACTTTCGCGACCTCGTACAGTACATGCAGGACCAATCCATCCGCGCGGTCAATCGACGCCTAGATCATGACGAAGCTGCAATAGAGATGGAGGAGAACCTTCCGCTTCATCTCGCAAACGACCCAAATCTCGCTGAGCGCTATCACGAGTTTCATTGGATCGCGAAGCAGATGTACACGAAGGCGGGTGGCTGGTGGAATGGTGACGTCGTAGATCTCGTTCGAATTCCGCAAAAGGAACGGGCAGTGAAGGTGCTGAAACTAATCGGCAGCCGGAGCAAAGTTCGCATCGCGGCAATTGATGCATTCGAGAATGGTGAACGAGGTTGGGCCGCCGAGCTTTTCCGAATGTTAATCGTGACGGATCCGGAGGATGCAGATGCGCGCAACCAACTAGCGCGCATTCTCCGCACTATTGCCTATGACGCGAATACCTCGAACCTGCGTCATTACCTTCTGACCGAAGCACTTGTTATGGAAGGCGCGATCGACCTTGAGAGGCTGCCTGTCGACGTCGCGAACCCACGATTTCTCGAGGCGAATCCCGATTCAGTGCTCTTTCGAGCACAGGGGACGAGACTCGATCCCGTCAGTTCCGCCGAAGTCGAACTGGTGGCCGGCTTTACGTTTTCGGATAGCGGCGACGAACACACGCTGATTATTCGACGCGGTGTTATTGAATGGCGCGCTGGGCGACCCGAAGGCGCGGACCTGCGGGTGACCTTCGAACGTGATACTTGGCTCCAGATCGCCGGCGGACAGCTTCGGTGGCTTGCAGCAGAAGAGCAGGGTGCACTCGAAGCAGCGCCCAGTCGAGAAGCACTCGAAAATTATGTGCGTCATTTCGACGGGCAAGGGTAATCTCAAATAGACGGAATCCTCAAAGCCATTGGTCGCGCAAAGCTGTTATTAGGCTTGCTGGCTTTCTAATGGAACTGGCTTTTAATCGCACAGCGAGGACTGAATATGAATTCTCGATGGGGACGGTTGGCGGATGAATGGGCGATTAGAGATACGCTCTCTCGGTATTGGCGAGGGGTGGACCGCCGAGACGAAGCGCTTGTGGCCAGCACCTATCATCCCCATGCCTATGATGATCATGGGTATTTTAAAGGCCCCGTCGAAGAATTTATTGAAACCCTCGCGCCTTCGGTCTGGGCCTATTTCTCGAAGACTCAGCATTTTAGTGGACATATCGCGATCGACTTCGATGAAGCGGATTCTGAGATCGCGTATGTGGAGTCTTATGCGGAAGCGCATCACCTTCGTGAGGAAGACGATGGCAGCTCGAATGACCTCGTCTACGGCCTGCGATACGTCGATCGATTCACGTGCGTAGATGACGAATGGCGCATCGCCCACCGCGTATGTACATGGGACTGGAGTCGGAGTGATAAAAGCGGCGCAATACGGCTGCCCGATTCCTATTTCCGTGGGGAGCTCTCGACGAGCGATCCCGTCTATGAGCATCCAAAGGGCCGAGGAACTCGCGACTCTGAAGAGGTGATCATTGCGAAGCAGGGCTGTATGGATACCTTGGCCCTATACACCCGAGGGATCGATCGATGCGACCTAGCAACCGTTCGAGACGCCTATCATTCGGATGCGTACGACGACCATGGCGGATATCAGGGGGACGTCGAGGGATTTTTGGATTGGGTGAAGCCGACGGTCATGAACGCGTTCGCCGTGACCATGCACAAGCTCGGTAATTCGCTGATCGAAGTGGAACTTGCCGGCGAATCCGCAGGAGAAGATAACGTCGACCGTGCTTGGGCGGAGACCTACGCCGTCGTTCATCACGTGCAGGGGATCTCGGATGCCGCGGGTGCGACCGACCTTGTGATGGGTGTGCGGTATATCGATCGACTAGAGGATCGCGGAACCGGGTGGAAGATCGCCGACCGCCGCATGAGTTTTGAATGGGAGCGGACGGCTTCCCTCGGATCGCAGGCTCCCTATCCCGGATTTTCCAGCGGTCTTCGCGATGGATCCGATCCTGTTCTAATGGAGTTCGCTGCTCCACTTGGCGACGAGAAAGACGAGTGGCGGCCGGCTGCGGAATTTGATGCGGTTGCAGATCGCGCCGAAATCTACGAGGTGCTCGTGCGCTATTGCAGGGGCGTGGACCGTCGAGACCGTGAGTTGATTAGGAGTACCTATCACGCGGACGCCGAGGACGATCATGGGACCTATCAAGGGGACCTGGAAGGGTTCCTCGATTTCGTCGAAAACGAGGTCCATTCCCGCTTCCGAACCACGATGCACAAGCTGGGACAGGCGCTGATCGAGGTTCAGGGAGATCGCGCCAAGAGCGAGACCTACGCTGTCTGCCACCACGTGAGCGAAGAAGGCGGACTCGACGTCTCAGACAGCGTGATGGGAATTCGCTATCTCGACCACTTCGAACGCCGCGACGGCGAGTGGAAGATCGCCCAAAGACTGCTGCTGTGGGAGTGGATTAGGCACGATGCCGTGATCGCCCTAGATCCTGATTGGAGTCTCGGAATCGCGGGACCAACGGATCCGGTTTTTCTGCGCGAATGAAGCAGGCTTCGATCTATTCGGGACAGCGAAGACTCGTTTTGAATCGCAGAGCTTCGTCCCACTCGATCTAAATGTCCGACACACTCGATCCGCCGGACTCACTCCAACAGAAACCAGAGGATATCTTGGCCCAATCTGACCGAACGAAATCGCTTCCCCTTCCAGCGCTCGCCCTTGCGGCAGTACCCGGGCGAAAGAAGAAGACCCTTGAACTCGCCCAGGAAATCGAGCGGCGAGGTTATGCGGGGATCTATTGCGCGAGCTTCGGAGACGGGATGGGGCTTTGCCATTCGCTGGCCCATGTGACCGAACGGATTCCCTTCGGCACTTCGATTGCGAATCTCTACACGCGTCATGCGACGGACTACGCGGCGAGCATTGCTTCGATTCAGGAACTTTCGGATGGGCGATTCCGCTTTGGGATAGGTGTCAGCCATAGTCCGATGAATGCGCGACTCGGCGTTCAGACGGGAAAGCCGCTTTCGGACGTGCGGACATTCGTTGAGACGGTGCGCGGAACGAAGCGCGTCGGAGACCTTCCGCCCATTGTCCTGGCCGGTTTGCGCAAGAAGATGGTCACGCTCTCTTCGGAGATCGGTGACGGCGTTGTCTTCGCCAACTGTTCACGGCGACACACGCCCGAGTCCCTATCGGTTCTTCCTGAAGACAAACGGTTAGGCGACGACTTCTTTATTGGGAATATGATCCCGACTTGCATCTCCGATGACATAGAGGCCGCCGCGGCTATCAACCGGCGCACGCTGACCATGTACGTCGGTCTGCCTAACTACCGGAATTACTGGAAGGAAGCGGGCTACGTCGAGGAGATGGAAGCGATCGAAGCGGCTCTCGAAGCCGGCGACCGGGACCGCTTGCCGGAACTCATGACCGACGAATGGCTCTCGGATTGCACGCTCTACGGCCCTGCGAGCCGAGTTCTAGAAGGGCTCGAAGCCTGGTACGACGCGGGCATGAAGACCCCGATCCTGGTGCCGTCCTCCGCAGCCGGAAATCAGATGAAAGCGTTCGAGGAGATGTTCGCTCTCTTTAGTGATTGATCGGCCTCGTAGGGCGGGCGCCTCGGGCGCGGTTAGTCCTTCGCTTCCGCTGTGATGAGGCGAGAGGGCATTCCTGCGAAGAGGCCGTCCGAACGCCCAGCGTAGTAGCGTTCGTTCAAGTCGACTTCGGTGGCGTGCTCGATCACTCGGTACCCGCAGCTGTCGAGGAGCTTTTCGAAGACTTCCGGCTTCCATTTGCTCTTGAAGGGCTCGCCGCCTCCGCCTGTGATTTCGCCGAGCCGAGCCAGGTACTCGGCTTGCTCGGCGGTTAGCGGAACTTCGCCTGAGTAGTTGAGCACGAGACGGCTGCCGGGTGCCATGATTTCTCGAATCTCACGAAGGCTCGATTCGGTGGCTTCATTCGTTAGGTAGGGGATGGTATTCATCCAGGACCAAACTGAGGCTTGGCTTCGGTCAAAGCCCGCGGTGGTGATGGCTTCGTTCACGCTCATCGTTTCGAAGTCGACGGGGACGAAAATTGGATACTGCGCCGGAATCTTGCCGGATGCTTTTACACGATCTTGTTTGAGTGCTTGAACATCCGGGAAGTCGATTTCGAAAACTCGGACAGAGCCCGCTAGGTCGTGGCGGCGAAGTGCGAAGGTGTCGAAGCCCGCGCCTAAGATCGCATACTGCTCGATACCTCGTGCCGCGCATCTTTCAACTTCGTCTTCGGCGTATCTGAGACTTCCGATTCCGACCGCGAGAATCAGTCGGAAGTCGAATCCGGAAGCCTTTCTGGTTAGAGGCTCGTGTTCGGGATCTCGGGCTTGGGCTTGTGAGGCTGGGCCGAGCAGGTCAATGGCCCAAGTATCGTTGAGAATGGGGTCTTCGGCGTGCAGGGTGTGAGTCGCGCGCCCCATGACCGCGCCTTCTGCTGTGCCGAGGCTTTCGCCGTCGCCTGTTTTCGCCATGAGCGGGTCCCCCTATTTCGAAGATGGTCTGAGATCGGGCTGCATCAAGATTCGCAGCCGAGGAACTCAGTTTAGTCAGCTCGCTGACGGGGAGGTAGGTCTAGGTTCCCGCGATTCTGTGGCCCATCTCGCAGCATGCTGGACTATCGTCTGCAGTCTGCGCGAATGCCTCACCCGATTCACGCTGGTTGGAGTGTCTAGCTGAGCTGGGGGAGCATCGGACACCAACGGATCCGCCGCAAAATGCTGAAGAACCGTTGCCGAAGATTCAGTGAGCTGCATAATTTTACGCAGCCAGACTCGAGTTGGGAACCAGCCGGTCGAGAGCGGCATCAAAGAACGGTCCGCGTCGGCGTGTGTTTTCGGCGGGTGTGCCGTCTCTGCGCGGTGCGTGCCGAATTCGAGATGTTGAATGCGAGCTCATTTTGAGTGGGCCGCGAGAAGGATTAGGAGAAAAAGATGAGCGAGAGGACGGAAGCGACAGGGGACTCCTCTGTTACAGCGTCCGGTCAGGCCGCAGGCCAGGCCCAGGTGCAAGCGCAAGCCGACGAACATCTTCAGGTCTGCCGTGACCTAATTAATGAAGTCGCCAAAGTCGTGGTCGGGCAGGAGGAGATGATCTCACGTCTGATTGTCGGCTTGCTCACAGGGGGGCATGTTCTGCTCGAAGGCGTCCCCGGCCTAGCGAAGACGCTGACCGTGCGGAGCCTTGCGACCGCAGTGGATACCAATTTTGCCCGAATCCAATTTACGCCGGACATGCTTCCTGCAGATGTGATCGGAACGGAGATCTTTAATCCCAAGGAGGGGACCTACTCCGTCAAGCAGGGCCCGCTTTTTTCGAATCTGATTCTCGCCGACGAAATTAACCGCGCGCCGGCGAAAGTACAGGCGGCACTGCTCGAAGCCATGCAAGAGCGGCAGGTCACGATTGGTGGCACGACGTACCACTTCGATGAACCTTTTCTCGTGCTCGCGACGCAGAACCCCATCGAGCAGGAGGGTACGTATCCACTGCCTGAGGCCCAGGTTGATCGATTCATGCTGAAGGTCGTCGTGGGTTATCCGACGAAGGAAGAAGAGCGAAAAATAGTGGACCGGATGGCGAGCGGTCAGCCCGAGCCGAAGGTTTCAAAGGTGGCGACGCCAGCACAGATTATTGCGGCACGGAATGCCGTGAACCAAGTATTCATTGATGAGAAGGTAAAGGGTTACGTCGTCGATCTGGTTCATGCGACTCGCGACCCGAAGGCCGCGGGGATCTCAGACCTCGATGGCATGATCGAAACTGGCGCGTCCCCGCGTGCTTCGCTCTTCTTGACGCGGGCCGCAAAGGCAAATGCGTTCCTGCAGGGGCGCAGCTATGCGACGCCGCATGATGTGAAAAACCTAGCGCTAGACGTTCTGCGTCATCGCATCGCAATCAGCTACGAAGCTGAGGCCCAGGGCAAGACGAGCGAGGATGTGATCGAGCGAATCCTTGCTGGCGTCCTCGTCCCTTAGCGAGCGGCATTCGAACCCCATGCTCACCAGCGAGATCCTCCGACGCGTTCGCGAGATCCAAGTACGCACCGGCCGTCAGGTTGCCGACGTGCTGGCGGGGGAGTACGTCTCGGTCTTCAAGGGCCGAGGAATGGAGTTTGATGAGGTTCGGCCTTATGTGCCCGGGGACGATGTCCGGTCGATCGATTGGAACGTTACGGCACGAACCGGTGAGCCCTACATCAAACGCTATGTCGAGGAACGACAGCTCACCATAATGCTGATGGCGGACGTGTCAGCCTCACAGGATTTTGGATCAACGACTCGGAGCAAACGCGAAGCCACCGCGGAGCTGTGTGCGCTGCTTGCATTCAGCGCCACACGCAATGATGACAAGGTCGGACTCGCGCTATTTCATGGAGACATCGAACAATATATTCCTCCGCGCAAGGGCCAGAAACACGCTCTACGTGTCGTTCGGGAGGTGCTCGCTCATGAAGAGGAACAGGCCGCAGCTTCCCAATCGGAGGTCGGCTGGCTAAAACGTCTTGGCTTTGTGTGGAAACAAGCTACTGCACGACAACATCGCCCGAGGTCACCGCGCGAAGCGACTGATCTTGGCTTTGCGCTCGAATTCCTAATGCGCGTCACGAAGCGTCGCACGATCTGCTTCGTGGTTAGTGATTTCCTCGACGACAACTATGAGCACGCGATGGTGGCCGCAAATACGAAGCATGACGTAATTGCCGTGCTCGTGACGGATCCAGTAGAGCTCGACGTGCCGGATGCCGGACTCGTTGCGCTACGTGATGCCGAGACGGGGGAAGCCCGCGTTGTGGATACGGGGTCCCGGGCATTTAGGGAAGAAGCTCACACCCGCGCGGCGACTCGAGTCGAGGAGCTGGCTACTCGTTTCGCTTCCCTTGGAATTGATTTTATTCACGTAGATGCCGCGGGTGATGTGGTCGATCCATTAGTTCGCTTCTTTCGAATGCGCGGACGGCGGGGGCGCCGATGAAGCGAAGTTCCGCACCTGTCGTGATGCCGTTTCTCTATCAGTTGGTGTTAGCCATGGTTTTAGTGGCGAGCACAGCCGTTTGGGGCGCCGAAGAAGCAGTAGAAGAGGAGCTTCGTCGCAATTTTGAGCGTGGCCCTGTGCAGGTCCTTCAGGTCCTTCGACCCGCAAGGCCCGTGATAGGTGACGTTATAGAGCTCGAACTCGAAGTCGCGGCCGAGCCCGATATCGAAGTTTTGATGCCTGAGTTTGGAGAAGCGCTCGGTCGTTTCGAGATTATCGATTTCGCACCGAGCGACCGACTCGACGACCAGGGCCGGACCGTCTCCCGTCAAAAATATCGGTTGCAACCTTCGAAGTCTGGACAGCAGTCGATTCCGCCCCTGCGTGTCGAATTTGTGGATAGACGCCCGGGACAGGCGTCCGCGCCGGAGGGCGAAGACGCATTTGAAATTCTGACCGACCGACTCTCACTCGTAGTTGCGCCGCTACTCGCGGATGACGCGCCGCTCGTTCTTGAACCGGCTCATTCAGATCTTGCACCGCGTAGAGAGGGTGGACCCGCATGGTGGGTTTGGGCCCTCGCGATCGCAGGCGCTTTGGCGATCGCTTCTCCCGTTATCCTTCGCACCTATCAATCCGCACGTGCTAGGCGCCGTAAACAAAGCGCCTATGAAGTCGCACGCACGGAGATGGATGCGCTCCTTGCGGCAGGTCGGCCGGATGCAGCGACGATGGACGCCTTTTATGTTCGACTCTCCTTGATTGTGCGGAGCTATTTGGAAGACCGCTTTGGATTGCGTTCTCCTGAACTCACGACGCAGGAATTTCTCTCCGAAATGGGCCGCTCCCCCGACCTAGCACGCACCCATCAAAAGATGCTGCGGGCGTTTCTGGAACAGGCCGATCTCGTGAAATTTGCGGGACTTCGGCCCGAAGCCTCTGCGGTTGCCGAAGCGATTGGCTCCGCTGAGCGATTCCTCGAAGAGACTCGGGATCAGGTTGGTACAAAGGGGGCCGAGCTGTCCCTCACGCGGGAGGAGGGCCAACATGCCTGATCTCGCCGGAGGCGGTTTCGAATTCTCTCATCCCCTTTTTCTGTTATTGGCGCTGTTCGCGCCGATCGTTTTCCTATCCGCTCATAGACTCCCCGCCGCTGTAACTCTTTCGAGCCTCTCGATCGTAACGACGCAGAGCCGTTCGCTCCGTGCGAGATTGCTTTGGCTGCCCGCTGCATTATTAGCGAGTGCCACGGTTCTGCTCGCGATTGCGCTTGCAGGGCCGCGGACCGGCGACTCCGTGAGCGAGGTGAAGCACGAGGGTATCGCGATTGCGATGGTGGTTGACCGGTCGGGTTCGATGGAAGCGCGCGACTTCGTTCGGGGTGACAACGGCACGAGTCGTCTCGACGTTGTAAAACAAATTTTTCGGGACTTCGTTGTTGGAGGGGGTGACTTCGGCGAGGGGCGACCGGATGATTTAATTGGCCTTGTCGCCTTTGCTCGTTATGCGGATGGACTCTGTCCGCTAACCCTAGATCATGGCAATCTCGCCGCGATTATTCAGCAGCTCGAAACGCCGACGAATCAGGACGAGAATGCGACAGCGATCGGCGAGGGCCTAGCACTCGCCGTAGAACGTCTTCGCCGTCAGGAAACTGCTTCGAAGGTTGTGATTCTGCTGACCGACGGCGTTAACAACGCCGGCGATATCGAGCCCCTGGTGGCTGCGGATCTCGCTGCGCAATACGGAATCAAGGTGTACACGGTGGGCGCCGGAACCACGGGCTACGCACCGATGCCGGTACAGACGAGAGACGGGCGCACTCGACTCGGGCGCGCCTATGTAGAGATCGACGAGGTAGTGCTCCAGCAGATCGCTCAGCGAAGCGGCGGTCGTTATTTTCATGCGACGAATGAAGATGCGCTGCGCGAAGTGATCGAGGAAATCGGGCGACTAGAACGGAGCGAGGTGAGCGAGATTCGCTATCTCGAGTACGCCTATCATTTTCTCCCCTTCGTAGTCGCCGCTCTTTGTTGCGTCGGAGCTGCATCACTACTTTCTGGAAGCTGGTTGCGGAGGTTGCCGGCATGAACGAATGGCCGATTTCCTTCGCGCGACCGGAATGGGTGGCTGCCGTATGGGTATGGCTGGGCGTGTGGCTCGCTGTCGGTCTACTGGAGCGCCGGGGCAGCGACGTTCTTGATCGACTGATTTCCCCTTTAATGCAAGGCCAACTCGTGGACCGTCCTTCACAGTGGCGCCGTACGTTGCGTTATGTGCTTCTCGGCGTATCGGGTCTCGCGATGTCAATCGCCTCTATGCAGCCGCAAATGGGCGAACGCTTCGTCGCGACACCTCGGCTCGGGGCAGAGATCATGGTCGCGATCGATGTGTCGCGTTCGATGCTCGCCGACGACGCGAAACCAAATCGACTCGAACGGGCCAAGGCGGAGATACGGGACCTTCTTGGCTATTTAGGCGACGACCATGTTGGGTTGATCGCCTTCGCGGGGCGCGCGAGTGTCCTCTCGCCGATGACGCCGGACAAAAGCTTTCTTCGCTTGGCACTTGATGAAGCCGGCCCGCATAGCGTACCGCGGGGTGGCACGAAGTTGGCTGAAGCCATTCGTCGAGCGGTCGTAGGCTTTGGCGCTCCGGGCCCTGCGCAGCGAGCGCTGATCTTGATCACGGATGGCGAAGACCACGACTCCTTCGCTGTCGACGCCGCGAAGGCCGCCGGCGAAGCCGGCATCAAAATTATCGCGATTGGATTCGGCGACGAACGCGGCAGCGAGATTTTCGTGCGTGATCCCCGCACTGGCGCGCGCACACAAGTCCGAGACAGCGAAGGCCGACCGGTTATCAGTCGATTGAACGGCGACCTCTTGCGCGAACTCGCCCTCGCAACAGACGGCGCCTTTGTGCCGGCGGGCACGGGAGTATTAGATCTCGCCTCGATCTATGATGCTCATATCTCCCCGCTAACGCGAGGGAAGATGGATGATCGCGGACGTACAATTCGCGACGAGGCCTATCAACTATTCTTGCTGGCGGCTTTCATCTGTTTGCTAACGGGTATATGGGTCGCCGCAGGGCACACGGGGCGTGGCACTCGCAATCTTTTCGTATTTTTTGCGTCGCTGTCGATCGCTGCGGTCGAGCCGAGCGCAGCATGGGCTCAAGCGACGGGCGTGGCTTCAATTCCCGCGACGAAAGATAACGCCACAGACAAGATGAAGGACGAGGAAGCGGGCGTTCTTAGACAAGTTCTTGATCTCGCAGCCGGCGGAACAACGCTGGGCGACGGAGCTGCAAGCGAATCGTCTGTGCGTTCCGAAGAGAGCGTGCGAGAACGCTTTAACCGGGCCAACGCGGCTCTCGCTTCGGGCGATCTTGTGACCGCGGCGACTTTGCTTCGCGATGCGCGGCGCGAAGCGCCGGATGATCCCGAACTTCGCTTTGCGGCGACCTATAATCTTGGTGTCACGGCCGTCGCGCAGGCCGACGAGCAGCAAGAGGGCGATAAAGAAGCGGCGCTCACTGCGCTCCATGAAGCGGCTGATTGGTTTCGTGAAGCCGTGGGAATGCGACCCGACGATAACTCTCCCCGACATAACTTGGAGGTCACGCTGCGCCGCGCGCTCATGCTGGCTGATGAGCTCGCGCAGAGCGAAGAGGGCAAGATAGAGGACGTTCTCGAGGTATTAATCACGTCACAGCGGGAGCGATCGCTTGTGAGTGCCGCGCTCCTTGAGGAGGTCGTTCGTTCCGGGGAACTCGATTCCGCCACGCGGCTCGAAAGTACTTTTCACGCGGAGGCGACAGCGCAGCGAGTACTTCTCTCGGAAGGGGATGAACTCGCCGAGCGAATCGTTCGCGAGCGCGATGCGATTATGAATATGCCCGAAGAGACGCGGGCTCCCGACGAAGCACTTCGCGCTGCACAGCTGGAAGGAGCACTAGTCTACCTGGATAGTGCGATTGATCGTATGGGGCAGACGCGGCGGCAGCTTCGACAGAGCCGTGCGGAGCGGGCCTACCGCCGCGGTGCCGCTGCCTTGGGGGAACTCAAGCGGGCGCGAGACCAACTGAGAGATCCGGTCGAACAGATTGGCGTTTTGCTCGAAGAGGTTGGCGGACTTATACGCTCGACTGCGGCACTCGTATCTAAGACGCGGCCCGTTTCTGAAGGTGCATTAGGTGACCGCGAAGCAGATGCGCGTGTACCCGCTTTCTTGACGAAGGAGTCGTTAGGCGAAGAAGGGCGGAGACTTGAAGAACGGGTTTCAGAGCTTGGTGCTCGGCTAGGCAGTGCAGCCGAGCAAGCAGCAGCGGCGCCTATCGAAGCGCCGCCCGGTCAGCCGCCTGCGCAGGGAGAGCCCAGCTCCGCCGACCGCGAGGCACTGAAGCAGGCGCTCATAGAAGCGGCTCCCTTAGTGGTGGCTGCAGGGGCATCCCTTTCTCAGGCAACGACCGAGATTGAGGCTGGCATTTTACTTGACGCGCTAGGTGCGGAAAATGACGCAGGAAAGCAGCTTGCCGAAGCGCAAGAAGCTTTCTTTGATCTGGGCCAGCTATTGGAAGTCGCCCATCGAGACCAATCTCGCTTGACGAACTTTGTGCTGGAAGAAAAAGAGCCCATCGATCGAACTGAGCTCGCGCCAGCGCTTCGTGAACTACAGACGAAAAACACTGCGCGGGCGATGCGCCTGGTAAATCTTCTTGCTCGCAGCCGGGCAACCCGAATCGCGGAAGTCGAAGCGGCAGTCGAGCAATCTGGAGGGACTCCTTCGGCGGATCCCGAAGCGCCGGATCCGGTGGCGATGGAGCAAGAACGCTTCGACGTGGCAGGGCAACTGCTCGCGCTAGCCGAAGGCGCTATGCGCGAAACGTCGGATGGCCTACTCCCGAGTACGCCTCTCTGGGAAGAGGCGGGAGGCTCCTCTGCCCGCGCTCGTGACCATCTGGAGGCCATCCGAACACTCTTCTTTACGCTAGTCGAGCATCTGCGCAAGCTTGCTCGGGATCAAGTTAATCTTGGCGATGACACCCTGGAAGCACTGGCGTTGTCGGTGACTGAAAGCGGATCGACGGAAGGCGAGCAAGCCGATGTCGACACAGCGGCTCCTGTGTCGGGGGCCGCAACTCAAGGGCGCACCGCGCCTGCCGAGCCGCGGGGGCCGGATACGACTGAACGTTTGCGTGCATTGGATGGTGAGCAGGGCTCTTTAGAGGAGCGAGCCGGAACGATCGCGGATGTTTTGCTTGAGCAAGCGGCTTCAGCGCCTGCAGAAGCGGAGGCTCAGGGCCAACCGGACGGGGATACACTGCGTCGGGCCGCGGAGCATGTCGCGAGTGCGCAGCTTGCGATGCGCGAGACGCGTTCGATCTTCGGGGATCCTGTTGGGGCCTTGCCGCCGGCGACTGAGTTGCAGAAACAGGCGGTTACCGAGTTGGCGGCGGCTTTGGCGCTTCTTGAGCCTCCTCCTCCGCCGGAAGATCAGCAGCAGGATGAAAATCAGGACTCCGAGGATCAACAAGACTCCGGCGACGATGAGAAAGAAGATCAAGAGTCGGAATCACAGCAGGACGAGAGCGAGGCTTCGAGCGACAATGAGGAGGCGGCCGAACAGGAGTCAGAAGCCGATCCGTCGCAACTGCTTCAAGGCGTGCGGGATCGTGAGGCGCAGCGGCGCCGTGATCAAGAGCGGGAGCGTGCGGAGCGGCGGTCTCAACCAGTGGATCGGGATTGGTGAGTAGGTGACGCGGTTGAAAGTCATTGGGGCGGGCCATACGAGTGGGGCGAAGACAATCGCCGCTCACGGATCGATGCGCCTACGCATAACGACGCGCGGACTCGTTGCGGTGGGGCTCTTTTTGGGCTTCTCGCTGATGGCATCTTGGGTGGCCGAGGCGCAGAACGTACAGCTTAGGACCGATCGCGGGCCGCATTATATTGGCGAGCCGATCACGGTTCAGATCGTCGCAAGTCAGTTTGACGAGAACTCTACGCCCGAGGTCGATGTCCCCGAGATCGTGGGTGGACGGCTTCGTTATGCGGGAGTTTCCGACAGCAGCTCCACCTCGATCTCGCTCATAAACGGAAAGCTGACGCGATCGAAAGAAGTACGTTTTATCTATAGCTATGAGCTCTTGGTTGATCGCGATGGGGTCTTCAATATTCCCGCCTTCAGGGTGCGCCAGGGAACGACCTCTAGAACGACTCGGCCAGAGAGAATCCGTGTGAGCAGCGCAGCTAGGACGGGACTCGTCTCTCTGGAACTAAATCTTCCCGAGGGTCCGATCTTCGTGGGGCAGAAGGTGCCTATTGAGGTTGTGCTTCGGGTTGATCGGGAAGCACAGCGCGATCTGATCTCGCTCACCTCATCTGTTCCGCTCTTCGAGAACAAGGACGTTCGCTTCTTGGACGAGCCGGTACCCGGGGCGGATGCGCAGCTTGAACTCGAGACTTCGCTGGGCACGATTGCTCTGCCGGCGATTGCGAAGGAAATTCGGATCGGAGGGCGGGCTGTGCTCGAGGTTCGGGCGAAGAGGACGATGATCGCTTTGAGTACGGGAGAGATCAGGGCTTCTGCTCCTCGTGCCATGATGAGTCGAGGGCGAGACTTCCGAACGGGTCTATTTAATCAGCGCCAGGCAACCTCCTTGGAACGTTTGATGGCCGAGGGTGATCCGGTCCGACTGGAAGTGATTGAAGTTCCACGAGCAGGCCGCCCGCCTAGCTTCGCGGGAGCGGTCGGGCAGGGATTTACACTCGAGGTCAGCGCCGACCGCAGCGTTGTTCAACTGGGGGAGCCAATCACTCTTCAATTTAGATTGCAGGGAGAGGGCGACCTAACGACAGCGGGTCTTCCACCGTTTGATGCTGCAGGACTTTTTGATCCAAAGCAATTCAGATTGCCCGAAGAAGCTCCTGCGGGTCTGGTTGATGAAAGCGGGAAGCACTTTGAAGCGAGCCTTCGCGTATTGGATGCGGGCGTTCGAGAAATTCCCGCGCTTGCATATTCCTGGTTCGATGCTGGGACGATGACCTATCAAACAACCCACTCACGGCCTATCGCGCTTTTGGTTGGGGCCGCACAGATTATCGGCGCGGATGATGTCGCGCGGCGTTCGGGAGATGCTTCTTCGGAAACACTTCCTCAAGGGGCGTCGTTGGCCGCTCTGGGAACGCGCGAGGGTGTTGACGAGCCTTCTGTGCGACCCGAGCGCAGCACTTCGATGATCGTGAGCGGCGCAAATTTGGCGATCGAGGACGATGTGGAAATCTTGTTGGGCGCAGAAGGCGCTGCCCCCACATCACAGTATTGGCCCGTAGCGTTTTACACGCTCGGATTTGCGTTACTCGCGTTCTCGGTATGGCAACTCCGCGTGCAGTCTCGTGACCCAAAGAATATGGCGCGGTCCGAGGCACTTTCTGTGGCTGCAAAAGGTCTTTTGACCGCTAGGTCGGCGAATGCCCGTGAGGGTGCATCAATACTTGGGCGCGTTTTGCGCGAGCTGGTCGCGGCGCTGCCCGAAGAAGCGGATCCGGAGATCGACGAATTGATTGCAGAATGTGATGCGCTTCGGTTCTCTCCCGATGCGAGCGGCTCCGTGGCGCCAGCGGCCCTCATGGATCGTGCGGCGACCATGCTTGCGGTTCGTGAACGAGCCGGAGCAAAAGGGGCTGATCAATGATCCACGCGCACTCGCCTAATATGCGCGCGCACGCTGCTAGATTTTTCTGCAGGACAGGCGTCTTATTCGCGCTTATGGTTCTCTTGGTGATTCCCTCAGCCCCAGCGAGGACGCAAGAGACCGGTGATAGCCTTAATCGTATAGCCCGGCTCGAAAGTGCGATCTCTGATTACACCGAAGCGCTTTCGGAGCGCGATAGAGATTCACGCCTCGCGGGCTTCGCTCGTGCGGAACGCGGATTCGCTTCGGTGACCGAGGATGGTTTGGATTCGGTGTCTCTTTGGACGAATCTCGGAAACGCCGCATTTCAGGCCGGGCATGCCGGACATGCTGTCCTGGCCTATCACCGTGCGCTGAGGCTCGATCCCGATGCTTCGACTGCGAGACAGAATCTCGGAACCGTCCGAAGTAGTTTGCCGAACTGGGTCCCGCGCCCGGGGGCAACGGACGGATTGCTTGGGACTTTTGACCCTTCTCGCGTGCCGCGTGCGACACAGATACTCGCCTCCTCTGTGGCATTTTTCGCGATGGCACTCTTCGTCGCGGTCTCTGTTAGACATCGTAAAGGTGCCTGGCGCGGCCTTGCCCTACTTGCAGGAGGAGCATGGGCAGTGACTGCATTTACGCTCTCCGCTCCCGAGGATGAGGCGCGTCGCGCACTTGCAATCATCACTGCTGAGGAGGTCCCTGCGCGATCAGCCGATTCGTCGCTCTCGACGCTGGCGCTCCCTGAGCCTCTGCCCGCCGGGGTCGAGGTGACGCTCCTTGACGTGCGTGAGGACTGGACGCGGGTGCGGCTTGCCAATGGGCGAGACGTCTGGATTCGAAGCGCGAGCGTGACGTCAGTCGATCGCTGAAGATCACTTTGTCCCCTAGTGGATAAGCGGGCTACGCTGCGCTGTTCACCAGATTCATCGAAGTCTGGGAGACTCGATGTTAAGGAGATACTCGCCCATGGCCCGTATTCGTGTTGGTATCGCAGGGGTAGGGAATTGCGCGAGCGCTCTCGTACAAGGCGTCACTTTCTACAGTCCGGAGTACCGCCCGGAGAACAACCCGAGGGAGAATTTAGAGGACGAGGTGGAGTCTGCGTCTGAGAACGCGGGACTTTCCGATGAACTCGGTAAGGCGGTAGGGCTGATGCATCCGAACGTGGGCGGCTTTCGTCCCCACGAGATCGAGTTCGTCGCGGCTTTCGATGTTGACGAACGTAAGGTGGGGCGCCCTCTCGAAGAGGCGGTCTTTGCCGAGCCCAACTGCGCGACGGTTTTTCAAGAGACGCTGCCCGCGACGGGAGTGGTTGTGAAACGGGGGCCCCTGCTCGATGGGGTCGCGGATCATATGACGGACTATCCGGATGATCAGGCGTTTCGGATTGGCGAAGTAACGGAAGTGGATGTGGCTGCAGAACTCCGGGCAAGCGGGGCTGAAGTGCTTGTCTGCTTTCTTCCAGTAGGTTCTCAAGCTGCAGTTGAATGTTATGCCGAGGCATGCTTGGAAGCGGGCGTCGCATTCGTGAATTGCATTCCGGTGTTCATCGCCTCGAATCCGAGCTGGGCGGACCGTTTTCGGAAGGCCGGTCTCCCAATCGTCGGAGACGACATCAAGAGCCAGGTCGGAGCAACGATTGTGCACCGGACCCTCGCGCGGCTCTTCGCCGACCGAGGCGTTGAGATTGACCGGACCTATCAGCTGAATACTGGTGGGAATACAGATTTTCTGAACATGCTGGAACGGAAGCGATTGCGATCGAAGAAAATCTCCAAGACGGAATCGGTTCAGAGCCAATTGGGGACTCGTCTCTCCTCCGACAATATCCACGTCGGTCCGTCCGACTATGTTCCTTGGCAGAAAGACAATAAGGTCGCGTTTATTCGTGCGGAGGGGCGTGCGTTCGGCGATGTCCCGATCGAATTGGAGTTGCGACTATCTGTGCAAGACTCGCCGAATAGCGCAGGTGTCGTAATCGACGCGATTCGATGTGCGCGATTGGGTTTGGATCGTGGCATTGGTGGCCCGCTCGATTCGGCCTGCGCGTACTATATGAAGAGCCCCCCGGTGCAGATGCGTGACGAAGATGCGCGAGTGCTTCTCGATCAATTTATTGAGGCGAAGCCTCTTGAAACAAATGCAGTATCCACTTGAAGGAATTTAACCTGTGAAGGTTCTCGTTTTGTTAGGCAGCTTGCGGGCCGCGTCGTTTACCCGAAAGCTTGGGCTCGCCGCCGAATCAGTCGCACCGGATAGAATGACCTTTGAGTACACCGACGGGGGCGATGTCCCGCTTTATAATCAGGATCTCGACGGAGATGAGAAGCCGGCGGCTGTGATGGCTCTGCTCAACCAGGTTTCCAATGCCGACGGACTCCTCTTTGTCACGCCGGAGTTCAACTACGGGATTCCCGCGTCTCTCAAAAATATGATCGACTGGGCATCACGTCCGGCATTTAGATCGCCCTTAAAGGGCAAACCTTCCCTCGTCATGGCTCAGTCCGTCGCACCTTCGGGAGGGGCCCGGGTTTGGGCGCAGCTCACGTCGGTCCTCGGCGGGACGCTGACCCCTACGTATTTGGCGCCGAGTTTTACAGTCGGGGCAGCGCATGAGAAGTTCGATGAATCGGGCGCCCTGACAGACGAGTTAACTCGAGTGCGGATCGAGCAGACTTTGGCAGCATTTGAGCTCTGGGCAAAGTCACTGATTTAGCCGTGCTCGAATTGGTTCGGGTTTCGTGGGGTGGCGAAGATCTTCGTTCAAGACTCTCTGGTTTTCGGAGATGTGGATACTGTCGGATCGAAGATTTCAGAGGTGGTCTCAATGGAGCCCAAGGGGATTACAGTCTATCTCCCAGCGAAGGTAGGCAACCTCGAACGGGTCGCGCTTTTGGGAGAAATTGGACGTAAAGTCTTAGGCTGACCATTTGCCTGAGGCCTTTATGACTACGCTGCATCGACTACGTAAAATTGCGGTCCTTGGGATCGCCGCCCCGTTGATTTCGATTCTCGTATCGAGTTGGGCTGGCGTTGCGGTCGCCGGGAGCGAAGCGCTTCCGGGACGCGTTCTGCCCATGCGATCGCTCACTCCGCCGGGTCCCGTTGGGCTAAGGGTCGAAGAAGTTCCGCGGCATAATTTTACGACGACGACGCCTCCTGCGGGCGCTCCGAATGTTGTGATCGTACTTTTGGATGATGTCGGGTATTCGGCATCCTCGACCTTCGGCGGGGCGATTCCGACGCCCGCTCTCGACGAGCTAGCGGAGGGCGGCCTCCGCTACAACCGATTTCACACTACGGCCATCTGCTCGCCGACCCGTGCTTCGCTACTGACCGGACGCAACTCGCATGCCGCGGGCGTAGGCGCAGTATTGAACAGCGTGCAGCCCTATCGAGGTCGTGCCGGCCTGCTGAGCTCGGAGTCCGCGACAGTTGCGGAGGTTCTTCGGCAGCATGGGTACGCGACGGCAGCTTTTGGTAAATGGCACCTCACCCCCGACCACGAGGCGTCGCCTAACGGTCCCTTCGATCGTTGGCCTACAGGGGTGGGCTTTGAGCATTTTTACGGGTTCCTGGGCGGAGAGACGCATCAATTCGAACCCACGTTGTTCGAAGGCACGCGCCCCGTTGATCGCCCGGCGGGTGATGACTATCACGTGACTGAGGATCTCGCGGACCAGGCAATCGAGTGGATGCATTTGCAGCAATCGCTTCGACCCGACCAACCCTTTCTCATCTACCTCGCTCCGGGCGCAACGCACGCTCCACTCCATGCGCCCAAAGAATGGATCGACCGCTTTTCAGGGCGCTTCGACCATGGTTGGGACATCGAGCGCGAGCAAGCATTCGAACGCCAGAAGAAGCTAGGCGTGATTCCGGAAGACGCCGTACTCACCCCTAGATCCGAAGAATTGCGTGCGTGGGACTCACTCGAACCCGAAGCTATGCGCGTCGCATCTCGACTCATGGAGGTGTATGCGGGATTTCTCGCGCATACAGATGAACAAGTCGGCCGAGTTTTTGAAGCGCTGCGTGAAGCAGAGGAGTTCGACAATACCCTCGTGCTCTACGTCGTTGGGGATAACGGTGCGAGCGGCGAGGGCGGTGCCGATTACGGAACCTGGAATGAGATGGGCAGAATTCAGGGCGTAGTGCAGACCCCGGACGAGCTTCTGGAACGCTACGACGAAATCGGCGGAACGACCTCCTATCCGCATTACGCCGCTGGATGGGGCTGGGCTACGAATACACCCTTCCAATGGGTCAAGCAGGTCGCCTCTCATCTGGGCGGGACGCGGAACCCGCTCGTTGTGAGCTGGCCCAAGAGGATTCGGAAGCGTGGGGGGGTGCGGAGTCAATTCGGCCACGTGAACGATGTGGTCCCGACGATTCTCGAAGCGGTCGGCATCGCGGCACCCGTCGAAGTGAACGGGGTGGCGCAGCGTCCTATGGACGGAACGAGTCTGCTCTACAGCTTTTCGGACGGGGACGCGGCGGAGAGACATAACACCCAGTACTTCGAGATCCTCGGAAATCGCGCGCTCTATCACGAAGGCTGGATGGCCTCGACGCGCAATCGTGCCCGAGTCCCTTGGGCGGGACTGGTATCAAAATCAACGCAGACGGGACCTGAAGTTTGGGAACTCTACGATTTGGGTGCTGACTACAGTCAGTCGCGCGACCTAGCAGCGGAGCATCCCGAGAAGCTCCGCCAAATGCAGAATCTGTTTTGGGCGGAAGCGGGACGACATCAAGTTTTGCCGATCAGCGGACGACCCTCGGGCGAATCGCCGATTCCAGGCCTCGGCGAGGACCTTGATGAAGGGACTTACTACACCGGAGCGGTGGGGTTGCACGAGTCTGCCGTTCCGGACCTTAAAAACCGCGACCACCGTATCACCGCTGAGATCGTCGTGCCTGAAGAGGGCGGCCAGGGCGTGCTTGCGACCCAGGGTGGGGTCGTGGCGGGATGGGCACTCTATGTGACTGAAGACGGTCGACCTGCCTATGTCTACAATTTATTTGGGAAGACATGGACGACGATCGTCGGGGATGAGCCTCTCGCGCCAGGAAAGAGACGGGTTGAGCTTCGCTTCGATTATGATGAAGCGGGTCGCGGGGACCGAATTTCTTACGGCAGAGGGGCGGTGCTTCGATTGCGTGTCGACGGTACAGAAGTCGCGACTGGGAAAATTCTGCAAAGTGTGCCGGGCTTTTTTTCGATCGATGAGACTTTCGACGTAGGTACAGATTCGGGTTCGCCGGCTGGCGACTACGCGCCACTCTTTGAATGGAATGGTCGTATTGAGCGCGTCATCCTAAAGGCCGCGAGTCGCTAACCAAAGAAAGCCATTGCTGATACGGAAACAGCGAGTCGAGCACAGCAGGGGTGTCACGACGACACATTTCTCAAGAATTTTCTAATTCTAATACCCTACGGGTATATGAACTAGGTGTTGAGCGGGCTCTACAGACTGGCTGATTTTGTGTGCACGAAGCTCCTTAGGCCTTTGTGCTTTAATCGCGGAAGCGCCCGCAAAGAGAGAAACTAAACCATGACCGAGAGCTCCGAAGAGCCGATCGCTTACGGGCACGAGGATGCGACCCATCGCGCGCTTGGTGGCGTCGAAGGAATTAGGCGGCTTGTCGAACTCTTTTATGAAGAGATGGATACCCTGCCCGAGGCGAAGCGTATCCGCGATCTTCACCCCTCGAATCTCGAAATGTCGATCGACAAGCTGGCGTGCTTCCTGAGCGGGTGGACGGGGGGACCTAAGCTTTACTCGGAAAAGTACGGCTCGATCAAAATTCCGATCTTTCACCAACATCTTCCCGTGGAAGAGGCGGAGCGAGATGCTTGGATGCTCTGCATGGAGGGTGCGCTTGCTCGAATGGACTACGCCAGCGAGCTTCAGTCCTACATGATGCGAGAGCTCTATGTGCCCGCTGATCGCATCCGCGTTGTCGTAGCGAATCGCCGCGCGGGTCGCGTCGAAGGCAAGAACGCCGGTGCGATTCAGATCAAGGCGAGGTAGCCATGATGAAGCTGCACGTTTTTGCGATTGCTCCGAACGGCGCGAAGGTCCGTCTTTATCTCGCAGAGAAGGCTCATGCGGGCTCAAAGATCGAGCTCGAAGAAATTACGGTCAACCTAGTAGAGGGACAACAAAAATCGCTTGCGTTTCTCGCTATGAATCCCTTCGGAAAGATTCCGGTTTTGGAACTCGATGACGGTCGCGTGATTTATGAATCCCTCGCGATCATCGAGTATCTAGAGGAGCTTTATCCGGAGACATCGCTTTGGGGACCGGACCCAGAGTCGCGGGGCTATGCACGTCAAATTGAGCGAATCGCCGACGCTCAAGGACTAATAGCGATTGCGCGAGAGATTCACTCGACAAACTCTCCGATCGGTTTGCCGGCGAATCCGGAAGTGGCGAAATACCACAGGCAGCTTTGGGAAACTGGTATGGGGCACTTGGAGGAAATGCTTCAGGACGGTCGTCCCTACTTAGCTGGCGAACGGGTGACCGTTGGCGACTGTACCCTTCAGGGTGCACTGCAGTTTGCGCGCTTTGCGGACCTGGATGTGTTGAAAAATTTTCCGCGCCTACGATCCTGGTGTGATCGGTTTCGCCAGCGCCCGACAGTCGAAGGCGTGATCTTCAGCTAGAGGAGTCGATAGGATTGAATCGCTTTCCGTTAGGTGAATGATCGATCAGAAGGAAATTTGATGCGCGCTGCGAAAATTGTTGATCGCCAGGTGGTTATTGAAGATGCGCCAAGTCCTCGAGGCGAAGGGGTGCTGGTGAGCGTACGGGCTTGTGGAATCTGTGGTTCAGACACAACCATGCTCGATATGGGGTACTCAGTATTCGGCATCCCAGGCCACGAAATTTCATGGGCCGGTTAGGCCCGACTGAACGAGGGTTTTGCAGATAGCCGGATGTACCTTGCCTCAGGTCAGCTTGCTAGGCCTCGACGCCGAACCGTTCAAGTCCGAATGCGCGAATAGCATTGCCTCGCATGAGTGCGTAGACCTCGGATTCCGAGAGCCCGGCATCCACACAAATTTGTGTTGCGATCTTCTCGGTGTCTGGGAAAGTCGAATCCGCATGGGGATAGTCGGTCTCGAAGGTGATTAGCTCCATCCCGATCCGGTCGCGATTCGCGAGTCCTGTTTCATCATCAAAGATGCAGCCTATAACTCTGTCTTTTAGGTAGGAGGTCGGACGTTCGGGGAGGTTCGAGCCGAATGAATTATCGACGCGTTCTTCCCAGAGCTTGTCCATTCGCTCCATCACATAGGGCATCCAGCCAACCTGGCCCTCGGAATAGGCGATCGTCAATTCGGGGAAGCGCGCGAGAGTCCCCGAGAAGACGTAGTCGATCAGCGAACCCATGGCGTTTTGAAACGTCAACGTGGAACTGACTATGAAGGGGGCGTCAGGCGTGGTGATCGGCATCTTGGATGATGAGCCGATATGCATGCAGACGGCGGTCTTCGTTTCTTCGCAGGCTCGAAAGAGTGGATCCCAGTAGCGCGTATGAATCGAGGGAAGGCCTAGGGGATGCGGATTCTCGGAGAAAGCGATGGCGTAGCTGCCTTTAGCGGCACAGCGATGCACTTCCTGCACGGCGAGTTCTACGTCCCAGAGTGGAACGATCGTGAGGGGAATTAGGCGTCCGCGTCCTTCTCCGGCGCACCATTCATCGATCATCCAGTCGTTGTAGGCCTGAACACACAAAAGCCCTAGATCTTTATCCTCTCGCTCCATGAATGTTTGTCCGCAGAAACGAGGCAGGGTGTTAGGGAAACAGATAGACACGTCGACATGATTCGCATCCATGTCGGCGAGGCGTTCCTTTTGCTTCCAACATCCCGGTCTGATTTCGTCGAAGGTCGTCGTAGCGAAGGCGAGGTCCCCCATGCCGACGGCTGCTGAGAGTCTGGAAAAGGGATAGACGAGGTCATCGTAGTACCAAATATCGGCCCAATTGCCGCTTGAATCGGGAATCCACTGCATACCTAATGGCCCGCCCATCTTGCCACGCTCACGAATGATGCGGGGGCCGCGGTCCTGATATTTGGCTGGCAGCCGGGCGCTCCAGAGATCCGGAGGCTCGACGACATGATCGTCAACAGAGATGATACGCGGGATCTTCATGCGGGTTTTCCTGCGAGTGAGGGTTCGAATATAGGGTCGTCTTATCGCGACACGAACTACGCGCGTCTACGTGATAAAAAATAGGTGTTAGTCATTTTCGTGAAACTCGCGACCTTCGACGGGCTTCATGGGCAAGTCGAAGAGCGCTGCTGTTGATTGACTCATAGCGTTGACCACGGCGACTCGGGGGATCGGCCAAAGTCCTTTTGCGGCGGCTTGATTCTCATCCCCCGGAACCCAGTTCGGACCTTTGCCCAGATGGTCAAACGCGCCTTGGGCCACAAGTGTTGGATCCATCGCATCTTCGAATTTAGATGCCTTCTGATCGAGCATAGTTTCCGTTCGCGTCGCACCTGCGAGCACGCCCATTACGTCGACGCCTTGAGGTGCAAGCTCGATCCATAGGCCTTCGGCGAAGCTCGTGTCAAATGCCTTCGTGGCGGCATAGGTGGCCTGTAGTCCATTACCGGCGAGGCAGGCCAGGGAGGACATAAAAATCATGCCGCCACGCCCGCGTGTCCGAAGTCTCGTGCCGAAATGATGCGCGAGCAAAGTCGGGGCCCGGCAGCTGAGCTCAACGAGGAAATTCGCGTCCTCAACCGACTGATCAAGGAAGCCCGCGGCGTGTAGGCTCGAACCTGCATTGTGGACGAAGAGGCCGACATCGAGATCGTCTGTTGCGGAGGCGATCTGCGCAACCATGTCTTGGCTAGTGAGATCCGCTTGAATCGTTAGGGTTTCGACGGCGTACTCTGAGGCAATTCGGTTTGCCAGCTTCTCAAGTGGCTCAGCCCGCCTCGCAATAATGGCAACGTTCAAACCACGTGCTGCGGCGTCTTTTGCGAAAGCCCCACCGATGCCATCGGACCCGCCTGCTACGACCGCCCAGGCTCCGAACTGTTTAGCGAATGAGGTTCCGGAGTAGTGGGCAGGCATGGGGTGCTCCTTGGGATTTCGGAAGGCGATGAGACATATTCAGGGGCTGATGACCTAACCGGTCCGCTGTGCGCGTAAGGCCGCGATGCGTTCATCAAGTGGCGGGTGCGTCGAGAAGAGCGCGGCCATGCCGCCGCCCGCGATGCCAAAGGCTGCCATCCCGTCCGGGAGCTCCGCAGTTCCGCCCTTTAGGCGTTCGAGCGCTGCGATCATGTTTTCACTGCCGGCGTATAGTGCTCCGCCTGTATCGGCGCGGAACTCGCGTCGCCGCGAAAACCACGCGACGATGATGGAGGCGAGGACGCCTAGCAGGATTTGGGCAAGGATAGAGACGATCCAATAGCCCGGTCCATGACCACGTTCGGTCTTGAATATGAGGCGGTCAACTAAATGACCTATGACTCGGGAGAAGAAGACGACGAAGGTGTTCACGACACCTTGGATTAGCGTGAGGGTGATCATGTCGCCGTTTGCGATGTGGGCGATCTCATGGCCGATGACCGCATCGACTTCGTTGCGGCTCATGCTTTCGAGAAGGCCGCTCGAGACGGCGACGAGAGCTGCGTTGCGTCGCATTCCTGTCGCAAAGGCATTGGGACCGCTCGCCGGAAAGATGCAGACCTCAGGCATGCTGATGCCGGCGGCTTCGGAGTGCGCCCGCACTCGGCTTACGATCCACTGCGCTTCGGGGTCACGAGAATCCTCGATGTTTTGACAGCGCGTCGAACGCTTCGCCATGAACTTGGACATGGCGAGGGAAATGAAGGATCCCGTGAATCCGATAACGGCGGAGTAGGCCATTAGTCCCTGAAGGTCGAGATCGATTCCTTGTTCGTCGAGCACCCCGCCGATTCCGAAGACGGAAAAAACGACCGAGACCACAAGGACGACCGCGAGGTTCGTCAGAAGGAAGAGTAAGATCCGCATGGTTCCAAGGTTCCTTTTAAGGAGTGACAGGGCTTTGTAACGTCGAAGAAGCGCATTCGAAATATTTCCGAAGTTTAGGAGCCGTTCGGGTTCGCTTCCAGCGGTCGGGTTACGGTGTTTCGCACGCGAACTCAATTTCCGTGGTGGTGCAAATAGAAACGATGCGTGAGCGTCTCTTATCGCTCAGGTTCTTGTTCAGTCGCGCAGATTCGCCGCAGGCCGAACGGGTTCATTTCCGAGCATTCCGTCCGAGACGCTTGAGAGCGGACTGCGCAGCGTGATAGCCGCCTTGTCCGTGTACGCCTCCGCCTGGTGGCGTAGCGGCTGAGCATATGAAGAGCCTTGGGTTTGGCGTGGCGTACGGGTCGATTCGCGTCACCGGGCGATTGAAGAGCTGCAGCGCATCGGCGACGCCGCCGGTGATCGCGCCACCTTTGTAGTTCGGATTATGAGCTTCGAATTCGACCGTATTCATAGTATGTCTAGCCAAAATGAGGTCCCGGAAGCCTGGCGCGAATCGCTCGACTTGCGCTTCGATCGCTTCGGTTCGGTCGACCGTCGATCCATGGGGAACATGGCAGTAGGCGTACCCTGTATGTTTCCCTTCCGGCGCGCGCGTCGAATCAAACTGACTTTGTTGGCACAAGATGAGATAGGGTCGGTCGCTATGTTGACCGCGATACATGGCTCGTTCGGAGGCAGCGATTTCATCGAGTGTGCCGCCGACATGAACTGTGGAGGCTTCGAGGCAGTTCGGATCCCGCCAAGGGATCGGGCCATCGAGTGCCCAGTCGATCTTGAAGGCCCCGGGGCCGTAGCGATAACGGCCGAGTCGGCGCCGATAGCCTGCGGGAAGTGCGTCACCGGCGATCGTCGAGAGCTGTTCAGGAGACGTATCGAAGATTACGACTGGGGCGTTAGGCAAAGCATCCAGACGGTCGACGCGGTTCCCTGTTTCGATCGTGCCGCCGAGGCTTTCGAAATATCGGCCGAGTGCGCGTGCGATAGATTGAGAGCCGCCGCGAGCGACCGGCCAATTCTCGACGTGGGCCGTGAGTAGGAATAGCGTTCCGAGAGCCGCGGTAAGTGGCTGACTCAGAGGTAGGACTGAATGCCCACCGCACCCGCCTAATAGGGCGCGCGCTCGTTCTTCTCGGAAGATGATCTTTGCGAGTCGATTGGCCGAGAATGCGGCGCGAAGACCGAAGCGCGCCATCTGAATCGGATGTTTGGGGATTCCGAGCGGCGCCATGGCGTCGGCGAGTAAACCATGCACGTCATGCATGAGTGGTTTAATGAGCCGGATATAGTTCCGTTCGTCCCTGCCGAGGCCTTCCGCTGTCCGCTCAAGCGATTTGTAGAGCATGATCGCATCCCCATCATCGAGGGGATGAGCGACGGAGGCTGGGGGCAGGACCCAATCGAGCCCGAATTCATCGAGCGGAAGTTGTCGATAGAACGGCGAGAGTATGCCCATAGGATGAACTGCAGAGCAGATATCGTGAACGAAGCCCGGAAGCGTGAGCTCCCCACTTCTCGTGCCTCCACCGATTTCATCAGCGGCTTCGACTATCCGAACGGATGCGCCATTTCGCGCGAGCTCGATTGCTGCGGCGAGGCCGTTGGGACCTGATCCAATGACGATCGCATCGGGTGTGTTGTCAGCCGTCGACATGTTGTTCTTCCTGAATTATTTAGCGACATGTGTCGCAGGTTGATGAAGACGAGCGAGCCTTCGTAGAGCGTGGACGCGGAACCATGCCCATTCGTTGCGGCTCGAGCCAAACGATAGAACGTATCTCTGCGATGGGCGCGAAGTGATCAGGCGCTAGCATCTGCCATCCCGTTGACCGAGGTCTCGATTGTCCCGAATTTCAGAATCAGATGAGCGAGCCAAAATTCCGGAGGCTGTTCTTGTTCGGCCCGTGTTTGGGGTCGGTTTAAGCCCCGGGACGTTGGCGGGCCAAATCGTGTCTGAACGCACGCTGTTCGTGTTTCTTCGCCATTTTGGATGCATTTTCTGCCGAGAGGCGATTGCAGATATCCGGGCTGCAAAGGAGGCAGACCCCGATTATCCCGACGTACTCTTCTTCTTCCAGGGGAGTGCCACGGAGGGGCGAGCGTTTTTGCGTCGCTATTGGCCGGAAGCTCGCGCGGTCGCCGACCCGGAGCTCGAATTGTACGATGCCTTTGGTGTCGGGCGTGCCACCTTACTCGAAGCGCTCGGCCCCCAAGTGCTTAAAGCGAATCGCAGGGCAAAGTCCAAGGGGCATTCAAGCGGACCTAGGTCCGGGGATATTTGGCGAATGCCCGGAATCTTCGCAGTAGAGAGTCTGCACATCGTCTGGTCTCACTCGCCATCTCATGCTGCGGATCACCCTGATTTTGCAGGGTTGCGCGACGTCTTCAGCCCCGCGACCTGAACGGACCCGAAGATATCTGAGCGTGCTGATAAACCGGGCGACGTGATTAGCTGACCTTCGGCGGCTCTTGGGGCAGCGCGCAAACCTTCGGCGCGCGACCGGTGAGGCGCAATCGATTATTTGCGAACCAGATGTAGGCCAGATCGAAGATCGTTCGGAACCCGGGCCAGCCAGCCGGCGCCGCGAGCCAACCGAGTCCGACCGCTCTATATAAATGGATGAATACATCCACTCCTTCGATAATTTCTCCGCTCGGAAGCTGGCCGTGGATTCTCGCTTCGATTGCAGCTTGTTCGAGTCCGTATATAGAGGCGTCGAAGTCTGTTGCAGAGAGATCGATAAGGTCCACCCGGCCGTTTTTACGATCGAGGCGCCTAATCAGCTGGATTTCGCGGGCGCAAAGTGGGCATTCGGCGTCATAGAAGACTCGGAAATCCCAATCATTATCGCTGTACGGCATCAGCACCTCCTTCCTAACAACAGCCGAGTTCGCGGCCCAATTCTAGTGCAGTCTTGGACTGGTGCAGGTCTTCTAGCGCACGTCGCTCGATCTGTCGGATGCGTTCTCGGCTGACCCCAATGCGATCTCCTATTTGCGCAAGCGACGCGGGTTCTTCGCCGTTAAGACCAAAACGGGCTCTAATGACCAACTTCGCACGGTCATCGAGGATGGGAAGCATTTCTTCCACTCGTCGGCCAATAGCTTCGTTGTCGAATTTTGCGTCGGGATCGGGGTCGGACTCCGCTGCAAAAGTGTCCTCGATTGTGAGGTTTTCGGTTCCGCCCACAATACTGTGACTCGAAATTTCGGGACTTAAGCTGCGTCTAAGATCATCTCCCAGTGAGTCGTCGAGCCCCATGATTTCGATCAGATCGAATGGGGTGGGTTCCGAGGAGGATGCAGTTCGATGCAACTCTTCAAGCCGTCGGAACGCTCGTTGCTGATCCTGAACCGGACTCGGGATTCGAATCGTTCGAGAGTCGTTTGCGACTGCTCGTACGAGTGCTTGTTCGATCCACCAGATGGCGTAGGTGGAAAACTTATATCCACGCCGGAAGTCAAACTTCTCCACGGCTCGGATCAGCCCAACATTGCCTTCTTGGATGAGATCGATAAATGCAACGCCTCGATTTCGGAAATCCTTGGCACAGACAACGACGAGCCGAAGATTATGCTGAATGAAGAGATTCTTCGAATCTGTCAGGCGAGCGAGTGCGTCGTTCGCGTCTCGAAGATGAGGTTGGTCCTCTAGAGGCAAGCGTCCGCTGTGTCTCCGGCTGGAAACATTGAGCTCTTCCTGGATGGCGAGAAGAATCGGAAGAGAGATATCCGAAGCCAAAATCTCTTGGGCAAGCGCTTTACGCTGGCCTCCGGATTTACCTTGTCTGGCTGCCGAAAGTCGCCGTAGGAGAACTTCCACCCGTCCCATGGCTGCATCGACTCGTTCGTTGATGTTCTTCGTCGTTCCATCGCGGTGAAACTTCGAAAGGGCCCCGGTGACAAGTCCGCGAGCACGGCGGTCGTTCCAGCGCTCCATCAGTCGTTGCGCGACATCTGGAATTTGAGCGAGTGCCTCGCGCAGACTGGCTTCCGCACCTTCCATATTTACGAAGAGGCGGTTTTGCTCCTCCGTCTCAAGAACGGGAGTGTCGTAAATATCGTCGAGGTAGCTTTGGAGGATCTGCCGGTCTCTGGGCTCGAGGTGGGCGGCTTGCGCTTCCGTAGGGTTCTTGGCGAACATTTTTTCTGTCTCCGTGTTATCAGCTTGTCTAGACAATGATACATATATTTCGTCCTGTAAAGATAAAATCTGTACATTGTCTAGATATTGTCTAAGTGAATTAGTCCCCCGGGGAATTCTCGTTTTGTCCGGTCTAGATGGCCCAGGAGAACTTCACACTGATGAACGAGGCCCTAGAGTCGGCACCTCTAATATCCGCACTGGGAGGGCGATCGATGAGCGATGAGCAAGACGGACAAGAACGGTTTCCCGTCCGCCTAGCCGCTCGGCTCTCAGGGATCGCGGCAGAGAGGATTCGCTCCCGGGAGACGCGTCACCATGCTGCCGTCTCGCCCGCTCGAAGCTGCGGAGAAGGAAGGCAGTATTCAGCCGCCGATCTAAAGCGGCTCCGACTGCTCGGGAGAGCGGTTGCGTCTGGTCGTCGTATTGGAGACATCGCGACGCTGGATGATGCAGTATTGACGGACCTGTTAAGAGAAGGAACCGAGCACGATTGGGAGGCTGGGCTGATGCCGATCTCCTCCGAGCGTATGGCCACGGGAATTATTAGGTCTCTACTCCTTGATCGACTCGACTCAATCCGGAGTTCGGATGGCGTTGGACCTCGGATCATTTTCGCAACGCCGAGTGGTGAGCGCCGCGATCCGGGGCTTCTCGTCGCGAGCCTGGTCGTAGCAAGCAAAAGATCCGAGGTGGTATTCCGGGGCGCTGAAGTTCCCGTAGAAGACTTTAATCTCGCAGTGGAAGGAAGCCGAATAAACGTGTTTGATTTGGGGATAGTGACCGAAGATTCGATCGATGTAGCGGGCTGCTTTAGGAATGTTAAGCGAAGGCTCGACAAGCGAGCTGTTTTCGGGGGCGGGATACGAGGAAACGACTACGCGTCTACCCAGCAGCCATGGGTAAAGGGAGGAACATCATGAGGGTCGCGGTGATTGGCGCGGGAATAGCAGGCCTAAACGCCGCCCGACAACTCGAGGCTGCAGGGATGGAGGCCGTGCTATTCGAAAAGGCGCGCGGGGCCTCCGGGCGACTTTCAACGCGCCGTTCTGACTTCGGTGCATTCGACCACGGTGCCCAGTACTTCACGGCACGCGATGATGAATTCCGCAACCAGGTCGAAGCGTGGCTCGCCGAAGGGGTTGTGGAGAGGTGGAACGGTCGAATCGTTCGCCTCTCGGGAGGGGGAGAGTCAACTGAGGGATCGCCGATTGAGCGTTATGTTGGGAGTCCCGGTATGAGCGCGATTGCGCGCGACCTTCGCGGTGATCTCAATATATCGCTCGGGGTGCGTATCGAATCAGTGAAGCGGGTCGGGAATCGATGGACGCTGACTGCTCACGATGGATCTGAATTTCCTGATTTCGATTCACTTGTTATTGCCGTCCCTGCACCGCAGGCTGTCCCTTTTCTGTCTAGCGTTCCGGAGTTCGATCGCGAGGTGCGACTCGTGAACATGGCACCTTGTCACGCGGTGATGGTTCGATTCCAGAAATCCTATGATCCAGAATTCGACGCGGCCTTCGTTGATTCTGAGTCCTTGTCTTGGGTCGCGAGGAATAGCTCGAAGCCGGGGCGAGGACCGGAGGATTGTTGGGTACTGCATTCAACCGTTGAATGGAGCGCCTCGAATCTTGACGCGGATCCAAATGACGTGACGAAATCACTGCTTTTAGCGTTCCAAGAGGCCGTCGGAAGCACGCTCCCTCCGACTGATTTTTCCGCGATGCACCGATGGCTTTTGTCCCGCTCTTTGCACCCTTTACGATCGGGTCCGCTCTGGGATGCCGACCAAAGCTTGGGAGTGTGTGGCGATTGGACCATCGGCGATCGCGTCGAAGATGGATATATGAGCGGGTCTAGACTCGTGCGTCGAATCCTCGACGATAAGTGTGCCTCATGAGTCTTGTTCGCGGTCTGCATTGGTTCCGGAATGATCTCCGGCTTCGTGACAACACCACACTCTTGGCACTCGCTGATCGAGTAGATGAGTGGCTTCCCGTCTTTATTTTCGATCCCGGTTTCCTCGGCGACGACCCGGATCTGCCGAGAGTACGTTTTCTGAAGGATTGTGTTTCACGGCTCCGGGATGATTTGAGCAGCAGAGGCGTGGCTCTTTGCATTAGAGAGGGTGACCCGGCTGAAGTTCTTACGCGACTGGTCGACGAAACGCGATCTGAAATCGTATCGTTCGGCGCAGCGGATACTCCACTCGCCCGGCGCCGGGATGAAGCGGTCGGAGCTGCAATCAAAAAGGTTGGGGCGAGCACACTCGTGATCCGAGATCACACGGTCTTCGGTCCCGAGGAGATTCGAACGAAGCAGGACGGCGTTTATTCAGTCTATACGCCTTACAAAAACGCTTGGTGGGCCCGATGGTTCGAGGCGCCTCGTCATGCGGCTAAGCGCGTTCGTCTCCCGGCGATCGCTCTCGAGCTCAAATCCGACAATCTGCAGATTGCTCTCTCGTCTTCAACATCTTCGACATCGAAGGTTGGGCTCCCGGCAGGAGGTGAGATAGCGGCCGCTCGTCGACTGAAATCATTCCTCACGGATAGCATTTCGGACTATGAGGTGAGTCGCGACTTCCCCGCGGTTGACGGGACTTCGAGGTTGTCTCCGTATTTGAGATTTGGCGTCATATCGCCTCGAAGATGCTTCGACGAAGCACTCGCGTTAGGTGCAGCGCAGCCAGCTGCGATGGAGGGGGTTCGGAAATGGCTCGACGAGCTTGTCTGGCGTGAGTTCTACGCGATGGTGCTGGCGAATTCGCCACGGGTACTGACACAAAATTTCCGGCGTGAATACGATCATCTGGAATGGTCCGGGAGCGATGCCGAATTCGAAGCATGGCGTTTGGGGAAGACGGGGTACCCGATCGTTGATGCGGGTATGCGGCAACTCGCGCAGACAGGCTGGATGCACAATCGCGTTCGCATGATCGTTGCGAGCTTTCTTACGAAAGATCTTCTGATCGATTGGCGGAGAGGGGCTCGGCACTTCTTCGATTCGCTGGTCGATGGAGACCCAGCCTCGAATAGCGGTGGCTGGCAGTGGGCAGCATCGACGGGGACGGATAGCCAGCCCTATTTCCGGATTTTTAATCCGACGCTTCAGGGCCAGAAATGGGACCCTGAGGGTATTTACATTCGCCGGTTTATTCCTGAGCTTCGGGGGATTGAGACTCGCTTTATCCACGCGCCGTGGAAGGCGAAAGAGCCTCCGATCGACTACCCGAGCCCGATTGTAGATCATTCGATTCAACGCGAACGGGCGCTTGATGCATACCGTTCGGCACGTGCGAAGGGTGCATAGTTGCAGGATCTAGTGCGCGCCCCGATTTAGCGGACGAGTAGACCATTAATGATCTGTCAATTAGATCTACGCCAATAAATCTCGTACGCGTTCGCTTCGATAGGAAAAGATCCGGTTGAGTTGAGGACGAACGATCGGATGAACGAGCCCGCCAAATGGGGGAAGTGGCAGGGAGTAGTGGATCGAATCAGTGATTCTCGTTGTGCGCTCATCGATGGCTTGGAAACGATGCTCATGATGCCAAACCCGAAAGGGGCCGCTAATTTGACGATCGACGAAGCGTCGCCCTTCCTCCCACACCGAAATCTCGGTAAGCCACGAAAAGGGTATGCCGAAGAGGCTCAGACGATATTCGATAAGCGCCCCCGATCGCATTTCGATAGGCATAGGAGTGACGATACGGAACTTAAGTTCTGGTGGTGTGATCGCCTCAAGGTTCGATGCGTCAGCGAAGAACTCGAAAACCTCATCGAGTGGCCTTGGAAGTGTTAGGTCTGTGGATATTTGATAGGTCATAGTGAGTCCCGTGGGCAGAATTTATTATTTCGTCCTCTAAACCTTAGGTTTCGAGATCACCGAGGCAATCCAACGCGAAAGAATTTCCCTACCGCGCAGCTTCTCGAACGAAGTTCTCCAAGAAACGGATCTTGATATGAATGAATCGAAGCCTGTGTGGCAACGCTGGCATGATCCCACTGAGCCGATTCGGATAGGCGTTTCCGCGTGTCTGCTCGGCGCGGAAGTCCGCTTTGACGGTGGTCACAAACGGGACCGCTACTTGACGGATGTGTTGGCAGGCGATGTCGAATGGCTCCCTGTTTGTCCCGAGTTGGAAATTGGTCTGGGGATTCCTCGCCCCGTGATTCAGCTTCGAGGGGGAACTTCGGGCGACCGATTCGTGCTTCGGGAAGCTGGAACTGACCTCTCGGCGCAAATCGCCGACTACAGCCAGTCCAGGGTTTCTGAGCTCAAAGCTATGGGGCTTGATGGGTTCATTTTCAAGAAGGGCTCTCCTTCTTGCGGTTTGGCTCGGGTTCGCGTGTACCCCGATGAAGGAGAGATGCCCCTTCGATCCGGCATCGGACATTTTTCTCGTCGTGTCGTCAATGAGTTCCCTGGACTTCCAGTCGAAGAGGAGGGGAGGCTGAATGACGCGGGGCTTAGAGAGCAGTTTATTGAAGCGATCTTTTGTCACAATCGTTGGCGGGTCTTTGAACGGCGCGGGCTGACTCGCTCTGGCCTCGTCGCATTTCATGAAGCCCACAAAATGTTGATTCTGTCGCACGATGAACCCATCTACCGAAAATTAGGTCGCATCGTCGCGAGCTTCGGGCGCGAAGACGATGCGGAGATCTTTTCTCGTTATCAGGAAGGCTTCGTCGCTGCTTTTAACCGACCCACGGCCCGAAAACGACACATCAATGTGCTGGAACACTTGTTCGGACACTTGAAGCGGATGATAGGTCCAGCTGAGAAGAAACAGATCGGCCTTGCGATCGATGACTATCGGGCCGGACGAGTTCCTCTGGTCGTTCCTATCTCGATTCTACGCTTTCTCGTTGAATCGAAAGAAGTCGAATATGTGCAGGGGCAACTTTACTTGGAGCCGCATCCACGAGAGATGATGTTGCGAAATCACGCATAACACTGTCCTGCCTTCCAAGTGCAGCGGATGGCGCTGGATGACGCTCTGATTTGCCTACCGACTGCGACTATCGACTGGTGGTAGGGGGACGCGAACGACTCTTGGTCGATAAAGATCTGATCGATGAGTGAGCTCTTCGAGGACCATATATTCTTCTTCTGATGATCGAGCATATAGATTACAGACATAGGTGATGATGAGTTCACCTGTCTTCGAGTATTGAGAGTGGGCTTTGGCCGCATAGCAGAAGGTGTTAGTGGCAGTCGTGTCTAGGCCACTGGGCTGCAGCTCAGGGATTTGGAGCAGGGGGCGTGCAGTTGACCACGGTCCCTCGAGTTTATCCGACTCGCGAAAACGGATGAGTCCGTGCTCACTGGGGTCGCTCTCAGTATGGGAAGGACTCGCTTCTACGGCGATCCATCGATTGCGGCCTGAGTTCCAATGAACGCTCATTTCCGTTGCGTCCGATGGGATGACGATCGCTGCTGATTGTGTGCGGAGGCCCTGTTTCCATGACCCGTTTACTTCGAAGGTTTCGATCCGTTCGGACAACACATTTTCAGAGTCCGACAGCGCTTCGAGTGGCAGACGGATTAGTCCGCGCGGTGCGTGCCCGTCATCACGGTCGAAGAATGCGAATGCATAGACGTGCTCACCTAGGACCGCGAAAGCCGTGCCCGGGAAAAACACTGGATCTTCGGACAGCATTGAGATTCGGACACGCCAGTTCTGGGGCGAGTCATTCGGGTTTTCTATGCGTGCTAGGTCCGTTCCTATGATGCGGAACGGCAAAGAAAATGGGCCGCGCGGCTCGCTGTGTGTAACGCGGAGAAGGCCAACAAATAAGGTGCCATTGACAACGAAGCCGTCCATAGGCCAGTAGTAGGGCGGTCTCCCCGTTTTCTCGCGAGCTTCTGTTGCCCAGCTGGATTCAGGATTTGGCTGGAAGAACGCCCCTTCAGTTGCTTCGTCTTGAGATTTCCAGAACGTTTCTAGTGACCAATCCCCGTTTGCAGCACATCGAGAGATACCAATCGAATTGTGAACGTAGGGGTATGCCCTCCGCCCCGGCTGATCCGCTCGTTCGATGAACGTATCGCCGAATAGCCAGACGCTTCGACTGCGGCTTTTGGAGGCGGATGACTGAGGAAGAGGAACTGAGTACGCCGCATCGCCACCGTACCAGCCGTTCTGATCGGGGAAGTGAACCTGGCACGCGCGGGATCTGAGGGGCGACGAGGGAGGCGAAGAGAGAGGGTCTTTTTGGGTCGTCGTCGAATCGGTCGGCCGCGTGCTGTGCGCAAAGCATCCAGTCAATATTCCGGTGATCACCAAAAGGATCGCGGCCATAACGGGCGGGTGTTCGAGGGGTCTTGATCGGAGCATGACGAGACCGTAGTCGCTTCTTGGAGCGACTCGCGATTTGGCTAGATACTTTGGGATGAGAAAGGGAAGGATCGCGATGGAGTGCACTTCGCATGAACCTCCTCAGATCGGCGCTCCTCGCTGCGTGCAAAAGATGCGGTGCCTATCGATGCATCCAGAAGCGTTAGGAACTTCGCTCGCCGCATTTCTCGAGGATGTCTCGAGTGTCTGGGCCAACTAGCGGGCGTGCTGGCATCGGTCGTGGACCATAACTGGGGCGGCATGGGTGAGTAGATGCTAGGCGCTGTGACGTTTTCCTACGTAGAGCCCGACGAGACGCGCGACGAAAATCGTCAAGTAGAGCTGACCTATGAGCGCTTCGGCCACAACAAACATTTGCGCAATGTCAGATTTTGGCGTGATGTCCCCGTAGCCTAGGGTTGTGAGCGTGACGAAGCTAAGATAGAGCAGGCGTGTCGAGTGAAGACTTGGATCAGCCTCTGAGCGCGCAATGGCTTCTCCGGCGTCGATAAATGTGCCAGGCTGGAGCTCAGTGAGCAGGACAAAGACCATCGTAAAGCACAGGCCGAAGAGGAGATAAACACAGATTCCACCGACGATGGTGTCGTTCGAGACCTCCTCTGTCTGGATCAGACTATTCAGCATGACAAGCGTCGTGAAAGAGAGAAGGCCGAGCGCCAGGACGTCTGAGGCAACTCGCGCAGCCGAGGAATTTGTAAGCTCCGCAACGAGAATGACGGCGACCGCTGCGACGCCCACGACTCCAGCGACTGTAAAAATCCACCGCTGGTGGCTGTTCACGACGATCGCCGAAACCAACACGAGCGTGAGCAAGATTGTGAACCGCGGAGTCGAGCCCGAGAACATTTGGCCGATTGGAAGCGCCACGAGCAGGAGAATTAGTGAGGTTAGGAGGGTGCCATGGCGTCCGAGCGCACCGGTCCCTTCGTCACGGTGGGCGATCGTTCGGAGCCAACTCATCATGTCGGTAAGATAGGGAACCCTCGGGCTTAGGCTAGTTTTCGGTAGGCCGAGACGATGGGTTCGAGTTCTGTGGGCGTGGCGCCGTGCATGATGACGCCGTCACACCCGAGGTCGAGCTGGTGTCGGATCGAATCGACGCATCGATCGGGGGAGCCCGTTGCCGAGTAGGACAGCCATTCGTCGGGAATCAGCGTGGAGATATGTTCGAGTTCGCTTTGGCTCGCGGCGGTATCGATGCCGCCGCGAAAGTTAGAGACGAGTTCGTCGGCGCGGAAGCGTTCGAGGACGCTCTTGTCCCAGCCATTAGTGTCGACCAGGAGATCGCCGTAGCCTTGAAGGTATGTGGCGAGACGCCCCACGCTTTTCATGAGTTGCTTCTCTTCGGAAAGGTGGTCGCCGATCGTTGCGAAGCACGACCAGACTTTGACGTCATCGGGGTTTCGGCCAGCTTCGAGAGCCGCCCGCTTTACGGTCTTGACCGCATTCTCAGTCGTTTCGTCGCTGAAATAAGTGTGAAGCACCACTTCGTCAAAAGCACGTCCACCTAACGCGAGCGAGTTTGGGCCAAAGGCAACCAGCATCATCGGGATGTCATCGATCACGTTCGGTCCGAGATGAAGAAAGGGGAACGACCCGATCGGACCCTCGTGTCCCATGACTGCTTCGCCGGCGAGGAGTCTCCGGGTGACGCCTACGAAATCCTCCATTTGGGCCGTTGTGATCGGCGGGATGCCATAAGCCTTTTGCATGGGGACGATGCCGCGCCCGATCCCGAGAACGAACCGACCTCCCGTCAGGCCATGCATCGTCAGCGCATAGCCAGCGGTGACGATGGGATGCCGCGTGTTGTGATTCGTGGCTGCCGTGGCGATGCGAATCGAATCAGTGACCGCTCCGGCAGCACCACTCAAAGTGCAGATCTCTTTTGAGTTGTACCGCTCGGAGAGGAAAGCGGTCCCCAGGCCCATAGCCTCGCCCTGCTGAAGCTCTTCTATCAGGTCCCGGGGCGACTTCGGTTGGCCGGCGAGGGCGTAGAATCCGAGTTCGTGATTTACATCAGGCATGGTGGTGCTCCGGTAGTTTGGTCGTTGGGAAAGGCGCGGAAGAGTAACGAATCCACGAGGCTGCGCGCGAGCAAGGTTTCGGTTCAGGCGAGGACATTAGGAAGCAGGTGCTCGCTGAAAAGAGAGAAGGTCTTTTCCACCAGGGGCATAGGCCTCTGCCGTGGGCCGACGCATAGCACGATTCGCGTATCGCTTCTTTCCGCGCGATCTCGTTAAAAGAAAAATTAGAGGACTCCGAATGGGCCATACTCGACGGGGAAACATAGGAGAATCAGGAGTCGAGCAATGGGTGAATGGCAGGTGACGCGTATCGCGGGTGCGCTTGGCGCGGAGGTTCGCGGTCTTGATCTGGCTGACGTGGGTGCCGAGGCGGCGAGTCAGATCGAAGCACTTTTGATCGAGCATCACGTGCTCTTTTTCCCCGATCAACACCCGAGCGCGGAAACGCATATCAAATTCGGAGAACATTTCGGCACGCTCGAAAGCCACCCGCATCTCGAAAATCCCACGCCCGGATTGCCCGACAAACTATTCGAGCTTTCAGCGACGCATGGCGGTGTGGCGGATGAGTGGCACACGGATCTCACATATCTAGAACACCCTGCGCTGTACTCGATTTTGAATATGAAGCGGGTGCCTTCGGTGGGTGGCGATACGATGTGGTCGAATCTGGCTATGGCCTATGACGAACTTTCCCCGCCGATCCAGGCGTTATGCGAGGGGCTGACCGCGCTTCATGACGGAGCGGCGAATAATGTACCCGATGAAGAGATGGTTCATCCCGTGGTACGGCTACATCCCGTCACTGGACGCCGTATTCTCTACGTTAATGAACATTTTACTCGCCGAATCGTTGAACTTTCCTATAAGGAGAGCGCACTCCTATTGGCGCATTTGACGAGTTGGGTTTCAGAGCCGCGATTTACGGTTCGCTACCGATGGGCGGAGGGCACGCTGGCGATTTGGGACAACCGGGTGACGCAGCATTTCGTGTTGAACGATTTTGATGAGGAGCGCGTGATCCAGAGAGTCACGGTGATGGGGGACCGCGTCGAAGGGGCATCCGAGCCGCGCTGGCCCGCCTTTGCCTCGGGAGGCGGGGAGACGGACATCAGCCGCCATGACGAAGTTTTGCGAGAGTGGGAAAAGAAAAAAGCCTAACATGATCGCGAAAGACTATTCCTCCGCTTATAGGGCAATCGAGGCTAGGCTTTCATCGATACGAGCCTCGGTTCGTTCCCCAGCCATTCGCAGAAGACAGTAATCGAAATATTCTCGAGCCCATTCGTGATATTCGACAGGAGAAGCGTCTCGCTCTGATGCTGTGCCAAGGAATTCGAGAAATTGTCACCGAAGACGTTTTGATAGGTTGGGTTTCGGAAGCGCGACCTGCGCACGCCTTGCTCCCTAAAATAGGTGCTTCGAATCACAAAATGAAATGCTGCGTATCTTTTGTACGAGGGGCAAAGGCAAGGGGGGCAGGCGGTGATGACTGATAGTTCATTGCCCCGCCAGTGTTCGAGAAGCGGGCAAAATGTCGCTCGGAACTCGTTCTAAAATAACGGATTTGCCTTCGCGGTTCGGCTCCGTAGACTCCATCCTTCCGTTTGCGCATGCATCGAGTCTTTTGGAGAGAGGAGGAACATCCCGTGAATCTCGATCGAGGAGCTCTCGAAAGCATCGCGGCGGCGGTAGGACTACTCGTCTTGGTCTATATGCTGGGCGAGCTCGTATTTCTATTTCTCCACAGGGAGAGGGAGAAGCAGGGCGGTTACGCCCTTGACCTGAGAGTCGTCCGGATGGCGCTTCTCGGGATTGGAAGCACGATCCTGGCGACGGGCATAATCGCAGCACTCCTGCGGCCTTTGTCTGCGATGATCGCTGCTTATGCCATGAAGGATGCTGCTTTATTCCAGGTAAATACTGCTTGGTACGGATGGATCTATGGGTTGCTCGTTTATGAGTTGTTCTATTGGGTTCAGCATTTCCTCGCGCATAAAGTCCGTCTGCTCTGGTGTATCCATTCTCCGCATCACGCGCCGCGAGCAATTCATATGGCGATCGGGACGAATCATCATTTCCTCGAGAGCGTGCTCTACTTCCCACTATTCTTAGGCGCCCTGCCGGTCCTCTTTGGTGTCGATCCGATTGTCGCTGTGGCGGTTAACGTGATCGACAGCTGTTGGGGAAGTTTTCTGCACATTAGTGATCATTATGTGAGTAGCGGGCGCTACGGAGTGATTGGTCGGTTCATGCAGACCCCAGCACATCACAGAGTCCATCACGCGAAGAACTCCAGGTACATGGATCGCAACTACAACTCAATCACGCTTTTCTGGGACGCGGTCTTTGGAACGCTGGAGCCGCTTCGCGCGGATGAGCCTGTCGAGTTTGGGATCACGCGTCCCGTCGACGACGGGAGCTTCTGGGATGTGCATTTCGGAGAATTTGTTGAGCTGCTCCGCGATATGCGAAACGCATCTTCGCTCCACGAATCAATCGCCTACGCACTCCACGCGCCTGGTTGGAAGCCAGGAGACGTGTCGCGGACTGCTGTCGCGATGCGTTCGAGTTGGCTTGCGGATGAGAGGGAACGAACTGAGGCGAGAGCAGACTAATCCGGTTGCGACGCGCCCGGCGTCGATTCTCTCAGGATCGCTCGCGCGCAGTCTGGCACTCTATGCAGTAGAGAGACTCGGGGCGGGCGCGGAGTCTCGCGACCCCGATTTCTTCACCGCAGGCCATGCAGTCTCCGTACTCGTCTTCGCCGAATCGGTGTCGTGCAGAGCGAGCCAGCTGAAGTTGTGTTTGTTGCGCTACGCGATTTGCTTCAAGCATTTTCTGCTGCTGGATCGCATCGATTCGAGAGACGCGTCCCATAGCAGGTTGGTCGAGTTCGACGGGCCGCGCCGCGGCCGCTGTCTCCGCCAAAGACGCTTCAAGGTCTTGGATGAGGTCGCCGAGGGCAGCTGAGAGTTCGCTCCGCTCGAGATCGGATAGGGGCATGGGCACTCCAACGATTCGTGCGGGAACCGTACCGCCGCGCCGTGGCTCGCCCGGTCAGTTAAGAGTCCATACTCTAACGCTGGAAACTCCTCTGAGCCGCACTACGATCTTCTTCGCTGCTAGCTTCTCGCTTGTGGCTAGAGCGCAGTCTAAGAGATGGATTTGGGCAGCGGTCGCGTTCCTAGGGACGTGGCCCGGTATCGCATTTTCCGATTCCGCCACGGTCGCCGTCTCCAGCAACTTCGCAGCGACAGCCCGAGGACTCGTCGAAGTCTTCGAAGCGCAGAATATTCACGAGATTCGAGTGGCGACGGGCTCAAGTGGCAAGCTCTACGCGCAGATTCAAAACGGTGCGCCCTTTGATGTTTTTCTCTCCGCGGATATGGCGCGCCCGGAACAGCTGGTGGCCGAGTCGGTGGCCTTGGGAGAAACGCTTCGGGTCTATGCCCTTGGGAGACTTCTTTTGTGGCGGCCGAAGGTGCGGGCAGCTGGCGGGCGCTCAGAGCTGGGCTCGTCCCCGGGACCCGGATGGCTGAGCAAAAACCGGTCTCGCCATGTGGCCCTCGCGAATCCGGAACTAGCACCCTACGGTCAGGCTTCTCGTGAAGTGCTTGAGGGCCTCAATCTGATGGACGAGGTCCGACCTAGAATGGTGTTCGGCGAAAATATCGGACAGACCTACGCGATGGTCGCCACGGGCAATGCGACGGTTGGATTCATAGCGAGGGCGCAGCTACCTACTTCGGACCAGCTAGACGGAACGGTTTGGGAGATCCCGTTGGCTCTCCATTTACCGATTGAACAAGGTGTCGTCCAGCTCTCGCGCGCAAAAGAAAATGCAGCTGCGAAGGCGTTCGTCGCCTATCTAGCGAGTGACGTTGCGAAGGAATTTATTAGGAAGGCGGGGTACGAAGTCGAATGACGATGCCTGATGCTTCCCCGATCTGGTTGACGATCAAACTCGCGAGCTTGACGACAGCGATTTTGTTCGTCGTTGGAACGCCACTGGCATGGTGGCTGGCGAGTACCAAGTCAAAACTCAGGCCTTTTGTGGAAGCCGTGACAGCCTTGCCCCTAGTACTCCCTCCGACCGTCTTGGGTTTCTATCTTTTGTTAGTTATGAGCCCTCACTCTCCCCTGGGCGCCTTTTGGGTGAAAGTCTCCGGCGAGACGCTGACCTTCTCATTTACGGGTCTGGTTTTTGCGTCGATTCTCTACTCGCTGCCGTTCATGGTGCAGCCGCTCACGAGTGCGTTCGAGGCTGTCGGAAGAGGGCCGATCGAAGCGGCGGCAAGTTTGGGGGCTTCGCCGGTCGATGCGTTCTTTCGAGTCGTGGCGCCGCTCTCCGCGCGTGGATTTGTTACGGCTGGCGTTCTGACCTTCGCCCACACCCTCGGCGAATTCGGCGTGGTGCTGATGGTTGGTGGGAATATCCCGGGCGAAACCCGCGTGCTGTCCATCGCGATCTACGACCATGTAGAAACGCTTCAATATGCGGAGGCGCACGCCTTGTCTGCTGGCCTGCTCGCCTTTTCTTTCATAGTTCTACTACTCGTATACACCTTCGATCGAAAGGCGCGCGTACGTGTCGGATAGCGATCGCATCAAAAAGAGACAGGATGGTGAAGCGTTTGCGCTGAGTCTACGCGTCGTACTGGCCGAATTTACCCTCGAACTCGACGAAATTCTGACGCCGAGCGGTGTCACAGCAGTTTTTGGAAGAAGTGGGAGTGGGAAGACGACTCTTCTGCGCGCGATTGCTGGATTCGAGAAGCCCGTTCGAGGCCGTATCGCCTTAGGTGATCAGGTTTGGTTCGACGAGGAGGCCAAGATTTTTGAGCCCCCGAATCGACGTTCGATTGGAATGCTCTTTCAGGACGTCCGACTCTTTCCGCACCTCGACGTACGCGCAAATCTAGACTTTGCGTGGAAGCGGCGAAATACGTGGACGGCGAAGGCGGGAATGCAGCAGAACATCGCACGTGATGAAGTCATCGAGGCGCTCGACTTAGACATAATGCTAGGTCGAAACGTTACTTCGCTATCAGGTGGCGAGCAGCAGAGGGTCGCGCTGGCACGAACGCTGCTTACGAGCCCAGATATCCTCTTGCTTGACGAGCCTCTTGCGGCGTTGGATCGCGAGAGGAAGGCGGAGATTCTTCCCTATCTAGAAGACGTGACCCGGCGCTTTATGATTCCGACGCTCTTCGTGAGTCACGACCTTGACGAAGTGGCCCGCCTCGCGGATCGAATGATGGTGCTTTCCGAAGGGCAGGTTCAGATGTACGGCGAGACAGCGGAGATTCTCGAACGTCTTGACCTTGAACCGATAGGGGGACGCTTTGAGGCCGGGGTGCTCGTCGAAGGAAAGGTTTTGCGCCACGACACGCGGCTTCATCTCACGACCGTCGATCTCGACGGCGATGCGCTCGCGATTCCATTGGCTGAAGATTCGTCGGTCGGAGATATATTGCGCCTGCGTGTTCGCGCGCGTGACGTGGCACTGGCGACGGAACGGCCCGCAGGACTCAGTATTCGAAACGTATTGCCGGGCGAGATCACAGACTTGATCCGCACCCCGGGAAGTGGTGAAGTCGAAGCCCGAGTGCAGCTCAGGTCCGCCCATATCCGTGCGCGCTTGACGTTGGCTGCGGTGGAAGAGCTCGGCCTCGCGCCGGGGCGACGCGTATTCGTGTTAGTGAAGAGCGTGAGTCTCGAAGGTGGTCGTTAGCCTTGGCATCCATTTCTCTTTTTGAAGGCAACGGGGCTAGTGCGGGCTACTCGCCTTTGGTTACAGCGTCGAAGGAAACGCTTTCGCCGTTCGCGAAATTAAGGGTGATCGGAACGACGTCGCCTGCGGCGAGTTTCTCCGCGGACATCATTCGGAGGAAGAGCCCACGAGGTGCAAAGGCGACGGCGCCACCAGGCGGAATCGCCATGCCGTCGGGCATGGCCTCCGAGCCCCATTGTCCTTCGACGATCGCTGTCCGCCGGATTGAAACGGATTCAGAACGGGGGCTGCTCGCGCCGACGATCGTTCTTGTCTCTTTGCTTTTGCTTTGAATGACGAAAAAGACCGTCGGGTCTTCTCCGCCGATAGGCATGCTGACGCGACCGTTCGCTATGCGAAGATCATCAGCCGTTGCGATAGATGCGAGGGCCGGGAAAGAAATGACGATCAGGAGAATGATCATTCGCAGGGACATTCAAGGTACCTCGGGTTTGGCGAAGGCAGGTGACAGCGGATTTGATGTTCGTTCGTGATGGAACGGTTCAACGAAGCTAACGATTCAGCACAGGATGATCGGGGATAGATTGGTGACGGGCGTTAAAGCGTAGGCGATTCGTCTTTCGCGGGAATCAGGCGAAGAATCTGACTTCCTGAACGATGCTCGAGGAGCACGATCAGTTCCCCATTCGAGCCGACCTCTACGTCACGGAACCGGCCGAGCGCCTTGATCAGAGTCTCACGTTCGATTTCTCCTGTGGCATCGACGTCGTATCGCCATAACTCATTCTTGGCGAGGGTTGCGACGATCATATGATCTCGCCAAGCGGGGAAGGCATCGCCGCGATAGAAGACGATACTTGAGACGCCTGGGGAAGGCGTCCAATCGATGGTTGTCGGAGTGAGTTCCTCGGGATCGAACTCGATGCCGTATTTCTTTGCATACGGAACGGGACGACCATCGTAGTCGACACCAAGACTCATTAGCGGCCACCCGTAGTTCAGCCCGGGCAGCAGTAGATTTGCTTCGTCGCCGCCGCGTGGTCCGTGTTCGCTCGCCCAGAGCTGGCCGCTTGAGGGGTCGAAGTCGAGGCCCTGAGCGTTGCGATGTCCGAGAGTCCAGATCCCCGGCAGTGCATTTTCGACACTGACGAATGGGTTGTCCGCCGGAATGCGTCCGTCATCGTGCATGCGAATTGTCTTGCCATCGGGCCGACTTAGGTCTTGAACAAAGCGGTACTCGGCAAAGGAGCCGATGGTCATGTAGACGTATCCCGCGTCGTCGAAAGCGATGCGCGCGGAGGCGCCATTTTCGGCTCCGACTAAGTAGGTTTCCTTAGGCGCTTCCCAAATTGTTTCCTCGTCGACCCAGGTGGTCCCCTCATCAAGTCGGCCCCGTACGAGCTTCAACATGGTGACCGGAGAGGCTGTTGCGCGGCTCTCGGAGTTGCAGTTGCTGCATCGGTCTCCGAAGGAGAGATAGATCCAGCCGTTCTCTTCGTAGTTCGGATGTAAGGCGACTTCGTGCGCCCACCCCGATCCCGTATAGGCCGTGCCGCGCAGCACGCTGTCATCCCAGAATCGAGGCGTTCCCGTGATGAGTGTGGCCGCGCTCCCATCTGCTTCGACCAAAGATACGCCGCGCATCTTTTCGGTGACGAGGAATCGTCCGTCGGGAAGGGGTGCGACCGAATAGGGTTCGACGAGGCCTGTGTAGACCGGCTCGATCAAGAACGCGTGATGCTTGGTCTCAATCGGCCCGGTGGGAATCGTCGGGGGATCGCCGACGCCTTGCCCGTCGGCGCCCCGGTCGCCTTCGCGCTTTTCGAGGAGATAGATGACGAGGCCCCGGATTTCGTGATCCGGGAGGGTGCCTTTCCAGCCTGGCATCCCCTTATCGCGGACTCCTCGTTCAAGGATGCTGATGAGATCATCGACGCCTTCTCCATGTTCGAGCGGACGGCCGACGAGCGCCGGACCGAGCGAGGAGCCTTCCTGATTTGCGCCGTGGCAGACCCCGCATTGCGCCTTGTAGATGCCGCCCATTTCATCGGGAAGGACCCATGCGTCTCGACCGGGATCCCCTTCGTCTTCGTTAGTCGCTCCGCCGAACGTGCCCGCATGGCAAGCCAGCGTAAGAAGCGCGCAGAGGGCCAGAGCGGCGAGGAGGAAGTGTCGCGAGGGGAGGGCGCGAAACGCTCTTGAATAGGAGGTGAGCGCAGAATTGGATTCGTGGCGGGTGGGCTTGCGGGATATCATGCGGTCCAATCTCCGATGTGTTCAAAAAGGAGTGTGATCGGGAGAGGGGAAAGCTCAAGGGTGTCGCTATGAGTCCGCTCGCCGGAGGTCTGGTTGATTCGATCTCGCATGGCTTCGAGGTCATCGCATTCAATTTGATAGATGGCGAGGAATCGGCGTCCATCGATCGAATCGAGTCCCGGAATCAGAGTGTGGGGCGAAGCATCCCAGCGAGAGGCAGACACAATGCCTTCGAGGGAAAGGAGCTCCTGAACGTGCTGCGCGTACCAAGCGTTGAATTCGTCTACGCGTGCTTCATCCGTCGCATTCGCGGCGACTAACATTATGGCTCGAGGCATCGAGACTCCTTTTTTAGTTGGGCCTGAGGGTCGGGTCGCCGGGAATGGGGCCTTTGATCTTCATGCCGGCGGTGATTCCACCATCCAAATTGAAGTCGGCACCGGTGTAGAAGGCGCTGTCGTCCGACGCGAGAAATGAAATGGTCGCGGCGACATCTTCCACCCGGCCACGACGACCGATGGGCGGGGGATCGTGCTTGTCTTGTGCGGCGCGCATCGCGGCGATGTCGATCCCTGGCAAGAGGGGTTCGACCATCTCGTTGCTCCCGGCGGCGGGATTCACGCAGTTGACGCGAATGCCGTACCGGCCAAGCTCGAGAGCAGCCACTTTCGTGAGTCCTCGGACCGCGAATTTACTTGCGCAGTAGGCCGACGTTCCGCCCGCGGCATGATGTGCGTCGATAGAAGCGATATTGATGATAGACCCGCCGCCCGCTTCCCTAAGTGGCGCGATGGCGGACCGAATGCCGAGAAAGGTGCCTAGTTCGTTCACACGCGAGACGCGCAGATAGTCCTCGACGGATGTGTGCTCGATTGGGGCGATATGAAGGATGGCTGCGTTGTTTACGAGGGTCGTAAGCGGACCGAAAGTAGACCTCGCTACGTCGATCGCGCTTATCCAATCGACTTCGCTAGTGATGTCGCAGCGGACATAACGGGCGCGCTCGCCGAGATCCTTCGCAACGGCCTCGCCGAGCTCATCGAGGATATCCACTAGGATCACAGAGGATCCGTCTTCGACGAGTCGCCGCGCAATCGCTTCGCCGGTGCCGCGGGATGCACCCGTGACGATGGCAACATTTCCCGATAGTCGAGTCATCGATCACTCCTAGCGAGTCCCTTTGGAGGGCGCTCTTTGACTTTTCCTATCCGAGCATGACGCAATCGAAAGCTTCCCGCTTGGCCTGCATTTATCGGCTTCTGATACGGCGCGGCGCGCGAGGTGGGGCGGTTTTGGTGATGCGTTATGGTTGCGATCTAGATTCTGGGGGGATCGTTTTACGCATGCAGGTTTTGAACCCATTCCGCGCGCGAACAGCTCGAAACGGTTCGCCGTCACGCGGCCTCGCTGCGGCCATGCTCGTTTTCCTGTTGAGCATCAGCCTCGGCTGCTGGGGCCGACTAGGACCCTCCACGGTTTCTTTGACGCGCACGGACTACAACGTGGCGGCGCAGGAGACGAGTGCACAGGAGCTGCTTCTGAACTTGGTTCGCCTTCGGTATCGCGATACGCCGTACTTCCTTCAGATCGCTTCGCTCTCGACCAACATGCGGTGGCGCACCGGCATCGGCGGCGAAGGCAGCTTCCTCACGCGAGGAGCGGATTTTGGAGGCGTTAGTGCGGGCCTCAGTATCGAAGAGTCGCCGACGGTCACGTATACGCCGCTCGTGGGCGATCGCTTTGTGAGTCAGCTCCTCGAGCCCGTCGAGCCTGAAATCCTGGTTCTGCTTTCTCACGCAGGCTGGTCGATGGACCGTTTTCTGCGTCTCTTTGTGCAAGAGGTGGGAGGGGTTCCCAACGCGCCGACCGCTTCGGGGCCGACGCCGCGCGAAGAACCTGTATTCGAAGATTTCCAACGCGTGGCCGAGCTCTTTCGGACCCTGCAATCGGAGCGTCAGGTTTCCCTTGTGCGCGGCTCTCTACGTGGGCGATCCGCGACGACCGTCGTCCATTCTGCCGACGGAGTTCTGTTGCGCTTCACACAGGATGCTCTCGAAACCGAGGCATACCGCGAGCTGCGTGAGCGACTGGGACTGGAGCAAGGCCGACTGCTCTTCCAGCTCGTAACAGGAATCGGAGCGCGAGCTCCGGAGCGGATCAATGTTGTTTTGCGCTCGGTGTTGTCCGCCATGTTCTACGCGTCGCACGGGATCTCGGTCCCCGAGGAAGACCTTGCAGCGGGCCGCGTGACCACGACCATCGCCAAGGACGGCGGCGTGTTCGATTGGAGTGAGGTCACGGGGTCGCTTCTCCGCGTGACTTCCAACGAGCTTGAATTCCCGGCCTACGCGAAGGTGGTGTACCGCGGCCACGTGTTTTCGATCGACGATGGCGACCTCAATTCAAAGTCGACGTTTTCGATGTTAAACCTGGTGCTGGCTCTTCAAGCCGGGGAGCTTCCGGCGGGTGGGCCGATCTTAACCCTGCCCGTGTCTCAATGAAGTAGGCTTGTGGCTGACACCGCGCCTCGCTGGCGAATGGCATAGCGCAAGGCGTATCTTCGCGGATTGCTGAATTCGGCGGGTAGGAACCAGAACGTTAGTTCGGGACGCGAATGCGTTCGACGAGATTTCGCACCTCTTGTGAGGGCGGCGGTGTGAGTGCGCTCACGCCGAGAGCGACCACGAAGTTGAGCCCTGCGCCAACCGTTCCGATTCCTTCGGGCGAAATGCCGAAGAGCCAGTTGTCCGCGACGTTGGCGGCCATGCTTTCGAAGAATATGCCCTTGAACCAGACTATGTAGCCGAGGGTGAAGAGCAGGCCGGTCAGCATGCCGGCGATCGCGCCGTATTTGTTGACGCGCAGCGAGAAAATTCCGAGTAGCGTGACCGGGAAGAGGGAAGCCGCGGCCAGTCCGAAAGCCAATGCGACGACTTCCGCGACGAAGCCGGGTGGGTTGTAGCCAAGGTACCCGGCGCAAAGGATGGCGAAGGCTGCACTCATGCGACCCGCCATGAGCTCGTTCTTCTCGCTGATTTCGCGAGCGAAGATGCCTTTGAGAAGGTCGTGAGAGACGGCGGCGGAGATGACCAAGAGAAGTCCCGCTGCGGTCGACAATGCAGCTGCGATGCCGCCGGCAGCCACGAGTGCAATTACCCAATTCGGGAGTCCGGCAATCTCCGGATTAGCGAGCACAATGATGTCGCGGTCGACGGAGAGTTCGTTGCCCGCCCATCCGTATTCGTCGGCAGTTTTTGTGAACGCCGAATTGGCATCGTTGTAGTACTGGATTCGCCCGTCGCCGTTCTTGTCCTCGAACTGCAACAGACCCGTGTCTTCCCAGGTTCGAAACCAGTCCGGTCGTTCGCCGTAGGCGAGATTACCTTCGGCGGATCCGACTGGACCGGGTTGAATTGTGTTCGTTAGGTTGAGCCTTGCGAGCGCGCCGACCGCGGGAGCAGTTGTGTAGAGCAGCGCGATAAAGAGCAGCGCCCATCCCGCGGACATCCGCGCGTCGCGAACTTTCGGAACGGTAAAGAAGCGGACGATCACATGCGGGAGCCCTGCGGTTCCGATCATCAAGGCCATCGTAATAAAGAAGATGTCGATACGACTCTTTGTGCCTGCAGTGTAGGGAGAAAAGCCGAGTGCAGTCACAACCTGGTCGAGACGCATTAGGAGCGGAATGCCGTCCGTTCCTTCGACTGTGCTCGCCATGGCGAGTTGAGGAATGGGAACGCCTGTAACCTGTAAGGAGATGAACACCGCAGGGACCGTATAAGCGAAGATAAGTACGCAGTATTGCGCGACCTGTGTGTACGTGATGCCTTTCATGCCGCCTAATACTGCATAGACGAAGACGATCGCCATGCCTATTACCAGGCCGGTCGTAATATCAACGTTCAGGAACCTAGAAAAGACGATGCCTACACCACGCATCTGTCCTGCGACATAGGTAAAGGAGATGAGAATTAGGCAGACCACTGCCACTATGCGGGCGGCCTGCGACTCATACCGGTCGCCAATGAACTCGGGGACCGTGAATTTCCCAAACTTTCGAAGGTAGGGTGCAAGGAGCAGAGCAAGTAGGACGTAGCCGCCGGTCCAGCCCATCAGGTAGACGGATCCGTCGTACCCAAGGAACGCAATCAAGCCCGCCATCGAGATAAACGAGGCAGCGGACATCCAATCTGCGGCAGTAGCTAGGCCGTTCGCGATAGGATGAACGCCTCCGCCGGCGACATAGAACTCGCCCGTGCTGCTGGCGCGAGTGGCGACTGCGATTCCGATGTAGAGGGCGAAGGAGGCGCCGACGACGATGTAGGTGAGCGTCTGAAGTTCCACGTATTTACTCCCGCGCCTGTTCTTCGTTCACGCCGTGTTTACGGTCGAGTGCGGCCATACGGCGGGCATAGAAGAAGATCAGCGCGACAAATACGTAGATCGAGCCTTGTTGTGCGAAGAAAAAACCGAGCTGAAATCCACCGATCTGGATTTGGTTCAGCCAATCGAGGCCTATGATTCCGAAGCCGAAGGAGACGAGAAACCAGATCGCCAAACAAAAAGCGACGAGACGCAAATTGTCCTGCCAGTATGTGCGTTTGGACATTGGCGAGTGCTCTCCTGATGAGGATTTCGGGAGGGAGTCCAGCGGATTACAGGCACGGAAGCAACCCTCGTGGCGTCTGCGGATTGGATTCGAAGGACTACACTCGAGTCTCCCTCGCTTCGAGAAATATACGGAGATTCGATCGATGTCTGAGCTGCTCTCGTTTAATCCTTTCGCCTACGAGATGCATGAGGATCCCTATCCGACCTACGCGCGACTTCGCGAAGAAGCACCCTGCTACCACAATAAAGAGATGGGCTTCTGGGCTCTGTCGCGTTTCGACGACGTTCTTGAGGGGTACCGAGATTGGGAGAACTTCACTTCGACTCGCGGAATCGCTTTGGAGGAGGTTGGGCGCGGGAGCGCGCCGTCTATGATCGGGATGGATCCGCCGCGGCAAACGAAACTCCGCAAGCTCATCGTTAGTGCCTTCAATCCGAAGCGTGTCGGGGCACTTGAGCCGAGAGTGCGCGCGCTCACGACTGGCTTCCTTGACCAACTAGTCGAGGAAGGTGAATGCGATTTAATCGAGCGGTTCGCGGCACTCCTTCCCTCGGATGTGATTTCAACTTTGCTAGGCGTGCCGCAGGAAGATCACAGTTCACTTCGAATTTGGACCGAGACCATGATGCACCGCGAAGACGGCGTGTCGGCGATTCCGCCTGCCGCGAACGAAGCCTCGGGGAATCTTCTCCGCTACTTCGCAGGCCTTATCAAGGCGAAGCGAAAGCAACCGGCGGAGGATCTGGTCTCAGCACTCACCGGAGCGGAACTCGACGGGCGACGACTCGAGGACAGCGAGATCCTGGGCTTTTGTTTCCTGTTGATCTCCGGCGGGAACGAGACAACTGAAAAGCTGATTGCGAACACCATTCACCAGCTGTCGAGACATCCCGATCAGCGCTCGGAGATCATCTCGGACCCAAGCAAGATTCCCGGGGCGATCGAAGAGTCCCTTCGTTTTCGGAGCCCGACGCAATATATGGTTCGCGCAACGACCCGTGACGTCGAGCGGCACGGTTTGACGATTCCAGAAGGAGATCGCGTCTTACTTTCAATTGGCGCTGCGAATCATGATCCCAGGCGTTTCGAGGACCCAGGCCGCTTCGATATCAATCGTGTGATGAGTCAGCACCTAGCCTTCGGTTTCGGCGTTCACTTTTGTTTGGGTGCTCGTCTCGCGCGGTTGGAAGCACGGGTCGCGATGGAAGAGATTCACAAGCGACTTCCGGACTACGAAGTTGATGAGTCAGGCGTGAGTGTTGTGCACGCGGGGAATGTCGCCGGGCTCGCCACGCTGCCTATCCGGTTCACCCCGAGCGGCCCGGTTGGCGAAGGTTGAGAAGTTTCGCGACTAACTCGATCTCTCCGGTCATGCACATGCTGCTTTCGCTGCGAGGGGATCCCGCTTTATAGACGAGCGCTGTCTCGACGATGTGGGTAGATGGGGAAGTCGCCATCGTGATGCCCAAACCCGACGCGATGATCGCTTTCAAACTCGCTCGTGGGCGTGCAGGTTCGCTCATGGCAATTCCACTCGGTGACTTGCTCGCCCATTTATTGCGGCGGATTCCGCTGAGGCAATGGAGGGGCCGGCTAAGCAGGCAAGGAGGAGGCCGAGCAACCGAAAAGAATGCAGGCGGATGATTGGACTGCGACATACCCTCCTTTCGCTTTTCGTCGGCGATTTCGGACACGCGGTTCGAGTATCATTATTCCCTCCGGGGCTCCGCCGCAGGCTCCCTCGACTTCTAAACTATGGCGTCCTGACTACGTTTTTGAAGCCTTCTCATCCCGAGCGATTTGCCCCGGGGGATTCCGGTTCTTAAATTTATAAGCAAACAGCCGATAATTTTCCCCCACGGACCGGGCTGTTCGTAGTAGGGTGATTGTGATCTGGGAAGGTCGCGCGCCGGGGCAGCAGCTTCGAGCGCACGGGAGGATATCGGCAAGGCAGGGCTCGTTCGAGCCAAATCATCCAAATCAAGTTTGAGAATCGCGGAGCGTTGGGAAGCGCTCTAGTCGCTGCAGTATTTCAGATTCGCAGCTGAGTCTGAATCGGTGCCAGCAAACACGAATTTCGAACACGGACTGCAAGATGCCTTGTGCATAGTTCGTTCTTGGATTGACGCCTTTTCCCTCTACCAGATCAGACAGTTGGCACGAATCGAGTGGACCACAAGTAGTGGTGACTCGGGAGTGCTGCGCCTCGCAATAGCGGTGGCGACGCTCGGCATTTTCGCTGTGGCACTACTGAAGTAGAGGTAGATTAAAATGATTCGATTCACCAAGGCCCTCGCGCTGGCCGCGACCCTCTTGGCCATACCGTCAATGGCATCCGCCCTAGGGATTGAACTGGTCGGCACAAATGGAAGTGGCGGTAGTGCTACTCTGGCCCCCGGCGGTACGATCACGTTCGACCTTCGCATGACCTTCACCGGAACGGAGCCCCAGATCTTCGGCCTCTCCGCCGACGTTACGGGTATGGACTTGGCGGACGCGACCGGCGTGCGCGACTTTGGCCTTCAACTTGCGGGCGGTACTTCCGTCAGTGAATCTCTTGGAACCGACCCGGCACCCGGAATTGTCCCCGTGCAAGGGGCGATCCAAAACAACAATGGTACGTCTCCAGTTGAACGATACAGCATTAACCATCTCAGTCCGCAGGCCTATACAGTCAACATGTTCGACGGCATAACGGCCAGCGGCGCGGATGGCGACGGCTCCACCGACTACGGTATCGGTGGGACCTACGTAACGGGTGGCGACATCCACTTTCAGGTCACGCTCCAAAACGTAGGTAACGGCTCCGCCGCTTCATCCCTCGCGAACCTGCAGTTCTCGCTTCTCGCTTTGGACTTCCAGGGCGGCACGATCGCCGCAACTGGTGACACCTTCGCGCTGACGGTCATCCCGGAGCCGGGCACCGCCCTGCTCATGGGTCTCGGTCTCGCTGGCCTGGCCACGGTTCGCCGACGCTAGACCTGACTGGCACGGCAGACGGGCACGGGATCCATTTCGGCTTCTGTAACTGTAATAGAGCCCGAGCCCGTCAAAAAACGAAGGGCCGCTTTCTCGCAAGAGAAAGCGGCCCTTTCGCGTTTGGGGCTTCGGGCAGTCCGGGGCGCTGCCACGGGAGTTCCGGGGCTGCTCAGGAATTTTGGTTTTGGGCGGGGGCGAGGGCGAACTAACGCAGCTGTTCGAGGATCGCGTCCAATGCCGCGTCTGCCCATGAATCCAGGGTTGCGCCGGGTGTGCCGCCGATCGGGTGCGGGACGATGATTCGGCGCGCATCAGGAAAGAGTAGCTCCCTCGCCATCTGATCTGCGAGATCGCGAAAGGCTTCGCTCGCGACGACGACGGTGGCTACGCCTCGGGCTTCAAGGGATTTGGTGTCGTGGAGACTCCACGACGTGCAGCTCCCTCAATCCGCGGTACCCGTAAGGACGACCTCGACTTCTTTGGCGAGGCGATCGATTAGCTCGGTCTCACAGGGCGTGGCGGCGGTCTGCTTGCGGAAGCAGCCAACGTAAATTCCATCCGTCTTCTTGGCGAGCTCTACGCCCATCCTGCCTAATAGGTGATCCGCGCCTGCCTTCCCGTTGTCGAGGACGCCAATACGAAGACCTACGAGCTCTTTGATAGAGGTTCGCGGCGTGCATTCGAGGAGTGCGTCCGTATGTCCCTCGGGAGAGTAGATCAAGGTTGACGACATGCTTTGGTCTCTTTCTTCGCCCACGCGCCGGGTGCCGATGCCCGGGACGGGGAGGATGTAGCGCCCTGTTAGGGCTCTAGGGGCAGAGTGGCGCTTTCGGTCATGCCCCAGCTCGGCATTACGCAAGAGTGTTTTCCAGCACCGCCTACAACCATCACTTTGATGAGGTCGCGATCGCGCATGATCGGCTTCATGCCGTCATCCGGGAGCGCATCTTCCCATTCAGCGTATTGAGTGACTTCGAAGGCGCGCCGGAATCGCGACATGGGAAGCCGCGCGTGTTCGAAGAGAAAATCCTGCACGTCTTTTCGTGAAAAGCCGCCGGCTGCGATTGCCTCGGCGTGCTCGGGGCCGAGAAAGACGAACCATTCGGCACTCGAGACCGGAGCATTATTCGAGCCAAGGGTCAGCATCGTGCTCGCGATTTGCTCGAGCGTATGAATCGGCGAGCGAACATCGTGATCCTGGACGTTATGCGGATTCTCACCGCAAGCGACGGTGACAGCGCTCGGCGCTCGAAGGCCAAGGCTTTCCGGATAGCTTTCCCAGGGGCTCTCGGCGCAATTCTCGGCGGCGCAGTAGCTGTATTTCGAGGGCTGTCCTTGAGTGGCGGCATCGCCGGCTCCTGGGCGCGCGCCCGCGATGTTCATGAGGACGAGTCTAAGCGCTCGGCCGACGGAGGCATTCGCGCGACAGCCGGGGCCGAAGGCGCCTAGCCCGGCATTGAAGCCGAGCTCGTCCGTCGCGGCGCCATGAACCAGGATGAGCGGAGCCACCGGATGAGTCGTCGCGTTGATGCCGCGAAGATTGATTTCCGGGAAGGCGAGTCCGCGGACGGCGGTCGTGAGAACTGGGAGCATGTTGGGGCGACAGCCAGCCATTACGGCGTTGACTGCGAGGAGTCGTCGCGTGACGAGTCCGCCGCGGGGCGGCAGGACTGCGACGACTGCATCAGGATCAATCTGCCGGGGCAGTTTTTCGAGGAAGGCTTCGACCCGAGCCTCGGTCGGAGGCACGAGGGGAAGGCCGTCCCCCCAGCCCCGTGTGTCGGCGAGATCCATCCACGCCTCGAAATCACCTTCGGGAATTTTAACGTCCGGCGAGACCCGCGCCGATTCGAAGGATTCGAGAGTCGCACCCGGGAGGGCGCAAACGTCGTCCTCACATTCGATTTCGACCGAATCGGCCATGCCATCTCCTTGGTCGACTATGTGCATGCGGACCGACGTGCATGCACGTCGGCGCGACTGCCTAACATTTTACAACTGTGCGTCCTCAGTTGAGGCATCGCCCCTAGAAAAGAGGAGAGAAATCTCAGTCGAGTGTGCGGAACGCGTTCGTGTGGGTGTCCTTCGGAAACTCGTCGGGCGCGAGCGGCACGCTCAGTTCGTCCCAAGTCGGTCCGCACTTGTCCGAGATTGGCTTGAGGGCTTCGAGATCGAAGTCATAGAGCTTGGCGGCATTTAGCCCGAGCATCGCTCGCGTATCGTCCTCGCCGCAGGTGTTGAACGTGTGCCGCAACGCCAAGCGCGTATCGGGGTAGGTGCCTTCGTAGTGGGGATAATCGCTGCCCCAGAGAATACGCTCTGTGCCGATCACGTCGCGATCCTTGAGCTCCGGCGGGGACGCCGAACTCGCGCCGTAGTAGCAGTTCTGCTTTGCGTAGAAGCTCGGCGGCTCGGGCGTCGTGACACCCTCAGCGAATTGGAACTCGCCGACCGCGCCTGAAGAGATGCGCTTCCAGGCCATGTCGAGGCGCTGCAGGGTTTCCGGTACCCAGGCGCACCCGGACTCGGTGATGATGTACTTGAGCTTCGGGAAGCGGTGGAAGACGCCGGACAGAAGTAACTGGCTATAGCTTCGGGTTGAGAAGAAGCCGGTTTCGATCAGCCGAATCGGAAGGGAGACGGGAAGGCGTCCGTAGTCTGGGGAGCCTGTGCCGCCGTGGTGATTCACGACGAGGCCCGTCTCTTCGAGAAGCGCCCACATAGGGTCGTAGTCCGGGTGATAGAGCGGCTTGATGTAGCCCGTGCAGTCGTCGGGAACGTGCGGGAGCAGGACACCGCCGCGCAAGTTGTTCTTGGCGATCCACTCGATGTCTTTAATCGCTTCGTCGATGTCGTTCAGATAGACGAGGCCGATGCCGGCGCGCTGGGCTGGAAATTCGCCGCACCATTCGCTGAGCCATCTGTTATGCGCGCGAATACCTTCGAGGCGCATCAAATAGTCTTCGGGGCGAGGGTTGCCGCAGATGAGCACGCTCGAGCGGAAGAAGGGCGGAACAGTATTCGGAAAGACGATCTCGCCGACGACGCCTTCTGTCTGCATGTCGCTCATGCGCTCGGCATCGTCCCAGTTCTTGTGCTTCTTGGATCCGATGTGCTTCTTCTGCGGGTTCTTGTACGAACCTCGCCACTCGTCGAAGAGCGCCTGGTGTTTGGTGTCGAGGTATTCGCGGTAGCCCGCGACGGAGTTGCCGGCGTGGGTGTCGGAGGAAATGACGATGATCGGATCGCTCATGAAATGCCTTTCGTTTCGTATGGAGGCGCTTGCGGGTGAGTTCGAAGAGTTCCTTCGAATGATGGCGGGTGCTCTCGGATGCACCCGACACACCGGCGTTTGGGATGGCCCTGCCGGGGCTGATCCGCAATCGGCTCGGCCGATTGTGTCAAATTCAGAGCATTTAGTCAGCTCCAATCATGTCATTCGCAGGAGAGAAAAATGCGCCATTTGGAGTCCTTCGCGAAGCGATTCTCTAGGCTGGCGCGATCGCTCTGGGCCAGCGAACCTACGCTCCAGCTGACCCTCTTCTCAATCCCAAAAGGACCCGACAAAATGGCCACTTTCGCCGAAGTACCTTGGATCGCAAAGCACATCGAGCTCTATCGCACAGACCCGGAGAAGGCGCATATGTGGGATTCGGCGGAGGCCGGGGGCGAGGGAATGCTGCCCACGCTTCTGATCACGACGACTGGACGAAAGAGTGGCGAGCCAAGGTCGATTCCATTGATCTACAAAGCGATCGACGGCAATTACGTGATCATCGCCTCGAAGGGGGGCATGCCGAACCACCCGATCTGGTTCCTAAACCTCGAAGCGAATCCCGCTTGCGAATTGATGGTTGGGGCGAAGCCCGTCTCTGCTCGTGCGCGGATCGCCGAGGGCGACGAGCGCGAACGACTTTGGGCAGAACTCCAAGAAATCTATCCGCCCTACGCGGCTTACAAGGTGAGCGCGGGGGATCGGGTGATTCCCGTCGTGGTCCTCGAGCCTGTCGAATAGCAGCCTAACAGGTACGCGGTTGCCGAGCACCACGCTCGTACCGTCCCTTTACTGCTAAGAGAACGCGTCGGACGCGGCTGTGAGTCCGAGAAATGCAACCGTGTCTTCGATTGCATTTCCGGCATCGCAGCCCGCGACGCGCCTGAAATTTCGTGCGCCTTCGGACGGAGGACATGCGTCGCGCGCGTGCTGGACGCCGAGGTTGTCCCATATAACCAAGTCGCCCACTTCCCATTGGTGGACGTATTCGTTCTCAGGGACATACAAATATTCGTCGAAGATTCTCGTGAGCATCGCCCGACTTTTCGGATCGCCGCGCTCTTCGTCCGAGAGTTCCATGATGCGTTCTGTCTGTTGCAGCGTACACACAAGAGTCTTGTAGTCGCGGCGCTTCGGGTGTGAGCGAACCATTGGCCAGATGTGGCTTTGCGTTGGCGCCGCCGGATCCGTTCGGCCTTCGAAGGCCGGGCGAGCGTCGGGTTTCATGGCGGCCAGATCATGGGCGCAAAAGATCGTGTAGGCCTCGATCTGGGCCCTGAGTGCCCGCGGCATTATTTTGAGAGGCCGCGCGTTGTCATAGAAACGCGTCGTCGTTCCATTCTGTGGGACGTCGACAGCGAAGAGCGAAATCACGTCTGCCGGAAAGGGCGTGTAGGTGTAGTCCATATGCGGCGTGAGAGGGCCCTCGCGGTAGCCCTCGGTCATGCTGTCGACCCCGTGGCCATCTTGATTAGACACGAAGGAATGCTGATCCCCGGGGAGGCGCTCTTCGATCACCTTCGCAAAACCCTCGACGAATGCGACCTGGGCTTCCGTGGTGAGTGCATTTTGATCCCCGAAGACGAGGATCGGATGTTGTTGCCACGCAGCCTCGATCTGTGTGTCGACTTGCTTCTCGAGGCTGCCCGCCAGCTCTGAGGCCAGATCAATGCCATGTATTCGAGCGGCGATGCCGTTCGTGAGGGGCTCTATCTCGATCATTCCGTTTCCCTCTCACTCGACCCTGTTAGGCAGGTCCGCCAGTTATTTCGCTGGGCTCGATTCCTAAGTAGTGCTCGAGATTTCTGTGAGTATTCACGACACGCGCTTCTTCGCAGGACAAGCTGATATGTGTGAGGCCCGGCTGGTTTACGCCGCGCTGCGCATTTTTAAGAATATCGACGTCCTGGTTGAGCACGAAGCCAAAGCCAGCTTGATCCGCAGGCATATCGAGATCGAAGGGTCTCGCCCTCGGAACATCTTTGATCTCTCTCTCGAAACTCATCCCGATCAACTCCGAAGTGTCAGCGGTCGCGCCGGGGCGTGCGGATAACACTTGGAGTAGGTCTGCGGAGATGAGGACCGTGAGGTTCGGGAAGATGTTGTATTGATGGAGGAGCAACATCTCATGATTGCTAAAGCCCGAGAGATCGATTCCCTTCTCATCCTTTTGGTAGGCGCGAATTCGTTCGCCGATCACGTCGACCATGGTCTCGCCTTCGGCGGGCATAGGCGCCGGGCAACTTTCCGTAATCCCCATTCTCTCACCCTGGGTGACGATGAACGAGTCCCAGATCAGTTGATTGTCACTCTTAATGAGACGTGGGCTGGCAACGCCGTAGAGCTGTCGAGAGACGCCGGTACGGCCCCATATTTCCTGCCCGGAGTTGATGTCATCAATCGATCCGAGCATTTCGCGATGCAAGGTCTGGACGTGGTAGGTCTCAGAAAAACTGTCGGCGACGAGTTTCCAATTGGCCGGCATCTCAGTTCGAATCTTTGCATAACAACGAAAGTCATCGACTTTGAGAGCCTTTGCATCTTGCGGAACCACCTCTAGGAACTCGGAGAGGGTCATCGCTTCGGGATCGAGGTTCACGAAAACGATCGGTCCCCAGGTGTCGACTTGGACGGGGGTGAGGCCGAGCTCGGATTTGTCGACGTTCTCGCCAAGGCCCTTATGTGAGGGCATCCCTGTGAGCTGACCCCGTAAATCGTACATCCAGCCGTGATAGGGACATCGGAGATGTTTGAGTCCCTGAGCCGACCCGCTGCAGAGAGCGATTCCGCGGTGTTTGCAGGCGTTTTGGAACGCGCGTAGCTCTCCGTCGCGGCCCCGGACGACGAGCACTGAGTAGCGGCCTATCCGCACTTCGTAGAGATCGCCGGGCGCAGCGACATGGTCGATACTGCACGCGACGATCCACGCTTTCTGCCACACATGCTCGTGTTCGCGTTCGGCGAAGGCTTCGCTGCGATAGCGGTCCGCGGGAATTCGAAAGGGGGTTCCCTGTGAATTTCCGACTGAGCTAATTGCGGTTCCGAGAAGATCTTCCCGGGTACCACCGACATCGGCCAGGCTCATGGCATTTCCTTTGCTGCTTGGGGCTGGATTTTGTTAGGGGGTCGCGTGTGGGCGAGCCCAGCCTTAGGTCGTGACGTTGCCGCCATTCAGCTGCAGCGTTTGGCCAGTCATCCACTTGGCTTCATCTGAGGCGAGGTAGACGACAAGGGCCGCGATGTCTTCGGGTTGTCCGAGTGCACCGACGGGAACTGTCTTCGCCATATGGGCCGTGATTTCGGGCTCGGAATGATTGTCGATGAGGCCGATCGCAATCGTATTCGCAGTGACGCCCGTCTTTGCGACTTCCATCGCAAGATGGCGCATGAAGGCGATGCCGCCGCCCTTGCCTGCGCCATAGGCGGAGATGCCAAGAGGAATGCCAACTGTTCCAGCACCGGAGGAAATCGTTATGATTCGCCCCTTGCCGCGGTTGCACATCCCGTCGACAACGGCATGCACGCAGTTCATCACGCCGTAGGTGTTAAGGTCGATGAAGGGGCGCCAGTCTGCGGGCTTTGTGTCACGAAATTGTGTCACGCCCATGTCGGGCGGCACGCCTGCGTTATTGACTAAAATATCGAGTGGGCCGAGGGTCGCTTCGGCACGGGCGATTCCTGCGACAGTCGCTTCATAATCACAGACATCGAAAGCGGCTGTGACGGCTTTGCCGCCGGCCGCCTCGATTGCGGCGACGGTTTCTGCTGCACGCTCCTCGCGAAGATCATTGATTGCCACACTCGCACCGAGATCTGCGAGTGCGCGAGCGATTCCTGCTCCAACGCCTTGGCCGGCGCCCGTAATCAGGGCCGATCGGCCCGTGAGATCGAACATGTCATGCCTCCTAGTCTAGAGTCTAAACGCTAACCAATTGCTCGGGCGTCCGCGTCGGCCACGGCAGAGTCCGTTGGGCGATCGCGAACACTCATTTCGACTCGCGTTTGCGCAATGCGGGTGAGGTAAGGAACGGAAACGATGCGAATCGGAATCTCGCTACCCGTACGAGAGCTTGCGAATGACCTCGGGGCGATCCGAGAATTTGCGGAGGCCGCGGACGACCTGGGGCTCGCGCATCTCCGCGTGCCGGATCTCGTGATGCGGCCAAAGAGTGGCCATTTGCATGAGCCGATGACGTTGCTTTCTTGGGTTGCGGGATTCACGAAACAGATCGAGCTTGTTCCTTCAGTGATTGTCCTGCCATCGCGTCAGACGCCACTCTTTGCGAAGCAGGCGGCGGAGCTCGACTTGCTCTCCGGTGGGCGTGTTCGAATCGGTGTAGGGGTCGGAGGGAGTCGTGAGGAATATCAGGTCCAGGGCCACGACTATCATCAGCGAGGCGCACGATGTGATGAACAGATCGACCTCTTACGGGCGCTTTGGACGGAAGAGGCGCCGATATTCGAAGGCCGCTTCGATTCCGTCTCGGGTTTCGGTCTCGATCCGCTCCCGATCCAGCGCCCCATTCCGATTTGGGTCGGCGGGGGCTCGGGCTTCATGAAGGAGCGCTCGAAGGACGCTTTGCTGCGTCGAATAGGGGAACGCTCGGATGGATGGTTCGCGGTTGTTCCGATTGAATCGACCTTCGCGATGCGAGAAAAAATTGAAGGCTATGCCCGCGCTATTAATCGCGATCCCGACGTCATTGGGATGGAAGGCGGCTGCGGCATGGCTGGGAAGTCGACGAAAGAGTGGTTGGGGCGGCTGCGCGATTGGGAATCTGCCGGCGCCTCCCATCTTTGTCTGCGCACCCTGGGCGGGGCGCTTTCCGCTCGCGAACAGCTCGATCTGATGCAGGACGCACATAGGACACTGGGTCTCGAAGGGATTCGCTGCACCTGAGGGCGAACTTCTGGAGATGGATCCTGCGCGCGCGCGGGTGTATACCTGAAGAACTCGGCCGCACGATTTTCTAGTGCGGCCTCTCTAGGAGGACGGATGAATGGGTCGATGTGAAGGCAAGGTGGCTCTAGTTACGGGCGCGAGCCGCGGAATTGGAAAAGCAATCGCACAGCGGTTGGTTTCAGAAGGGGCTTCGGTCATCGTAAACGCTTCGCGAATGGGCGCGCACGGGCCACTGCCCGGAACGCTTGAAGCAGTCGCTGCAGATATTCAGGCGGCAGGGGGCGGGGCCGCAGCGATCGCATGTGATCTCGCAGACCCGGTGGCGCGTGAAGGGTTAGTTGAGCGCGCGAGCGAATTTTTCGGACCGATCGACATCCTCGTGAATAACGCCGCCTCAGGGATCATGAAACTCCCGAGTCAAACGACGAACGCCGACCGCTCCTTCATGTTCGAGCTGAATGTGAATGCCCCGGTCGACCTGGCACAGCAATGCATTCCCGCCATGAAAGAAAACGGCGGGGGGTGGATTCTGAATATCGGCAGCGCGACGTCGTCGCAGCCTGAAATCCCGTACCGCGATTCGAAGATGTCTGCCTGGGTCATCGGCGCGTACGGTGCGACGAAAGCTGCGCTCGATCGCTACACGGAAGCCCTGGCGCACGAAGTCCAGGAGCACGAAATCTTCGTGAATTGCATGATGCCCACTTCAATCGTACTCACGAGCGGCGCCGACTATGTGAGAGATATCGCACGCAAAAACCCCGATTGGGTCGAGCCGGTCGAGATGATGGCGGAGGGAGCGCTGGAACTCTGTAGCGGTCGCCACGTGGGACGCGTGATCGCGAGTCGCGACATCGTTCATTATGCGGCTCGCAAAGTTCATAGCCTCGACGGCAAGGAAGTGCTGGGAGACGCGTTCTTGGCTGCGGATGTCGAATCGACTGCGTGAGTGCGGAATCGTGAGTACTGAATCGTGGTATCGAGTTGTGAGTACTGAGTCGTGAGTACGGGATCAGCGAGCGAGCCGGCCTTCGTGACGGTTGTTTCGGGACTGCCGCGTTCCGGGACGTCGATGATGATGCAGATGATCGCGGCTTCGGGGGTGCCGATTCTCACGGACGACGCGCGCGCGCCGGACCGAAGTAATCCGCGAGGCTACTTCGAGCACGAAGCGGTGAAGCGTCTTGCGCGGGAGAGCGGTTTCGTAAGCAGCGCGAGTGGCATGGCGCTCAAGGTTGTCTCGCCCCTGCTTCCGAGGCTGCCCTCCGGGCCGCATTACCGCATTGTCTTGATGAAACGAGACCTGGATGAGGTGCTGCGTTCGCAGGCGCGGATGATGGGGGGCACCGCCGCGAACTCCCCTGCCGAGCGCAAAGGAGAGGACGGTATTCTCCGAGCGGCATTCACGAAGTCGGTTGCACAGGCACGCGCTTGGATTGAAAACGATCCGAATACGCTCGGTCTCGAAATCGAGCACGGCGAAGCTCTGTGCGAGCCCCTTCAAGTCGCTCGTCGCGTCGCCGAATTTCTCGGAAGATCCAGTGAGACCGACGCGCTCGCAGGCATGGCCGCGGCTGTCGATACTTCGCTGTACCGAACTCGTTAGGCGAAGTCTAGGCTAGACCGATGCGGCCTTTTGAAAGGCGGGACGTGCGGCGAGCCGGTCGAGATAGGCATCGCACCTCGGTGTGTCCGGTCCGACAAAGCCAAGATAGCGTCCGATATTCAGGCCAAAGGCGAGCATGATGTCGGCGGCGCTAAATTGACTGCCGAGAATATACGGTTCGTCTCCGAGCGCGCGCTCTACGACGCTGACCAGGGCCGGAGCGATTTCTTTCCCTCGATCCACTAGGGCCGGGATCCGCATTTCTTCGGGCATAGGTCCGCCGTGTGCTGCGACTTCGCCCATGATGATTGTCAGCGGGTTCTCGCCGTAGGCCATCCACTGGGAGGCTCGTGCTCCCTGCTTCGTCTCACGCGGGGGGATGAGTTCAGAGTCGCCGTGTTTGCCGACGAGATATTCGAAGATCGCATGGGTCTCCCATAGAATGAAACCGTCGTCGTCGATCGCCGGAACTTTCCCGAGCGGGTGAATTTGTAGGTAGTCCTTCGTCTTCATCTCGGGCGTGAACATCGCGAGATGCGAAAGCGTGTAATCGAGACGGAGCTCTTCGCAGAGCCAAACCACGCGCATGGAGCGCGACTGTTTCGAATGGTAAATCGTGAGCATCGGGACAGTCTAGCGCCGAGCGGTGCGAGGTCGATCGCCGCGCGAAGACGGCCCTTACGGCTGCGCTTCGCTGCCGTAAGGGACGAGAGTCTTCGCAATTGCGCTTTGGCGATCGCCGGCGATCAGTCGAAGACGATGACCGAGCGAGCCACCTCGCCCGCTTTCATCGCATCGAAGGCCGGATTGATTTCCTCGAGCGGAATGCGCTTGGAAATCATTTCGTCGAGCCGCAAGCGACCGTCGAGGTAGTAGTCGACGTATTGAGGCATGTCGCGTCGGAACGCGTTCGAGCCCATGAACGATCCAAGGATGCGCTTTTCTTGCAGCGTGATGTCGGCTGCGCTGAACTCTACAGTCTCGGTGACTGCTAGGACGCCGACGAGGACCGCGGCGCCCCCCTTGGCGGCCATCCCAACCGCTTGCTGGATCGTCGGCTTAAGCCCAATGCATTCGAACGCGTAGTCGACTCCGCCGCCCGTTAGTTCCTGGATTTGCGCGACGGGATCTCCATTCGATGCGTTAATGACGTCGGTGGCACCGAGCTCTCGGGCGAGCTCGAGCTTCCAGTCCATCGTATCAACTGCGATGATCCGACTGGCACCCGCGATTCGACATCCCTGAAGCGTCGAAAGGCCAACGCCGCCACAGCCTATGACGGCACAGACCGCGCCGGGCTCTACCTTGGCCGTTCGAAGCGCCGCGCCGATGCCGGTTGTCACACCACAGCCGATCAGCGATGCGCGATCCAGCGGCATATCGTCGCGAATTTTCACGAGCGAGCGCTCATGCGTAAGCATTTGCTCTGCGAAGGAAGATAGTGCGAACTGCATGATCGGGCCGCCATCTTTGGTGAGTCGAGAACTTCCGTCGAGGCGTGCCAGCATTTCGGGAGGCATGCAGAGATGCGGCCGTCCTGTTAGGCAGTAGTTGCATTTGCCGCACCATGCATTCAAACAGCCGATCACATGATCACCGGGCTTGAAATCAGTCACCTCGGATCCAACGGCTTCGACGATGCCAGCGGGCTCGTGGCCTAGCACACAGGGCGTCGGCATCGGAATGCCGCCTTCGATCACGTGAAGGTCGCTGTGACAGATGCCGGAGGCGGCGGTCCGGGTCAGTACTTCGTAGGGCCCAGGTTTGTCGATTTGGATCTCTTCGATTTCGAGCGGGGCGTTGTATTCGCGAAGTACGGCTGCCTTCATGTGTCTGGATCTCCAGGATAGGGGCGGGTTGAATAAGTGGTGGGCGGCAAACGCCCAATCGGCGTGAAGTTGAGCCTTTGATTCTAGCCCCGCCGACGCGCGGGGCGAGGCGCAAAAAGTTCGAAAAATATGCCCGTCTCTAAAGGGCAATTCGGTTGCTACGGTCGTCCGGGACGCATGAATAGGGAGCACCAGCGATGAAAGATGTCCCGATCGAAATTGGAAGCATGTTGCTGACTTTGGTCGACCCCGAGCCCGGGCACGAGGTTGCGTATAACCGTTGGTACGAGCGCGACCACTTCTATGCCGGCTGCATGGTTGGGCCGTGGCTCTTTTCGGGGGGACGTTTTGTCGCGACGCGAGCGCTCAAATCGCTTCGGCGCTCCGATGGTCGCGGGGAAGTCGCGAAGCCTATTGATGCGGGGTCTTATGTTGCAATCTATTGGGTGCATGCGGGCAAGGATCGCGAGCATTGGGAATGGGCTGGGGATCAGGTTCATTGGCTCTACGAAAAGGGCCGCGGGTTCTCGGAGCGGCGCCACGTGCATACGGTGCTCTTCGATTATCTGACAACCGCGTATCGCGATGCCGACCCGGTGCCGATTCAGCTCGCACTTGATCATGGTTATGCGGGGGTGGCGATGATTGCGACAGATCGAGCGGCCGGCGTGAGCGAAGACGATTTCTCGGCCTGGACGGAAACGTGCGACGTCCTGGCGGGAAGTGCGATGGCCAATATCTCTACATGGCGCGCGCAGCCGCGCGACGAAATTACCGCGAATGCACCGATGGATTTGGGAACTGGAACCGGAGGTCCGGAGCGCACCATGCAGCTCGCGTTTCTCGAAGGGGATGTCCAGTCGGCGTGGTCGGACGTATCGCGTTATGCGGAGGCGATCGACGCGTCGGGTCTCGGTCGGGTCTGCTTCGTCGGTCCCTTTCATAAGACCGTCGTCGGTACGGACAAATACGCGGATCAGCTCTGGTAGAGCTAGGACTTCCGCAGTGACGCCAGCCAGGCCGCTAGATCCGCGGGAGAGAGATTGCGTGCCGCGCCGCTCGAGACTTCGAGAGTGCGACGTGAAAGGCGGGTCCACCGCGTAATCGGTTCTGTGCAGTTCATAGGCGCAAAGATCGACCAGTGCGCAATTTTCTCGATTTGGAGTGCGTCGAGCAGAGAGCGATGTTGGTCGAAGCGGCCGACATTGATTGTCAGGTGCGGCAGCGCTTCGAGTGTTTCGGAAAGAGGTGACGCTTGTTTCATGCCGTGGAGCTTTCGGCAGTCGCTGCACCATGAGGCTGAGAACTCCACAAGGGCGAGTCCACGTTCGCTTGCTTCTGCCCTGGTGCAGAGGTTCTGGAGCTCGTTGGCGAGCTCTGCGTCCGAACGAAGCGGAACGCCGTACGGCTGCCGGACGGATTTAGATGTGGCTGTGCTGGCTTCGGTATTTTGTTCGACGCATCCAAGCGAGAAAGCGAACGCGCTCGTCAAGAAAAAGACCACGAAGCGGCGGACGCTCGGACGTCGCCTCCCTGGTATCTCGGGTGGGCGCTTTGCGGCGCAGAAGCGATACGAGAGGGTCATAGGGGCTCCGGCGTTTTCGATTGATCCATCGATGCGAGGGATGACGTGAGAGTCTAGGCTTGCTGGCTCGTGAGTGCTGCTAGCGGTATTTAGAGCCCGAGAACAAGAGAGGTTGACTTAGACATGACATCGAGTGCAAACGCTACGGGTTCATCTCGTCCGCTCCGAATCGTGCAGTGGGCAACGGGCAGCATAGGTCGTTATGCGATTGGTGCGATCGCCGAGGATCCCGCCCTCGAGCTGGCAGGCGTTTGGGTTCATAGTGCCACGAAGCATGGGATCGATGCAGGGACGCTCGCGGGAATCGAGAAGCTAGGCGTGGCTGCGACGACGGACGTAAATGAAATCCTTGAGTGCGACGCGGATTGCGTGCTCTATGCGCCGCTGCTTTCCGACGTTGATGAGATGTGCCGGATTCTTGAGTCGGGAAAAAATGTAGTGACGCCGACGGGATTCTCTTTCGTGAAGGACCCCTCGCTCGCAGCACGGATTGATGCGGCCTGCAAAAAAGGCGGTAGCTCTTTCCACGGAAGTGGAATTCATCCGGGTTTTGCCGGAGATCGATTGCCCCTCGTGGTGAGCGCCCTGTGTCGGCGAATCGATAAGGTGACCGTGACCGAAGTCTGCGATCTTTCGCAGGGCAGCGAGAGCCCTGAGATGGTGATGGATCAGCTCGGATTTGGGATGTCTGCCGAAGATGCGTCCGCGTCGCCGCCGGCGCTCATGGAAGTCATGAGCACGATCTTCAACGAATCGATGGACATGATCGCGGCGGGTCTCGGTTTCGAACTCGACGGCTACGAGCATCATCACGAATTCGCACTCGCGACGCGTGATGTCGAGATCCACGCGGGTACGATCAAGAAAGATCACGTAGCTGGACAGCATTTCGAGTACATCGGAAAGGTCGGCGATCACCGCGTCATCGAATTTCAGACCTACTGGAAGATGACTCGTGACATCGATCAGGACTGGCCCTACGATGCGCCGCTCGAATACACTGTCGAGGTCGAAGGTGACCCGTCGGTACGCTGCACTTTGTCCCCGATCGGCTCGGATACGTCAGAGCCGGGGCTTGTGTGGACCGCAATGAATTGCATCAATGCGCTGCGCCCGGTTTGCATGGCGGAACCCGGCATTCGAACCTCCCTCGATCTCCCGATCGTGCGTGCAGAGGGTCGATTTCCGACCGCGTCTCACTGATCGCTGCCAGTCTCTCTCTTTAGCTCTACCCGATTGCTCCTTCTGACCGACCGCTCCCCTCTACCTCATCGATTAAGGAAAAACGAAATGCTTAAGGTCAACGAATATTTCGACGGCAACGTCAAGTCGATCGGCTTCCAAGGTGCGGATCTCGCTTCCTCGGTCGGTGTTATGGCGCCGGGAGAATACGAATTCGGAACGAGCCAGAAGGAAGTGGTGACGGTCGTCGCAGGCGAGCTTGTAGTTTGCTTGCCGGGCGAATCCGAGTTCCGAGCGTACGGCGCAGGGGCCAGCTTTGAAGTGGAGGCCAATCAGAGCTTTCAGCTTCGAGTCGCGACGGCGACCGCCTATCTCTGCACCTACGAGTAGTCGTTCCGCCTAGCGCCTAACTGGGATGAAGCTCTGCGGGAAGTGCATCGAATCCGTAAAGCGTGTTGTTGTTTGAAATGATGGGCTTGCCGGGAATTCCATCGCCTCGAATTTTCCGCGACCGATGACGCTATAGACGCATTCCTCTGCTTGTTCGCGGATCCTATCGCGCAGGCTCTCGAGGGCGCGGGGGCGCATGGGGGCCTGGGTAGCCGGGGTCCTTTAAGTCCCGCGATCAGATGCGCTTCGCCCATTCGCGGCGAATAAAATCGTGGCCCTCGCGCGCAAGCGTCTCTTCGTCTTCGAACATCTGACGCCAAATCTTGGTCGCAGCAGCCAGGGAGGGCAGGGTGCCGCCAAAAGCTTCGATGGTTAGCCATCCGTCGTAGCCGCTCTGGACGAGGGCGTCGAAGGTGCTGTCCCAGGCAACCTGGCCACGCCCGGGGGTACTTCGATCATTCTCTGAAATGTGTACGTGTGTGATCGCGTCCGCATGGGTGCGGATTGCGTGGGGTGAATCTTTTTCTTCGATGTGGGCGTGGAACGTGTCATAGTGGATTCCGACGTTAGGCCGGTCCAACTCCTTCACGTACCTGGCAGTGTCTTCGGTTGAATTGAGCAGGTAGATCTCGAATCGATTGAGGAATTCGAAACTCAGCTTAATGTTCGCGCGGGCAGCGTAATCGGCGACACCGCCTATCACCGAGAGGCTGCGTTCCCATTCAGCTTCGGTTGCGCCGGCGCCACTGAATTGCCCGATTGCGGCGTAGAGTGGTCCGCCAAGGAGAGAGGATCCGACGGCTTCGCAGCTGTCCACGACGCGCTCGAGTCGCTCGCTCGCAGCTTTCCGGATGGAGGCGTCTGGAGAAATGGGGTCGTTCTCGGGATTGCAGATGGTGATCGCAGTTCGCTCGAGTCCAAGGTCGTCTAGTCGTGCGCCGAGCTGCGCGAATTTCTCTGGATCCGGATTAAAGATCGGCAACTCGATGCCATCGAAGCCCATATCCTTCAAACGGGCGTAGAGCGGTAGGTGGGCCTCATCGGCCGGGTCATCGGTCCAGAGGAAAAGATTCATTCCGACCTTCATAGGAGCTCCTGTGTGCTGGGGTTCGCTTGCTCTCGGATGAGACTCTACACTTCCTCGATGCGGATCAGTTTTTATGCGACGCTCCGAAAAATCGTCGGACAGAAACATGTCGAGATCGATTTACCAGAAACGTGCACGCTTGAGCAGATTCTCGAGGCTGTGGTCGCCGCCTATCCAGACCTGCGAGAAGAGGTCCTCGACGAGGATGGAAAGCTCGACCGCTACATCCATCTTTTCGTGGATGGGCGTAGTTCGAAGTTTCTTCCGGATGGAATCGCGACCAAAGTCGACGCATCCCGCACGATCGAGTTCTTCCCCGCTGTCGCGGGTGGTTAGGGCATTGCGACGAGCTTAGGGAATTTGAAGCTCATCGAGTTTCGCCTGGGGAACGACGCCGTTCTTCCAGCCGCGGACGTCGTAGTATTCGACAAGCATCTGGTCGAGTTCAGAAACATGGCCCTTGGAGCCGGAGAGCGTTGAAGCTTCCTCGGTGAAGCGCTTTGGCAAGGTGTCGCTGCCTTCGCCGAAGCCAGCCAAGTTGTTGTAGTAGCGCTCGAGATTGTAGACGCGCTCCCCCGCCTGCATGACGTCTTCGGCGGTGCACTCAATCCCCATGGCGCCGCTCCACTGAGCAGCATACTCGTCCGCGCCCTGCGCGAATGCGCTGAACTTGCAGAGGTCTAGGCTGTCGGAGAAGGCTGCGAGGTCCTGGAAAATCATGACTAGTTCGCCTTTGCCTCTCCATTCAAGCGGGTCCGCTTCGATGCCAACCACTCCGAGTTCCGCTGCTGCGACATACGCGCGCAGATGGCAGGCGCCGCGATTACTCGTCGCATAACCCAGTCCCATACCCTTGAGTCCCCGGGGGTCATAGGCCGCAACCGCTTGGCCCTTGCAGGCCATCGCCGCTTCGGGACGTCCGAAATTCTGAGCCGTGATGACGGCCCCGTCTGCGAGCTTGTCCCCGATGCCTTCTCGGAGCGCGAGCTTTTCAGTCAGCGCCACCATGGCCGCATCGTCGCCCCAATCGAGCGATTCCCCGTTAGTTAGGCCTTTTTCGGTGCACTCCATGAAGACGGAATAGACATTGCCGAGTTCGATCGGGTCGAGGCCGTAGTCGTTGCACTGATCGATCAGCTTCGCGACCGAGCGAATATCATCGACGTCGCAATTCGAGCCCAGCGCCCAGGCCGGCTCGTATTCGACACTTTCCATCTTTAGGCCTTTCCACGGGCCGTCTTTGATCTCGACTTCCTTCTTACAGGCGACGGGGCAGGCGTGACACGTCGGGTTTCCTACAAGGATATTTTCCTCGACGTATTCGCCGGAGAGGGACTCTGCGCGCTCGCCGAAGGAAGTGAGCTGGCTATTCCGGACGCCTAACGCGCCGATACTATTAGTGACGTTCATGAGCACATTCGTGCCGTAGACCGAAAGCCCTCCTTTTTTGGGGCTCGTGATATTTTTCTCGTCGCGGATTGTGTTGAGTGCCAATTTTCGAGCGGCTTGCCAGGCATCCTTGTCCGGGACATCGCTCTTCTTGTTGGCTGCGCGAACGATGATCGCCTTGAGGTTCTTGCTACCACCGACGGCACCGGTGCCGCCGCGACCAAAGGCTCGATCATCTTCGTTGACCCAAGCGGCGAAGCGGGAGAGATTTTCGCCGGCCTGGCCGATGGCGTTGATGGAGAGATTCTTTTTTCCGTAGCGTTCCTGATAGAAGGCAACAGTTTCATGGATGCCCATGCCCCAGGTGTCACTGGCATCACGAATCGAAATTTCGCCGTCTTCGATGAACACATAGACGGGTGCATCGGCTCGACCTTCAAAAATAAGGCCATCGAATCCAGCCCAGCGGACCCGTGCCGCGCTCCAGCCACCCTGATGGCTATCCGTCACCGTATTCGTGAGCGGACTCTTGGTGACCGCGGCCCATCGGCCACTCATGCTCATCTCGCTTCCGGAGAGCGGGCCGTTCATGAAGCAGAGGATATTTTCCGGGGAGAGCGGCTCGACGTTGGGGCCGTTCTCAAGGACATAACGTACACCGAGCCCGCGTGCGCCGATATATTTCTCAACCCACTCGGGCGGGGCGGGACGATTCTCGACGGTTCCCTCGGAGAGATTGATATGAGCGATGTCGCGTCCAAAGGTCCTGGCGTCCATGATTCGATGATCTCCTAATGGGATTGACTGAAAAGCGAAACAGGATCCCGCCAAAGGGCTCCGGTCCTCTATTCTAGACCGATCGAGTGGCATTCCGGAAGTCAATCCGCAGGGAGTTTGGGTGTGGGCAGCAGAGATCTGAGAGATGGACCTGAGGCAGCGTTCGCAGCCTATCTCAAGCGCCATGCATCCAACGATCTGGAGGGCGTCCTTGAGTTATTCTCAGCCTCCGCCGTGGTCGAAGATCCCGTGGGCACGCCGGCCTGGACGGGTCTTGCGGCAATCCGGTCCTTCTATTCGGGGACTTATCTCCGGAACGGGACTATGCGGGTCGATCCAGTAGGCCCAGCGCTCGTCGGCGGCTTTGAGTTAGTGGCACACGTGCGTGCTGCGTTGGACGCGCCGGGGAGTCCTCCGGCGATGGACGTAATTTATGTCATTCGTTTTGCTGCGGATGGGAAAATCGAAAGTCTCCGGGCCTGGTATTAAGCTACTCCGGGGCAGGCGATTGCGGGATCAGGCCGGCTTTTCCGCGTCTATAGAGTCGGCGAAGGAATGCGAATGGAGAGGTTGGGAATCGTTGTAGCTGTCGTTGGCGGCTTCTTCATTGGATTGCCACTACTCATTTCGCTTTAGGCGCGAATGATAAATCCCGACGTGGCGCAGGACGTGTACGCGAATCCGACGGGAGAGCCCGCGGCGAAAGTTAGGTTATTGACCCTGCCGAGCGCTCGGAGGATCCCTTTCGCCCCAATGCCGTTCCTGGATTCGGAACGTTGATCGATTTCCTGCTCGATCCGGAAGATCGTCCGGGCTTCGTTCGATAGGCGCCTCATGAGTGGCCTAATAGATAGTCAGATCTCTCTTGCGCGGGCTGTTGCCTGCTTGAGCATTCCGTCGATTCGCTGGCGAACGATGTCGCCCTGGCCTCCGCCCGCAAGTCCTCCGCCCGCACCTGCCCGAAGCCGCGCGGCGACGCCTTCGAGGAGACACGCCATCTTCCACCAGCTGAACGTTTCGTAGTAGGCGAGGGCCGAAAGATCGAAGCCTGACCGTTCCGTGTAGAGCGCGATCGCATCTTCTCGTCGGGGGAAGGCGGGATGGCGAGTCGGGGAGGGCGATCCGAAATCGTGTTCTTCGTCGGGATTCGTCCAGTAGAGGACGGACCATACGAAGTCGGCGACGGGATCTCCTAAGGTGCAAAGTTCCCAGTCGAGCACGGCGATGATTCGCTGGTCGGGTCCGAGGACCGTATTGTCGAAGCGGTAGTCGCCGTGGACCAGGCCGCATGCTTGTTGCGCGGGTACGGATTTCAAGAGCTGTTCGTGGAGTTCGTAGATTTGCGGTGTTCCCGCTTGGCCTTCAGGAATCGACGCTTCGAATTGCCTGAGCCAGCGCGCGAGTTGCCGCTCTACATAGGCTTCCTTGCGGCCAAGGTCGCCTAGTCCCACCGCATCTACGTCGAGCTTTGCCATAGCGACCTGAACATCGATCAAGGATTCGGCTGCGCGTCGACACTGCGACTCGTCGAGTCCCTTTGCTTCCTCGGGGCCGCGTAAGATGAGTCCGTCCGCAAAGCCCATCACGTAGAATTCGGCCCCATTGACCGCATCGTCGTCGCAGAAGGCAACCGCTTTGGGTACGGGAATGCCGCATTCTGGATGCGCGGCGAGCGCCGAGATGATTTTCCATTCGCGACTCATCTCGTGGGCGGTCGCAATCCGCGCTCGTTCAGGCGGTCGCCGTAGCGCCCATCGCGTGCCGTCTTCCCGCGTCACGATATAGGTGAGATTAGAGCCGCCGGCGGCGACTAACTCGAAGGTGAGTGGACCTTGAGCTTCAGGAATATTTGTGTGGAGCCAGTCTGTGACGGAAGGGGCATCGAGACCTCTGAGTTCGGTCATGTCTTGTCTTTCGTGGTAGCCATTATTTTGTGGATTAGATTGGCGATGTGGCGTTACGGCGTCGTAGGTCGAGGCGCGGTTCTTAGAACCCGCTTGTCGGTTCGTCGGGGTTAAGCGCGGCTCCGAGTGCCGCGTTGTAGATCTGGAAGGAGAGACCCGCTGTACGTGGATCAAGGGGGGGGGCGCCATGATAGGCGCCCGGGCAGTTGTAGAGCTCGACAGGGATGCCCGCGGCAAGCAGCTTTAAGCCGTACTCGATCCCTTCGTCTCGAAGCGGATCGAGACCGTTCGTCTGGATGAAGGCCGGGGGGAGATCCTCAAAGTTTTCCGCCCTCGCCGGGGCTGCATAGGGCGAAGTTGAGGACCGATCGTAGTCCTCTCCGAGATAGTGAAGCCACATCCCTACCGCGGCCACGGAATTGAAGCCCGGCGTGTCCGCACCGGATTGGGCCATGGAAGGCGTCTCCATGCGGTCGTCGGTCACCGGGATAAGAAGCGCTTGGTAGGCGATTTTGGGGCCCCCGCGATCGCGCACCATCATGGCGAGTGCGGCGGTGAGGGCACCTCCGGCACTGCCCCCGGTGACGACCAGGCGGTTTAGGTCGATGCCTAGTTCATCCGCGTTCTTCCCGACCCATTGCAGAGCGGCATAACAATCGTCCGGTGCCGCGGGGAAGGGATGTTCTGGTGCCAATCGATAGTCGACGGAAACGACGACGCAGCCATGGCCCAGAGCCCAGTTGGCTTCCATGCCAGCAAAGGACTCGGGGTGCATGATGCAGAACGCGCCGCCGTGAATGTGGAACAGGATCGGTAGTCGTCCTTCTAGGGCGCGAGGTCGATAGACTACGACGCGGACGTCGGGCTCGCCCGTAGGGCCGGGGACGAAACGTTCGCCGATCTCGAGCTCGGAGTGGTGCCTATCCGTTAGCTCGAGGCCAGGCATAGGCTCTTCGGGCAAGTTGCGGTCGGGAATCGGGAGCAGTTCATGGGCGCGGGACATGTTTGTACCTCCGGCTCGATCCTATCACGCTTACGCGATCTTCTTCCGGGAGAGATCGAGAGAGTTGCCAGCAATTATAATCATCTCTTTGAATAACCGACGCTCTTCTACGTGGTTGTCTTGATGATTGCTGTGCTCGGCGAAGCTGATTCGCTCTTTGTTACCTGCGCATCGGCATTCACGCCTTTACGGATCACTCATTCCTGTGTGCAAGCGACCGGCGATATCGTGATGGTGTGCTTTTCACTATTGTTTGCGAGCTGGCTTGCGCTCGCGACCATGGTTGTGCGCGCGCGTGCGAGCCTTCTAGCTCGATGCGCCTAACGGCACGAGTACCCGCCGTCGACCGGAAGCGTGTGTCCCGTGATGAAGGACGCGGCATCGCTCGATAGGAATACCGCTGCCGTTGCGATTTCATCCGCTTGGCCGAGACGGCCCATCGGATGGAGCTGCTCGTATTCGTGCTGGACCTGCAGATCCTCGCGCAACAATGAGGTCATAGGCGTTTCGATATAGCCGGGGGCGACGGCGTTTACGCGAACGCCAAGCTTGGCGTACGAAATCGCGAACTGAGCTGTCATGCCGACGACAGCATGCTTTGACGCGATATAAGCGATGCCCCCGCCTTCGGTCATAGAAGCGGGGCCCCCTTCGGAATGGTCGGAAAGAGGTGAGACGAGGCCTTGCAGGCCGGCGATCGAGGCGGTGTTGACGATCGCGCCTCCGCCACGCTCCGCCAAGAGAGTCGCTCCGTGCTTGAGGCCGTAGTAGACGCCGTTCTGGTTGACTTCGATGGTCTGTTGATAGTCGTCGCCGCCGACGCCCGCATTATTGAAGAGGATGTCGAACCCACCGAGGGCGTCGATGGTTTGTATGAGGCTTTTTTCGACCGCGCTTTCGTCGGTCACGTCGAGTCCTAGGGAAGCGGCGTTCCCGCCGTCGGCAAGGATCGACTCGCTTGTTTGTTTCGCGCCGTCGGCGTCGATGTCCGCGCACATGACGCGGGCTCCGGCTTCGGCATAACGGCGCGCGGCCGCACGGCCAATACCGGAGGCCGCTCCTGTGACGAGGGCGACGCGGTCGGTGAGATCTATGGTCGGAGATGGGATTGGCATCATGATTCCTTTTCAGTTTCGACTTCGACGCGCAATACGTCGTCGCTCAGTCCTTTGAGCATGTCATGCATCATGGCGCCGAGTGCTTCCGGCTCCATCACGCACTCCGCGCATTCTTCGTTCACTCCAGGTCGATAGCTCACGCGCAGCACACCGCCGTCGAATTCGCAGAGACGAACCTGTCCGCCATCGGGTTTAACGATCTCGTTGAATTGCTCGACAACTTGTTGCACGGCTTCTGACATGGCTCTTCCTATATTTTATTTCGAGCTCGGAGCAATGGTAGACGGAGTTTCTGGAGGTTCAGCTCGTCAGACGGGCACGCACTTTGGGAGCAACCTCTCGTGCCAGATCGCGAATTTCATCTTGATTCCAGATGGCTGTCGGAATGGCCGGGTAGTCGATCAGGATGAACTCAAAATCAGGCACTCCCGATAGTCGAGCCATCGCTTGGGCAGAGCCCTCGACGGCTTTGTGGATGATGGCGGCGGTCGGAATACCCGCCCACTCGAGCTCGATCGCGTCGCGCAAACTGCGCGCAGAGCAGCTGCCTCAACCCCCGAAGCCGGCGATTGCCAGCGAGGTCTCCGAGGTGAGCCGAGCCCAATCCGGTCCCTCTGGCGCGACGGAGACACTCGGCTTCAGCACACGCACCGCGGCGAGGGTGTCGTCTGCGCTCGTGAGCTCCCCGTACACGGCGTCGAGGAAGGACTTGGATTCACCGAGTCCATTGGCCACGAGGCCGAGTACATGCCCCGAAAGCGAAGCGACGCGGGCGGGAAGCGCCCGGTCGTCTTTGCGCTCGAGGGGGCCGCTCGTAGGATCGAGGGCGATCAGTGTTTTTTCGTCCATGGCTAATTCCTTCATGAAGTTGACGGAAATATTGGCTTTCCGGCGACGGCTAATGTGCGTATTAGTTCGGTACGTCGATCGCTTCTGTTATGGCGACAGCGAGGTGTGGCAACAAGACCCAAGTCTGAGCCATGCCGTCGCCGCCGGCCGCAGCAATCAGAATTCCGTCCTTGCGCGGGATCCCGACGATTCGTCCAGTCGGCCCCGGGTCTTCTGCGAACCGGGGGAAGAGGTAGTCGCGCATGTCTTCTTTTGACCAACCGGCACGGTCGAAATAGCGGCGATGTTCTGGGCCGACGACGAGCATCACGTTGGCGTCGTCGCCGACGAAGTCGTCCCCTGCAATTCCGTTCTGCCTAAGAGTGTGGAGCATCGAATCGAGCAGGGCTTCCGGGGTGCGGGAGGTGAAGTCGATCGTCGAGGTCACGGTCATGACGGAGTGAACAGTGACTGTGCTCTGAGCAAGTTGATAGCCACGTTCGACGTGGAGAGGCGTCCAGTCGCTCTCTTCTTCGTTCTCACCAAAACAGAAGCTGAAGCGATGGGGACTCGAAAAACTTGCGCGGTCCAGTACACCGGGGATGGCGCGACACACGTTGCGAATCACGAGGCGGAGTGCGCGTCCGATTGTGGCGTTGGCGCGGAAGCCCGGGCCCATGCATCCAGCACCGCATTCGATGCCAATTCTCGTTCTAATGGGGCCATTGACTAACACGGTCTGTACTGCACCGGACAGCGTGCCGGTCGTGCTATGGCAGTTACCCTTCTCGTGGAGGTGCGCGCGAAGGGCGGCCACGACGACGGGGAAAAATTCGGGGCGGCAACCCGCCATCACTGCATTAATGGCGGCGTGTTCAGCCGTGACCCGAACTTCGCGGGTTGGGACTTCACCCAGGAGGAGATCTGGGGCCAGGCCCGCTTCCGCGAGGAAGGCTTCGACGCGATCCGGCGTAGGGGCGACGATCGGGAGACCGTCGGTCCAACCCTGTGCGTGGTACTGCTCTTGGAGATCTTCTTCGCTGCGGTAGCTATGGCTGGGTGCAGCGAGTGTGGTTGATGACATAGGCCCTCCATGAATGACCTTTCCACAAAATGGCGAAGCTGACCAGCGCTACCGGATTGGGAGTCGCGGTATGACTTCAGAGGATACCCGTGCGACGATTCGGTACTAAGACCGTATCCCGCGGTGCCGGAGCCCTAGTGATCTCATTAAGTGCGTTTACGAGCCGATTTCTGTTTTTGATGGCTTTCGGATCGCTTCTGTTTATTTTCGGAGGCTGCGCAATGCTCGCTCAGTCGGGCGACGAGGATGAGATGTTGAAGGGGGCCGCAGCCGATGAAGTGGACCCCGCGATCTACACAGCGATCAATGACCCAAACGATCCCTACGGCTATAAATACGCTGAATTCAGGGAGCGCCGCGAACGCGACATGGCGGATCCTGATTCGCCGCGGCCCCTTCCGCGCTACGGCGCGCGTCATCAAACGACGGGGACGCCATGGGGCGATTTGGAAAATCTGTTCCCAATCGATTGGGACGGGCTTCGAGAGTCGACACCGAAGCGTGTCGAGCAGCTTAAAGGCGCGATGCGCTTGCGGGTGGCCTTCGATCATCCCGATCTCAAAATCAGTCAGCTGGTGCTTGGACCAGAGGCCGTCCTGCCGGGGCATGCCGATGGCGCCCCGGGTGCGTATATCGTGATCTCGGGGCGCGGAGAGATTCGTGTCGGGAGCGAAAACGCTCGCGTGACGACGGGATCTACAGTGAAGCTCGAGCCTTATGTCGTGCGAAGTTTGAAAGCCTCGGCGGAGGAACCTCTTCGTTTGTTGTGGATCCGTTGGGCTCCGGGAGGCGACCAGTCGTATGTTGATGCTGGCTACTACCTAACAGGCGCGAATCAGCATATTCAGCCCGAGCAGGCGAAATTCGAAGACGGCTATCTTTTCTGGGGCGGAGTGGATGAGGCCTATGGTCCCGTCGAAACTGCTGTGAACCCCACGCCTTCGGGAGCGGTTCCGGTATACGCTGATGCGGCGGTCGGTCTTCGCGCAGCGAAAGCGACCTTCAATGCGAATGAGCCGCTCTATCCCGGCGTTTCCGTGTTTGCGCACGACAGCAAAATTTCTTGGCTTTCGGCCGAGACTCTTAAGAAGGGCGGATTCTTTTTCTCGGATGATCTTGGCTCGCTCTTGGACGTCGCGGAGCAGATGATTCAGATCGCGCGTCACAAGGCGATTTTTCGAGCAAGCCGGCCCGATGGGCGTTGGGATTTTAACTTCTCTGAATCTGCGTGGGGCGCGCGGTCGACCTATGTCGAACATAGTCACGTGATTCCCGAATTCTACTATGTGTTAAGCGGCCCCGTAATCTACGGAGTCGATGGCGAACGGTATGAGAGCATGCCTGGCGATATCCTTTTCAATAATAGCTACTCGCCGCATCTCGCCCAGGGGATCGTTGAGGGCCTCGTCTTTCGTTCCTTCTCGTCGACCTTCGCGCCGAATGGCGACCGAAGTGTCTTTGAACGCCCCTATTTCATGATCGAGCCTCTGACCGATCAAGCTGCGGGATCGGTGCTTCCCGACGGCATCGAGTTCCACTGATACGTAGACTCATTCGCGAAAAGGCCAGATCTCTCGATGAACCGCTTACCGACCACAGTAGATGGACTCCGGAAAGTACTTGCGGGCTTCGCAACCCGTGAGGGCATGCTCGCGGGGCTTTCGTTTCGGCCGCGGCCGACGGACGTGTTCATAGCTACCTTCGCGAAAAGCGGAACGACGCTCTTGCAGCAGATCGTGCATGGGCTGCGCACGGGGGGCGATATGGACTTCGAAGACATCTCGGAAGTCGTTCCTTGGATTGAGATGGCCGTCGATACAGGGATCGATGCGACGGCTTCACAGCGCGCCGAGCCGCGTGCCTTCAAGACCCATCTCGACTGGGGTGCTTTGCCGAAGGGAGGCCGCGCGATTTGGGTTGTCCGAGATCCTGAATCCGTGATCGTCTCGCATTACCACTTCTTTTCGGGCTGGTTTTTCGAACCCGGCAGTATTGGGTTTGAAGAGTTCGCGCTGGACTTCGTTCTGTCCCGCGATGGCCGACATCAGTATTGGGATCACCTCGTCTCGTGGTGGGCGCACAAGGACGATCCCGAGGTGCTGCCACTTTGCTATGAGACGGTGGTCGAGGATCTTGCTGTTGCGGTTCAACAAGTGAGCGATTTCTTGGATCTTGCTTGCGATGAACAGAGAATCGAACTTGCGACGCGCCAAGCTGAGCTCGATTTTATGAAGGGGTACCCGACGCTCTGGGAGGATGTTCTTCTTAGGAGGCACCGTAACTCCGCGATGAACCTGCCAGAGGGTGCAGGCAGCACGAAGGTTCGCGAGGGAAAAACCTTGGGGCCCCGGGCCGAGATGACGCCAGCGGTTCGAGAGGCGTGGACGTCGCGATGGAACGAAATCGTGACTCCGGCCACGGGATGCGAGGACTACCCGGCTCTTCGGCGGGCGATGAAAAGCTCTACTGAGAGCTAGTCGAAGCGTCTATGCTCACGCTTTCCCTGAGCCGGAGTGTTCTTGTCCCCGAATTCGAATGATGACCCAAATCCCTCCGAGACGGAGGTGTCCGCAAGTGGGACGGCGCAAGCAATAGCGACCTTTCGGTTGCCGCATTACGGGATGCTCTGGTCCTCGAACCTAATCCAGTTCATTTGTTTCCACGTGCTCTTCTTGGCGATGCAGTGGTTGGTGACCTCGCTAACCGATCTGCGCATAGCGGTGGGCTTCTTAGCGTTCGTGCAAGGCGGAACAATCGCGCTCGCATCGCCCTTTGCAGGCGTGATCGTCGATCGCCATCCAAAGCGGAACCTAATGATCTTTGGCCGACTAGGTGTCGCCGTGGTTGCAATATCCATGGGACTTCTGTCCTACGGCGGTTTGATCGAATACTGGCATCTGCTGGTGATGGCGATCGTTGGGGGCACCTTAGCGGCGCTCTTAGGCCCGGCGGCGCAGACCTATGTCGTGGACGTTGTGGGCCGCAAACGAACCGATCACGCAATTTCGCTGAACGCGATCGGAGGCTCCGTCGGGACGATAGGCGGCGCCGCGCTTGCAGGGCTTTTGATCAAGGAACTTGGTGTCGTGTCGACGTATTTCGCGGCCGCGGCCGGCGTCGTTCTGGCGGGACTATTGCTGCTTACGATCCCCATTCCGGGGCATGCCGAACGGAAGGAGCGCACCTCGCTGCGATCAGATCTGGTTGAGGGCCTCGCATATGTTAGGGCACGCCCGCATCTGCTATTGGCGCTCGCGGCTTGTGCGATGGCGCTCTTCAATGGAGCGATCAGCCCGATGCGGGTGATCTATGCTCGGCATGTCTTTGGGGCGGGTGCGGATGCGTTCGGCATGATGTCCGTGTTTCACGGAGGCGGCACCATGCTCGCGGCTCTTTTCCTGACGCTGCGGCCGCCGAGTCGAAATTTCGGCGTGCTGATCACAGGGACTATGCTGCTCTACGCGCTCGGCGTCCTGATGTATTCCTTCGCGTTCTCGTTCGAATACATCCTGGCAGTCGAGTTCTGGCTCGGCATTTCCGGGCAGGCGTGGCATATATGCGCACTGATCGGGTTCCAGCTCGCGGTCCCCGAGGAAATGCGGGGCCGCGTATTGAGTATGGTGTTCACCCTCGCTCAGCTTGGCTTTGTGGGGGGATTCATAGTAGGTGGCCTGGCTGACCAGCTCGGCGATCAGGTTGCAGTTGGCGTATTTGGAGCGATTCCAACGATCCTGCTCTCCTGCATGCTGGTCTTTGGATGGAAGAGCTTGCGCAAGATGTGATTGAGTTTGAGCCGGATGAAATCGCGAGTTGTTAGTCCGAATCCTTGATTGCTGAGGCATCTCCTAGAGTCACGCGGGTGCCGTCGGTTTTTTCGACCCAGACATCACAATGGACACGGGTCTCGGTGCCTTCGGGAGTTTCGTCCCGCACGCGGGCATGGGCCGTCACGGTTTCATCGACCCAAAGAACGTTGGTGAGCTTGACGGACATTCGCCCACCCGCGAGCCAGCCCATTCCGAAGTGATCCTGCATGACTTGGGAGATAAAGCAGGTTGACATCATGCCTTGGACTACGATGGTCGGGAAGCCAAGCTTCTTCGCCTCTTCCCGGTCCGTGTGATAGTTCTTGGCCGGTCCCGAGAACATCCAACAGCGTCGATCGTCGATGACTTTCTCGACGGAGCCTAGGTCGGGACCTTCGGTGGTAGGGAAGGGCGGTCGAGTGGGCTTCTTGGCGGCACTCTTTTCGTCGACAACGAATCCGCCGACCTCCTGATCATCCTTCGGAGGAAGGAAGGACTGAAATGTGCGGCCGCGCACGAGCAGCTTTCCCTCTTCGCCGGGTTCGTCGCTCATGAGGTCGGTCTCGTTAACGACCCAGTCGCGACCGCGGCGTGAATAACGGTCGATGATCGTGGATCGTGTCCGGACGCGAGAGCCTATGGGGATCGGTGCGAACATCGACCAGTCCTGTTGGCCGTGGAGGTTTCCGAACAGATTCGCGAGATACCAGTCGCCGACAAACTCGTAGCATTCAGAATGATGAAGCAGAGGCGGCGCATAACGCTCATGAAGCGGATGTTCGTCACCGAGAGCACTTTGATAAAAAGCGACAGTCTCTTTGTCGATGGTGTAGATGTTCGAGCCGCAGTGTTTGCCAACGAGTGCCGGTTCGCCTTTGATGTTCATGGAGGTCCCTCGCGTTCTGGAATGGTCGGGTTTACGGACTAGCGAAGATGGCTGAAGAGTTCGCCCCGCACCTTTGGGTTGCTGAGCTTCCAGATTGCGCCGTCGATGAAGTAGTGATGAATCGCGACGCAGGCGATAAATCCCCGAAACAGCAGGCGTGCCGTATCGTTCGAATACCAGCCTTCACCAAGGGCCATCGCCGCGAGTGGCGGTCCGTGAAGAAAGATCCCGCCGGCGAGAGCGATCCCAGCGAAGGTGAGCGCTACATGGCGACGAATCTGCGAGGGCGAGCGCGGTTCATCCGATGACGCCGAATATCGATTCGCTTCGATCCGCAGAGGGAACGCTAGGTATTGCAGCGCGTGCGAGATCTGCACCCAGAGAAATCCGCCCGGGACGAAATACCAGAACGGATACCAGATATAGAGTGCGAGCCAGGGGAAGATGATGCGAGGGGACAAGCTCTGCCCTCGTCGTGCGGCGGAGACAAAGGCCCAGCCCCCCGCGAAGAGGCTGAGTATTGCCATGCCGACAATCCCTTGGAAAACGACCCCGTAGGCGGCGATATAGCGGGCGGGCTCGATCCACTCTGCGGGTGGAAGCCGACCGGATAGCGAGAAGAGCACGTGCAGAGCGAGCAGGATCCGCATTCCGCCGCGGATCGCGTAACGCTCGTTTTGGGTGAACTTGACGCCAAGGATCCGACCGAAGGCGGAGACCATGCCCCAGGCTTGACCTGTGTAGTGCCAGGCCAGATAGACGGAGCTCGCGAAGACGAGATTCTGGATGATTTCGTTGCGGGCGAAACCTACTGCGGCGATTGCGAGAATACCTAGGAGCGCGACCGGGACAAAGATTGCGGACCAGCGATTGAGCAACACCTCTTCGCGAGAGACGTAGAGGAGTCGGTAGGATGCCATGAAATGGGTCGAATTGATGAGCACCATCAACACGATCCAGTCGCCATCCACAAACTCGAGGGACCCGCCCCAAGCTGCCCACCAAAGCAGAAGTAATCCCATCGCGAAGGTCGATAGGCCGCCGGTAATGACCAGGTCGAGAGTGGGTGTCGTGATCGAGGGCGAGCGTACTTGCATAGTGGAGCACCAGTCTAGCGAACTTGGCTCCGCGCCCAGGCTGGGCCTACTTCTTCTGCGCTTCGACCTTCTTTCGATACTAAGTGGCTCGTTCCCGCCAGAAATGACAGAGCTCGCAAACGGTCACAATGTCGATCGGAGGCTGCTATTTCGCGAGCTCGCGAATCTTGATGTTCCGAAACCAAACGGGGTCGCCGTGGTCTTGCAACACGATGTGGCCGGACCGGGCGCGCCCGAATCCTTCCGTGCCATCGAATTTGCTCGCGGCTATGGCTTCGTCCCAGGCTGGGCTGCCGCGTACGATGTCGGCGAGGAGGACGTCATTCAGCCAATGCTGGAGGCGTTCGCCTTCGACTCGGATACGCGCGGTATTCCATTCACCTACTGGACGCGCCGCAGCCTGTGCGAAGGATTGCAGATCGTAGAGATCGCCCGCGCGATGCAAATCGATCTGACCATCGGGATGTGCGGCGTCATCCAAGACCTGCATCTCGACTGCGTAATCCCAGGAGAGCGAACTTTCTTCGTTGGGGACCAGGTAGAAGATGCCGCTATTGCCGCCGGCAGAGATGCGCCAATCGATCGCGAGTTCGAAGTCGCTGAATTTTTCGCGGGTCATGAGGTCGATCGCGCCCGGCGTAAAGGGATTGATGTGATTCCAGATAAGACCCGCGAACGAAACATCCCGCGTGAAGTGAAACGCTTCGTCGTCGATCTCCCAATACGGGGTCGCATCGTCCTTGGCGCCGTAAATTTTCCACCCTTCGAAGTTCTCACCATCAAATAACAGGCGCCAACCCATTTTCCGCTCCTCGTCGCTGAGCTGGTTGGCAGTCGCAGGCAGTTCGTCATTCAGGTCCGAGGAGACATCGTTAGGCGGAATGGCGTTGACGGTGTACCAGGCCTCACGAACCCAGAGCGTCTCTCCCGATTCGGACCGAATGGACTCGGGGAGTCGTAGGTAGACGATGCGATCCGTTTTCAGGTCGGGCACAACGAGGCGGAGCTGCTTCCGATCTTCGGAAAGCCGCACATGCGTAATTGAGAGGTCTCGGAGATCGTATTTGGGCCCGCCATAGATCTGGGACGGGATGTAGAACCAATCGCGCAAGACGATGTCCGAAGCCGCGAGTTCGCCCTCCTTTGCGAGAGGCCTCGTGAATTCGATCTCAAAACCATCCGACTGGATCGACATACGTAGGGGCTCGAAGGCTTTGTCTTGACCCATGTCGACGATTTCGATCCCGAAATGGCGTTTATCCGATTCGCCCCAATTGCCATGGCTACCGACCTGGCCGACGACGAATCCGTCGCCCTCGGGCTTCGCGAGCAGACGATTGACCGGGCCTAAGAGTCCAGCAGAAAAGTGGAATGCGGCTCCTTGCATAGTGTCGTCGATTCGTTCGAGAGCGGCGCGCTTAAGGCCACCGTTGTAGATGTCGCCGAAGATGACCTGTCCCGCGTAGGGGCCTCGGGTGAGGAAGAGGGGCTCGGTCGGGGAGTTGCCGATTTCACTTTGAGGGAGCCAGAGTGCTGGGGGTGAAACTTCTTCGTCGGAGATCTCGACGCCGGGCCCGCGCCATCCGTAGTGCCGGCCCTTTTCCACATGAATGAGCTTGCTCGAGGGTAGCCAGTCGCCTTGATTATCTGTTGCGAAGAGTTCCCCGTCCGGCGAGAAGCCGAGGCCATTGGGTGTGCGAAAGCCCGATGCGAGATACTCGATTGCTTTAGGTTGATTCTCATCTTCGTCGAGCGCCACGCGAAAAACGCGACCCCGCGCCGAGGTCTGTTCGCGGCAGCTCTTGCCTCCGTTCAGGACACAGGCCGAAAGGGAGCCGTAGAGTGCTCCGTCCCGGGCTTCTAGGCCAAAGCCAAATTCGTGAAAGTTGGACGTGACGGGCCAATCGTTCGCGACGGTCCGGTACTCATCGATCCAATCGTCTCCGTTGTGATCGAGGAGGCGAGTCACCTCGTGCTTTTGCATGACGTAGATGCCGTCGTCGACGACCGCGAGCCCGAGCGGCTCGTGGAGACCTTCTGCTATTCGAACGATGCTCGGGGACGCTTTCGGATCTGCCCAGCCGTCGATGGCGAAGACCGCGCCGTCGGGATCCCAAGTCGACACGCCGAGGCGCCCGTCCGGAAGCCAGGCGAGCCCGCCCACCAGAGGAGTGAAGTCGGGGGATTTGATTTCGTGGGACCGGAGGCTCGGGTGTAGTGATTCCGGAGGAGCCAATGAGTCTCCGCGGAAGCTCCAAGTCGCCTCGGCGCCATCGGTCTCTGCGGGGCTCGTGGGGGCATCTGCCGGAGGTGTGTCGAGGATGCTCCTCGCGAGAGTCGCGGCCACTTCGAGTGAAATGTCAGGATGGGCCGGCATCTCTGCTCCGCCCCAGCGACCTTTGCTGCCTTCGCGAATGCGTATGGCGAGCATCTTCGTTGCGATGTCTCGATTGGACCCGGTTTCGCGGAGAGCAACTTCGCTCCAAGCCGGACCGACGATCCGCTCTCGAGTGCTGTGACAGGTGCTGCAGTCGTAGTCGGCGAAGAGAGAGGCGGCGGCAGTGAGCTGATCGGGCGGCGCTAAGTCGACCATCGCGCCGGCGAAGTCCCTACGGATCGACGCGTTCTTGATCTTAGGCGGGAAGACATAGAGATCTTCTCGCTTCGTTAGGCCCATTGTCGTGGCAGGGGTGAGAATTATGTTATTCAGGATGAGCGCAACGGGAGGCCCATCTGTAATTTCGAATCGCCGGGTTAGCGTGGCGCCCGGGAGTTTGACTGCAATTTCTCGTTCCGGCCATTCTGTGATCGTTCGTTTCGGCCCGTTGGGAGCGAATACGTCGAAGCGAATCCAAAGCGCATCGCCGTCGGGCGAGAACCCGTGCCCTCGCCACTGAATCTCCGCGGGCTTCCATTCTCCTTCTTGCTGGATGCGCCAGGCGGTTTCCAAAGGGGCACGCAGGTAGGCGCTTCCGCGACTTGTCGGCTCCCGACCATGGCGGGCATCGTAGACCGGGCCTGTGTAGTCAATGTCACCATTCCAGAATTGATGGATCGATGCAGTCTCTGTGCTGTAGGCGAGCCATAGCTCGGGGGCGAGCGCGGCCGCGAGGATTCTGGGGCGACCGTCTAGACTGCTTCGGATCACCCACGGAGAGTTCCCCCGGCCAAGATGCGGACGGCGATCGAAGCCGGCGCGATCGATGACCGCAGAGGGGAAGACCTGATTCTTCACAAGGACCAAAAATTCTAAGGTTGGATACTGTTCGATCTGTGCTCGGAAGTCTTCGGGTTGCTGCGCGAGCCAGAGTCGAAATCCAGCGAATGTGAGGAGGGGGAATGTGATCAGGAAGATCGCGCAAATAACGACCAGGCGTTGAATGACGGTCTTCAAGGTTGGATCCTGAGGAGAGGTGTGTTGCTTAACTGATTCGCTGAAGCATGTCGCGCGGTTTGGCTAGAGGGCTTCGGCACGGGCATAAGATGGATCCTCTAGTCGATTGGGGTCAAAAAACGGTACTTCCCCGTCGATCGTGCATCGACGGATGACCCGGCGAAGCGGATAGTGATCCGATACGCCGCGATGGAGCGTTGTCCGCTCATCCCAAATGGCGAGCTGGCTGAGGCCCCATCGCCAGCGCACCTGAAAACGTGGTTCGGCGACATGAGCATCCAGGAAGTCGAGGAGCGCATCGCTTTCGCTCTTCGGGAGACCCGCGATACATCGCATAACGCCGCGGTCGGTGACAAAGAGGCTTCGTCTTCCACTTTCGGGATGGGTGCGTACGAGCGGATGGGTCTGCTCGGGATAGGCTTCTCTAATGCGCTCGCCTAGCTCGGGGATGCCACTCTTGCGGGTGGCGATCTCGACGAAATCTCCGTGGCATGAATGGATACATTCAAGGCCACTTAGCAACTCCTGCATAGAGGGCGAAAGCGCTTCGTAGGCCAAGCTTGTCGATGACCACATCGTATCGCCGCCGTAGGCCGGTGCTTCGAGGCAGCTCAGGAATGCCGCACTCGGGGGGCGCGGAAGCCAAGAGACGTCGGTATGCCACAGATCGACTTCTGGCGGATTGTCCGCGTCATCGACGATGACCTGAAGGCCGGGTTCGGCGGAGCCGAAGAGCGCCTCGATTGGATAGAGCGAGATTTCACCGAAGCCGCGGGCCAAGTTCAGTTGGCCTTCGGCATCAAAGCTCTGCTTTTGAAAGAAGAGCACTTCGTTCGCAGCAAGCGCGTGTCGCAATTCCTCGAGGGCACCCGGGGCCAGCGGCTTCCCTACGTCGATTCCTGAGATCTCCGCGCCAACGGCGCTGATACGTCGGGCCGAAAAATGGTTGTACGACGTCGACATAGCTTGTCTCCCGTCTAGGTTAATAATCTCGGCCTAACGCAAATACGTCGCCTGGCGAGTCTTCTCAGGAGAGTCCGAGTTTTTGGTCCAGCTTCAGAACGCGAATCGCATTCTCGCGCAGGAACTTCGGCCACACGGTGTCCTTGAAGGGATTGAATTCACGCATCTCCGTGAACTGTCGCTCGAGAGAAATGCCGGCAGGGAAATAGCCGCAGTACAGAATCTTCTCGGCGCCGCGAGTATTCGCATACTTCACAATATCCTCGGGATAGTGCTTCGGTGCGAAGGCGCTCGTGCAGTAATGCAGCCCAGGCCACTTCAGCATGAGCTTCATGGCAAGCTTTTCCCAAGGCTCGCAGCCGTGGCGCGTGACGAGCGTGAGTTCCGGGAAGTCGTAACAAACACGGTCGAGATGCTCGACGTGCTGGGGGTAGCTCGGCATGCGCGGGCCGACGATGCCCGCGTTCATGAAGAGTGGGATATCCTCTTCGACGCAGGTTGCATAGACCGGGTACATCTTCGGATCGTTGATCGGGACCTGCGGGAATTGTCCGCACGGGAAGCAGCCGACGGCGACGATGTCATGTTCGGCTTTGGCTTCTTTGATCGAGCGCACAGAACCGATCACGTCGTTCGTGTTCTTAAGCTCCATGGTCAGCATGAAACGATCCGGGTACCGGCGCTTCGCTTCGATGCCGTCTTCGCTCATGCCGCACATACCGACTTGAACGCCCCATTTGTCCATCTCGTGAAGGGTCCATTCGATCGGGTCGATGTCCGGGGAGACCACGTCGGGCACGTTCTTGAACATGTACTCCGCGGGGAATTCCATCTCTTCGAGCGAAGCTTGATCCTTGTAGAGCGGCCGCATGAACTGATAGGCGGCTTTTTTCTTTTCGACGTCCGTGTACGGAAAGCCGATGCCGAGGTCGATGATGCCGATGTCGTCTGGGAAGCCCATGGCCGCCTCCAACTCGCCGACGCGTTTTTGCGCGTCGGGAAAAAGTGGAGGTGTGATTGTGTCGCGTTTTTGGCCGTTTGGGCAGGTGTCTATTCTCGGTTCCTGAAGATTACGTGAATAGTCCTGGCGCGCGGAGAGTGGGGCATGCAGGAGCGATGTTGTGGCTCCGTGCTGAAGTCGAACCACGAACGCGGAGTGGCAAATCGGTTCCGCCGAATGGGAGCGATCTGGAGGGCGATCAGCCCCGTGAGGTGTTGCCCTAGAGCGGGGGACGCCTGGAATCCGAGATCAGGATGCCCATGAGGACGACGATCGCCAGGAGTAAAAGAAACGTCACGAGAGTGTGAATATGAGTGACAAATGCCCAGCTTCAGCTGGATTTTCTCTACCCGGATCGGGATTCGAGTCACCACGATCCCGGCCATGATTAGCCCGACTCAAAGCCGGCCTTCGGGAAGCCAGCCTGTCAGATCGCCACGAAAAACGGACTCGATCGCGAGGAAGCCAAGCTAACCCGTATGAATTTCAGCGGATTCCAGCATATGGGTGTGACTTCCATGGCATCCACCAGGGATTCGGCGTCGGCCAGGGTCTCGATGTCAGGTACCGACTTCGCGATCGGTCAGGATCGGGTCGGGAGTCATCTGCAAGGGATCGCATAAGGTGACACCGGCTTCTTTAAAACTGACTAGCTTTTGCCGGTCTTCGTCCCAGAGTGCGAGGGTTGCTGTCGATATGCTCTCGCGGAGGGATAAGACGTATGCCGGTTTGCGGAGTTCGGGGGTCTCGGCGTGGCACGTAGGCAGCCGATAGTTTGGGACCTTCGGATTGAGGTGATGAATATGGTGGTAGCCGATATTCGCGCAGCACCAATGAAGGAAGGGGCCGATATCGTAGAAGGAACTGCCTTCGAGCGCGGCGTCCTGGTATCGCCATCCCGACTGCCGCTCAAAATACGTCCCCTCGTACTGATGTTGCACGTAGAAGAGCCAGACGGCGCCGGCCGCGGATAGCCAGACGACGGGGACATAGACCTGCAGGAACGCGCTCCATCCGAAAGCCGCGATCAAGCCGCCGTAGTAGAGCAGAATTCCTAAATTCGTACCAAGCACCGACCGCCAGCCCGAAAGGGTCTTGGATTGATGACCAAAGGGATATCGCTGGAGAAAAACGAAGTGCACAGGGGCGGCGACGAAGAAAAGAAAGAAGGGGTTTCGATATATGCGATACCCGATGCGCTGGCCGACGGACGCGGTGCGAAACTCTTCGACCGTCATCATTTGGACATCGCCGTCCCCGCGCTTATCGAGATTACCGTTGCCTTGGTGGTGGAGATGATGCTGCCGCCCCCAGTAAGCCACCGGCGTGTTAGTGAGAACGCCCATCAGATTTCCGACGACGACGTTCTCCCATTTCTTAGGCATGAACGAATCATGAGAGGTGTCATGGCCGATCATGAAGAGCCGCATATAGCCGACGGAGGCGACGAGCGAGAGCGCGAGGGTCGCGAGATAAGGGATACCCGGGGTCGTCACGGTCCAGAACATCAGTGCGATCGTGCACGCGTAAAGCGCGAGTGTATTGGCGAGTTGCCAGAGGGCAGAGCCATAGACGGCGGTTGCGTAAGGTCGGGTCAGTCGGAAGGCATCAGCGGAGTTGGACATTCGGCGCAGCGTAGTAGAAAACGGTCCCGAATACGCTGAATGAAACCAATCTTCGAGCCGTTCAATCGGGTCAGTCCGAATGCTGGATCGTTCGCCTGAAGGATTGCGATGTGGTCGGGATCAGTGGAAGAACGATCGGCAGCGGTACTTGCCATGGGGGCAATGCAAGAAGTCCCAGTCGCGTGAGCTCGACTTTCTGGGTAGGGCTTTTCTTCGCCGAGATCGTTCAGTCGCCGCTGCCTACTCAGTGAACCAGGCGCGGTTGATATAGTCGATCTTGGGGAAGTTCTTTTTGAGGTAGTCATTCCCCGAGAGCTGGATTCGTCGCTGGGAGGGGCCGGGGCCGCTCGGCGCCCCTTCTCCGACTTTGTAGATCTGGTCGACGATGTCCATTCCCTGGATGACCTGGGCAAAGGGTGCGAAGCCGCCTTTGTCCAGCCGTGAATTGTCGCCGAGATTGATGAAGAGCTGGGTCGTGCGTGAATTCGGTTGACTCGTTTTTGCGAAAGACAAATATCCGCGCGAATTCGACTGGGTGACCGGGTCGTCGATGAAGTTCGCTTGTTTCCAATGTCGCATGACGGAAGGGTCACCGTGTATTCCGAACTGAATCATGAATCCATCGATGACGCGAAAGAACGCAACATCATCCCAGTATCCTAATCGAGTTAGATTATAGAATCGGTCGACCCCGTTTGGCGCCCAGGCGCGGGTGACCTGGATAACGAAGTCGCCTTTGGTCGTTTCGAATCTGACTTTGAACGTCTCCGGCGCTTGGTAAGTCGCCGCTTGAGGCTGCTTCAAGAATTCCTTCATAGACTTCGCGGGCATGGCGCTTCCCACCGGCGTAGGTGACGACTCACCATTGCGGGCGGGAGCAGATCTGCCTTGGGAATGAGTTCCCTCCCCCTTCGAGCCACCATTTGTCTCGGTCGCTGCGCTTTTCGCTCCGGATTCACCCGCTTCATGATGTCCTGCATACACCGGTGCGGAGATGAAGAGGGACAGAACGGCAAGTAGCAAGACGGGGTGGCGCATGAAAATTCCAATCTCCGGTTCAGGGTACGTCTAAGACTCTGTTTAGGATCGTCCTTTCTCGCCGAATTCTTGATATGGTCGAGGGTGGCTGGCTCAATAATGCAGGGCCGAGGCGATAGGAGAGAAGCGTGTCAGTAGAAAAGAATCAGGCAGACCGGAATCCCGAAGATCTCGCGATCACGATTATCGGCGCGGGCCCAGGTGGCCTGTGTATGGCGATTAAGTTGCGGGAGGCCGGCTTCGAGAACTTCGTGGTCGTCGAAAGCAGTGAACAAGTGGGCGGGACGTGGAATCACAACCGCTACCCGGGCTGTGCTTGCGATATCCCGTCGCATCTCTACTCATTCTCCTTCGACGTGAAGCGCGATTGGTCACGCCCTTATGCGCCACAGCCTGAAATTCTCGAGTACCTCGAAGGGGTTGCCTCGAAATACGACGTCCTTAAGTTCTGTCGATTCGGCCACTTTGTCGAGCGCGCTATTTGGGACGATGAGACCTCTAAATGGTCCGTCCATTTAGACAATGGTGAGACGATTGAGTCCGATGTCGTTGTGAGTGCAATCGGGATGTTTAATAACATCGTGTTGCCCGCGATCGAGGGTCTCGATGATTTTGAGGGGACGAAATTCCACTCCTCAAGATGGGATTGGTCTCACTCGCTCGAGGGCGAACGAGTCGGCGTCATTGGGACCGCCGCGAGCGCGGTGCAACTCATACCGGAAGTGGCCAAACTCGCAGGCCAGGTTCATCTCTTTCAGCGCACCGCGAATTGGGTTCTCCCTAAAGAGGACGATCCGTATACAGAGGAGCAGCTCGAGTTCTTCCGAACCGACCCACATGCTGCTGCGGGCATTAGACAGGCGATCTTCGATGGAATCGAAACGGGCCAGGCATTCTATGATGCAACAGTTCGCGGAGAGCTGGAGACGGTCGGCCTAGCAGCGATCGATGTCGTCGAGAATCCGGACGTGCGAGCAAAATTGAAGCCCAAACATTTATGGGGATGCAAGCGTCCGCTCTTTTCGAACGACTACTACGCCGCATTCAATCGACCAAATCTAGAATTGGTCACAGAGGACATCGCCCGCATCACGGCAGACGGTGTCGTGTTGTCGAACGGTGAAGAGCGAAAGCTCGACACCCTCGTGCTCGCGACGGGCTTCTCCGCGACGGAATATCTATCGGCGATCGAAGTCATTGGGCGCAAGGGTTTGGATCTCGCAGAGGCTTGGAGCGATGGAGCGCAGGCCTATCAAGGCGTGACGACGGCGGGCTTCCCGAATCTGTTCATGCTCTATGGTCCCAATACGAATCAAGGTTCTCTTATTACCATGATTGAATGGGAAGTGGACCATGCACTCGCGCATATTCGACGTCTCGTTACGGATAACCTCGCATGGATCGACGTGAAGGCTGATCGCCAAGCGGCCTATAATGAGCAGCTTCAAAAAGACATTGAATCCATAGAAGCCTGGGCCGACGGCTGTAATAACTACTACAGCGCACCGAGCGGTCGAGTCGTGACGCAGTGGCCTAAGAACATGTCTGCCTATCGAGACATGGTTCTTGAGATAGATCCGGAAGCCTACGAAGTCGCTTCGCGCTGAGATTTGGTAGGAGGATGCGCGGCTTGCGGGTTTGTGGCTCGGGGCAATGAGCGCGCTTTGGATAATACAAGAGAAGCCAATGTGCGCGTTTCTTGATCGGGCACGAGGGGCGACGCGTTGAATGCACCCGTGGGCGTCGCGTGGGGCTGAGTACTATACGTGAGTACTGGGCCTATTCGGTCACCCACGGATGCCCCTGGCTCGCTAGTTTGAGAATCTGATTTAGAACAAAGGACTCGCGTAAGATGACGACGACAGAACACGGTCAGAGAAGCGGAAACCAGGTTTGGTTGATTTCGGGTTGCTCGACAGGCATCGGGCGAGAGATCGCGATCGCGGCGCTTAACGCAGGGGACCGAGTTGCGCTGACCGCACGTCGCCCCGAAAGCGTTACAGACTTAGTTGAGCGTTATGGAGATCGGGCAATTGCGCTGGCGCTCGATGTCACGGACGAGGATGAGATCGCCTTGGCTGTTAATCAGACAATCGAGCGATTTGGACAGATCGACGTCCTCGTAAATAACGCGGGTTATGGCTACGTGAGCTCTGTCGAAGAGGGTGTCGACGAGGACGTTCGGCGCATGTTTGATACCAATCTATTTGGGGCGATCGAGCTGATTAAGGCGGTTTTGCCCGGGATGCGCGCGCGAAGAGATGGCTACATCGTCAATATCTCATCTATGACCGGGCTCGTCTCGAACCCAGCGAACGTCTATTACAGCGCTTCGAAATTCGCGCTGGAGTCTCTAACCGAAGGTCTCTCAAAAGAACTCGCACCGCTCGGGATCCGCGTGAGTGCCGTTGAACCGGGTCTCTTTCGTACCGATTGGTCGAGCCGCTCAATGCAGGAATCGGCGGAGTCGATACCCGACTACGAGGAAACAATCGGCGTGCGCCGCGAGTTGATCCGGAAATCTTCAGGCGGCGAGCCTGGGGATCCACGCAAGGTTGGGGATGCCCTGGTAATGCTTACAAGGCTCGAGTCCCCCCCGCTTCGGTTGCTGCTCGGCGGCGACGTGCTTGGGGCGACGCGAGCCAAACTCGAAGCGTTCCAGCGCTCCCTTGATGAATGGGAAGCTGTCACCTTGGACGTGGGATTTCCGGACTCCTGAGGCGGCGATCTCGCACCGGGTCAGATTAACGCTAGGGCGTCGGCCAAGGCGTGAGAGCAAGGCCGGGGTGGGGCAATCCCTCGATTGCGCAAACGCGCCCAGGGGCGAGTTCGGTTGTGAATAGCGTGCGCATGTTGGTGCCACCGAAACAACAATTCGTGGGATAGGCGTCTGGGCCTAGATCGATTTCATCGGTCTGTTGGCCCTTGGGGTCGAAGATGCGAATTCGATGGTCCATGGGGCAAGCGCAGTAGAGATTGCCCTCGACGTCGAAAGCGAATCCATCGCCAGGTGACTCGCCGGGAAGCTGCTCGATCCACCACTCCTTTTCGCCTGATGCGGGGTCGATCCACATGAGTCCGCGCGCTTCGACGATCAGCAGTCGTCCCTCCGGCGAAAACGCGACCCCGTTGTCGAAATCGAAGCCGCTTGCGATTTGTTTGAGTCCGGCCTCAAGCGAGTAGGACCAGAAGCGGCCTTCGCCTCCTTCGGTCTGTGTGCCGCCGTGCGGCGGTGGATCCGTGAAGTAGACCGTGCCATCGGGCGCGACGATGAGGTCGTTAGGCGCCTGCAACCCTTCGTGGGCCAGGGTGATCACCTGGCCATCGGGGAACGCGCGCTGAAGCCCGGGCGGTCCCGGCTGGTAGGCAATCTTCGAAGTGTCGAGGCCAAGAGCGTCGGCGAAGCCGGTGAAGTCGATCCCGCCGTTATTCGCGATGATGAATCCGCCGTCGGAGGCGAGCTGCGCGCTGTTGCAGCCGCCGAGCACCGAGATGATCTGCTCCGACTTTCCGGTTTCGGGCTGGATGCGATGCAATCCGCCTGGGGAAAGCTGGGAGATGACGAGCGTGCCATCGGGACACCAGACCGGCCCCTCTCCGAGGGGCGCTTCAGCCGTAACGACTTCATATTTCATTTTGAGAGCATGCATCAGTCCGACTTCTTGTGCCCGGCCCTGCGACTGGAACCTGATAGCTTCTAGGCGTGGCGGCGGATGAGTCGCCGGGAGACGAAGTGAATGGCGGAAAGCATGGGTGCCGGAATGAAGGGCCGCGTAGCGATCGTGACGGGCGCCTCGCAGAATCCGAGTATCGGTTTGGCGACAGCGATGCGATTGGCTCGTGATGGGGTTTCCGTTGTCATTAATGGGCGCGATGCCTTCGCCCTCGCGGATGCAGAGGCTTTGTTGCGAGGCGCAGGCGCCGCGGTCACCTCGGTCGAAGGTGATGCCGCAGAGGCCTCCGTCTGCGGAGAGCTTGCCCGGCGGGCTCACGATGAATTTGGTCGGATCGATTATCTGGTGAATACGGTGGGGGGCACTCGGTTCGTAGGCTCCGCCCGTGAGATGTCTAGGGAGGCGCTCTCCTCGACGATCGACCTGAATACCTGGCCGCCGATCGCTCTCGTACAAGCGGCTCTTGCCGCGGGCATAGGCTGTGGCGGCGCGGTCGTGAATATTTCGAGTGGCACGGTTCACAAGACGACGCCGATCATGATCGCTTATGCCGCCGCGAAGGCCGCGCTCAATGCAATGACTCGAAGCCTGGCGACGGATCTGGCGCCCCTGGGTATTCGCGTGAATGCAGTCGCCCCTGGATTTACGCGGACTGCGGGGACGCAGGATCTGTGGGGGCCTGACGGCGGAGCGGCTGCGGCGAAGAGTCTTCCGATCGGGCGACTGACGGAAGCTTCGGATATCGCGAATGCCTGCGCGTTCCTACTCTCCGACGAAGCTCGCCAAATTACGGGGCAGGTCTTGGACGTCGATGGCGGTAACCATCTTTCGTCCGGAGGCTTCACACCCATGAACGAAAACCATCGGGGCAGTGACCGATCGCGTTAGGTTTTAGGAGGGGGCGAATCATGAATCAGTCAGCAGAAACGCGAGATGAAGGAGGCGGTGGGATGTTACAAACGTGGACGCGGCATTTCGTATTTCCCTTGACGCTTGTGGTGGCGCTTCTTGTTGCGCGAGAGATTATTGCTTCAGGAGCTGCCCCGGAAAGCGTAATCGTTATCTGGTTTGCGCTGATGCCTTGGATCATGACGCTTGAGCGATGGATGCCGCGCTATGCCAGTTGGAATGAAGGCAAGGGCGACACGCTCGCGGATCTCATTCACTTTCCGATGAACCTCATCGTGGCGGGCGGCCTTTCTGCACTCTGGGGAGGTCTTCACTTATTTCTGGCGATCCGGCTGCAAGAGGCCCTTGGGAGTTCGGTTTGGCCTCTCGATTGGCCGATCGCGGTTCAGGTCGTGTTGGCGTGTCTCGCAGCAGAACTCTTTGCCTATTGGCCCCATCGCCTAATGCACGAGAATGCATTCCTGTGGCGGTTTCATTCGGTTCACCATTCTCCCGCGCGGGTTTACTGGTTGAATGCGGTCAGAGCGCATCCCGGGGAGCATCTCTTTCGCGGGTTCTTTAGTTCGATCCCGCTCGCAGTAGCAGGAGCGCCGCCGGAAGTGCTGGCCTACTGGATGGTCCTGACGCGCGTCGGCGGTTTGTTTCAACACGCGAATATCAATATTGCGCTAGGCCCATGGGCCTGGATTTTCAGCATGGGCGAGCTGCATAGATGGCACCACTCGGCCGAGAAGGCAGAGGCGGATCACAACTTCGGCGACACTTTCATCATTTGGGATGCGATCTTTGGGACGCGCTATTTGCCCGCCAAAGCCGACGCGCCCGAAAAGGTCGGAATCAGCGGTCTGGAAGCGTATCCACGGAGTTGGTGGGGGCAGATGAAGGCGCCGTTCCAGATGGCTTCGATCGAAGTGGAGAGCCGAATCCGTTCTGACATAACGGATGATTCGGGGCTGTCTCGTTAGTCCTTGATCGGCTCTGCCCCGGTCTCTCCCCCGAGTCGAGGAAGGCCATCTTCGTGAGAGACCCACTCGCGGTGTGAATCGAAGAAGAAATGCATCTGGGGCTTCAGGTCAATCTCACTTTCCATATTGGCGAGCGGGATGTCGATATGGTCGGCATGATTCGTGGACTCGCAGAAAAGCGACGTGCCGCAGCGATGGCAGAAGCTGCGTGTTCCGTGGTCCGAGGAGTCGAAGCGGGTGAGGTGGTTTCCGCCTTCGGTCACCTCAACCTGATTTCGGTCAACGCCGAACCAGGTGACGTATGCCGCGCCATGGTTGCGCTGGCACTGAGTGCAATGACAGTGTCCGCAGAAGAGCGTTGGCAGTTCGACTCGGAAGCGGACGGTGCCGCAAAGGCAAGCGCCAAATACAGGGGCTTCGCTCATGAATGGGGCTCCTCGGAATTCAGGCGGGCTTGGCGCTCGAGTTTGCGTCGTAAATGGGGTCGTAAGTCGGGTCCGCGTTCGAGGCCCGACGACGAGTTTACAGGTCTGGTGCAGTTCGTCTCGTAGCATATCGTTCTGTTTGGGCGTGGGATCCGCGCCGCCTCAATTAATGATGCGCCTTAAGGCACTACTAGGAGATCAAAAGATGGACGCCATCGCTCAGGAAGCGACCGAGACCTACGAGAAATTTATTGCCCGCCGAGACGAAATTGATGCGGGCACGGCGTCGTGGTCTTCGCTTGCAGACTTCTTTACGGAGGACGCCGCCTATTGCGATCCAGCATGGGGCCGCGTCGAAACCCGAGAAGGAATTCGCGAGTTCTTCGAGCAATCGATGGCCGGGCTTACAGGTTATGGCTGGTCGACTCCCGAGAATTGGACGATGGCCGAGGGGGCACGGCTCGTGAGCCAATGGGATCAGGTTCTTGGGCACAAGGAAGACGGTTCGCCTTGGGCCGTTCCCGGTCTGTCGATCCTCTACTACGCCGGAGACGGGCTCTTTTGTTTTAGCCACGACATGCTCAACATGACGCAGATCGGGCAGACGATGCGAGCGATGGAGTGGCGTCCGCCGGCAGAATTTAACATGCCGCCGCGTGAGCCGAATCGTGATGTCTCGCTCCCCGCGAATTGGGCACACCTCGCCGAGAAGCGTTAGGCGGGTTCTCCGGCCCGGTGTATTTCCGAAAGGCGGCAACCCGTGTTCTTTGCCAAGTGTCCATCTGATGCTGGACTTCGCACGCTCCTCGAAGCGCGTTCGGATTCCGCTTTCACGCACTCCCATGAGGGCGTGACGGTGGGTTCTGAAGTCGTTGCGCCGAAGGGCTTTCGTCTCGAAGTCTATGGCGTAGATGTAGGGCAGGGCGAGACGGACTTTGCGCGGGCATGTGAGGCCGTCGCGACCTTTGCGCACTACCCGTCTTCGTTTACTCGGGTGTACTCACTGACGCCTCGAGCCGAGGTCGGAACTGTTTTTGGAACGGTCGCGAGTCATTTCGGATTCGCTTCGGTGCATCCCTGTCGCATTCTGGAGGTGATCGATGAACCTGCGACACGCCGATTCGGGTTCGCGCTCGGAACGCTGCCCGGGCATATAGGGGACGGGGAGGAACGCTTCTTGGTGAGCTTGAACGAGAAGGATGGGCGTGTGAGATACGACGTACGCGCAGTTTCGCGCCCTCACGGGGCACTCGGTTGGCTGGGCAGCCCGTTTTTTCGCCACTTCCAGCTTCGCTTTCAGGCTGAAACTTGTGCGGCTATGCGAAGTTTTGTTGGGGGGCGAAGCGAATCCAGCGCGATATCGTAGAGGCCATGAGTGAATCATCCATCGAACGATCTACGCAGGGCGGTTCGGCTGCAGAACCCACTTGGTATTGGAAGCTCGACTTCGATTTGTTGAAGGAAGCGGCTGAGATCAGGAAGCGGGACCCGAAAGAATTCCGTGGCGCCGTGCTCACGTTCTTCGGATTCGGCGGGCGCGACGATGGGCCGATCCTCGACCGGATGCGCGCGAACCCGAAAGGCGCGGAGATTCTTCGGGATCGCCGCCCTCTTGCGCCGGGTATTATGGATCCGACGGGCTTGGCAGATCTGCCCGAAGGGAGTCTCGGTCGGGCCTACTATGAGCATTGCCGCCACAACGGTCTCGATCCGCAATTTCTTTCGACTGAGAGCGAAAAGGTCGCCGACGAATTCCCCGCGACGGAAGAACATCGATATATCTATGCTCGTCATAGAGACTGCCATGACTTCTGGCATGTGCTGACCGGCTACGGGATCGATATGGCTGGAGAGGCTGGAATTCTTGCCTGGACCTACGCGCAGGTTCGAAACAAGGGTTATCTGTTGATCACCTTATTGAATGCCGTGATGTGCACACGTCGTGGGCGGCCAGATGTGTTTAAGACCGTTTGGCAGGGGTACCGATCCGGTCGGCGATCGCCTTTGGTGATGGCGATCGATTGGGAGCCTTATCTTGCACGGCCTCTGGAAGAAGTGCGAAGAGAGCTAGGGATCGAAGCGGCTCCTAGCTATTCGATCTTCCACATGACGGATGTGCCGGGCGCTCCGGACGAATTGCCGAACTGACCGGTCGCCTAATACCACGGAGCACGACGGAACACGACCCTGATCGAGCTCCGCAGACGGCACGAACACAAACGCGTGATCGCTCGTGCCGTCAGACGAAGAGCTTACAGGTCAGCCGGGCATTTTTTCGAAAGTCGGGAT
>DGPZ01000127.1:0-1346 GCA_002390675.1 Deltaproteobacteria bacterium UBA4427
CCGGCAGAGCGTGATCGAAGCGCAGGATGCCGTTCCGGTGCGGATACATTCCCGTCCAGATCGACGCCATCGACGTTTTGGTCCAAGACGATTGCGAGTAATGGCGGGAGAAGCGAATGCCCGTACGCGCCAAACGATCCATCGTCGGGCTGGTCGGGCGCTCGTAGCCATAGCTTGTGAGGCGATCGGCGCGGAGAGTGTCAATTAAGACGAATACGATGTTGAGGTCGTCGCGACTGGCCAACTCGAGAATGCTCTCGACCTCACCAATGGGCCGTTCGTCGGGCTGGAACTGAAACTGGGTCAAGAAGAAGAGTACGGCGAGCAGGATGCCGAGAGCCGCATACAATATCTTCCGACTTAACATCTCTGGTGCTCCGCTTCCTTAGCCGAATACTTCATTCTTCGGGCTTTGTTACTAACGTTTTGAAGGCTAACGACCAATTGAATCGAGCGTAACAAATGTTTCTGGAGCTGGCCTCGGGCCTGCGATGAGTATCGGGTGACGACTGGCCTGGATAGCCGCAGCTTTTAGTAGGGGTAACACGGGACGTCACCGCCCGGCCTCACCCTCTATCAGGCGAAGCCGCAGTCCGAGGTACTCGTCGGCGAACACGAAGGAAGTTCTCTCCTCATAAAGAAGATCCTCATTGTTTATTAGAGACTGCGAGGTGAGCACAGCTTCTTGGGCCTTCGCCCTTTAGAGCCACAGTTGACGAAGTCTAAGAATTGCGAAGCGAGAACCAGGACGTCAAGGAAAGGGTGCCGAGATCATTCTCGAGATCCGAGTCCTTAGACTTGAGGCGGTGTATGTTCTGCGGCTGCTATCAGAAGAGAGGGGACGTACCTAGCTAAGAGGGCGGCCTAAACGAAAAACCAAAGTGGATGTATTGCGAAACTTGCTTGTTGTAGAAGGGGAGCCCTTTCACTCGAACTCCGACGTCGCAACGATCGTCTCGGCAGTAACCGCCGCCAACGTCGTCACTTTGGCGAACAGCCGTCCGGTAAGGACAGGGCGGTCCCGTTAGAACCTATTCGTCAGCACACCTAACAAAGGTGGAGCGGAAAACGCTGATTGAAATTCCTGTCCGCCCCGGCGACCGCTTCGATCTCGACGTAGAGATCGTGCTTAAGCGGCCCTCAAAGAGCCGCTCCGGGACCGGACTCATCACTGCGCGCCATAGACTGTCGAGCCAGACAGGCGTGGTCGTGATCGAGAACCGCGCGACGAGCCTCGTCGAACGAAGGCCGTCGCGCGGATCGGACTAGAAGAAGACCTGACCCTTCAAGCCCACGAAGGGCGCCGCGTCATAGTCATCGTCGGCGATGCGATCGCCGTCGTTGTC
>DGPZ01000127.1:1454-5271 GCA_002390675.1 Deltaproteobacteria bacterium UBA4427
AACTCGGTCTCCTGTCCCACTCCGCCGTCATCGTCCCGGCCCGGTCGGCTCGGATTGTTTCCCGCCCGGTTGCCGTCACCCAGGCGGAATCGACGCGTCTGATAGGTAAAGCCGGCACCGATCGAGAACTCGTCGTTGATCGTGAACTCGAGTTCGCTGCCAACTCCGGGATCGAGCACGGTCGTGAGTCCGACCGTCCACTTCCAGTTCTCGGCAAATTGCCATTTGAGCGTCGGGACGGGCAAGATCCCCACGTGGTCCTCGAGCGCGCTGAACGCGCCCAGGATCAGCCCGATCGAGAAATCCTCGTTCGGGTGATAGTCGAAGCCGGCGATGATGCCGCCGGTGATCGTGTCGCCGAAGTTCGCGCCGCCCTCGCCCCAGCTACGAACCAACGCGCCGCCAATCAGCCGCCAGCGGTCGTTTAGGTCGTGCCCCACGAGCGCTGCGATCACGCCTCGATGTACGTCGTCCCACTGGTAGTAGCTCTGGTCCGGCGACCGTAGCGGCGGCGGTCCGCCGATCGGATCCGCGTTACGTCCGCCCGAGAAATTGTAGGCCTGGAGCGTGTAGGAGCCGAGCAAGAAGACCGAGGTCTTGTCGGCCACCTTGATTCGCTGAGAGAGAGACAAGAAGGCGTTATTCCGAGACATCTCGCTGTTATCGTCGACGTCCGTCTTGAACTGGTGGCCGTATTGGAGCGTCGCGATCGTTGGCGGCGCATTCAGGTCCGGGTTCATGATCGCCGGGATGTCGATCGCCTGGGCGGAGACCTGCCCTGCGGAGGTGAGCAGGCAGAAGATCGCGCCGAAGAGCGTTAGGGCGGCGCGTTTCTTAATCTCGGTTGAGAGGTCGGTGGGCGCGAGCATCACGGTTGGAACTCCTTGCGACTCATTGCTGTAGGCGTGGAACGGAATGTTTCCACTTCACTGCGGAAGCGCCAGATAATGACACGGACAAGGACAGAAATCCCGTAGGCCCAGGAAGTGGCAGGGTGGCCCCGTCGGGGCTTAGCTGTCAGCACACTGAGTATCCGTGGTGCGGAAAACGCAGCTTTTTTTCCTAACCGCACCGAATCTTCTGGTTGATCGAGTTGGGCCAAGCATGCGAGCCGTCTAACTTAATCAGAGTTCGCTCGAGCCTGACTGCACGCCGCAGTGTTTCCGCCGATTAGCGAATCGGTGCCACAAGAGAGGGCTCCAGATGTCGATCGACCGGCGTAATTTTTTGAAGAGCATGGCGGTCTGGCTGAGCGGAGCTGCGGTTTGGGGCCGGGGAATCCCGGTGCGCGCTGCGGCGGAGATGCCCCAAGCATTTGGTGGTGATCGGCTTTTCGCCGATGTGAAGACCTACTCGGACTTCGGCGTTCACCATGCGGGCAAGGAGCCCGACCGCTTAACATCGAATTGGCAGGCGGATCATCTGACGCGACTGGGATTCCAAGTCAGCCGCCAGGATTTCGAGCTCGAGCAGTTCTTCGCCGGCGAGGTTTCACTCACACTGGACGACGGCACGCGAATCCCGGGCGCGCCTCAGGTTCCGGTGAACGTCGCCCCGCGCGCCATCACCGCACGACTCGCACGAGCGACGGAAGAGATCAGCGAACTTCGCGGTGCGATCGTGATCGTCGAACTCGAGACAGACAATACGATCGATGTACCGGATCAATTGGCCGCCTTCGCCCGCATCTGGGACGCCGGTGCCAGCGCGATCGTCGCGGTCTGCAACCACCCGTCGGGCCGCGTCCAGTTCGGAAACGTGTCCGAGGATCGTGCGCGCTGGCCGGTCCCATTAGTCCTCGTGGGACGCGCCAATCGCGCCCAGCTACTGGCCGCTGTCGGAGCGAACGTGACGCTTAGGCTTGCGGGGTCTCATCGGTCCGTGACCGCGCAGAACGTACAGGGGCGGTTGGTTCGGGGCGACGACTGGATCGTCGTTTCGACACCGCAATCCGGATGGACGACCTGTGCAGGAGAACGCGGACCCGGGATCGCCTACTTTCGGGGACTTGCCGAGTACGCGGCAGGGCTCGCGACGGGACCGAGCTGGCTCTTTACGTCGAACTCGGGACACGAACTCCACGACCTCGGCGCGCGTCTAGCCCACCGGGCGGGCACGCTTCCCGCCCCCGATCGAACCGCACTCTGGCTCCATCTCGGCGCGGGAATCGCGCAGCGTAACTGGGAGGAGCACGGCTCGGGCATCACCCTTTTGGACGAAAAGGCACGGACGGTTCTGAGTTGTGACTGGTCCGACTCCCTATCGATGATGCGACATTTCTGGGGAACCCGAACACTGACCGTGCCTCATCAAATCCTCAAGTTAGGCGAAATGCGCGAGGTCGTCGGCCACGGCTACGCGACCTCTCTAGGCCTCGTCTCCATGCAGCCCTACCACCACGTGCCCGGTGACTTGCCGGAAACCACGAGCCCTCAGATCCTCGAGGCCGTGGGCCGCGCAATCTTCTCCGTCGTCAGCGATTCGGTTAGTTAGTTCTGGATACGACGCGCGGTGGGCGAGGATCGAGCACGAGCGACTGGCCGTTCGGCCAGGCGAGCGTTGCGAGTTCGAATCCGGTCTCGTGCCCCAACAAATGAGACCCTTCAACGACTCGAGTCGCGGCTGTGGCGATGTTTATTGACACCAATTATGCCAAATGTCGAATGGGCGTTGCGTCGCGACGAGTCTGGGGTCGGGCGCCTAGTCCGTCATCCAGGAGACGGGAAGGCACGCACGCTAATGCGTCTTAGTTGTCAGGATCTTCAGTATCGGTTGTACGGAAAAGGTGGCTGGTTGAGCCGACCGACGAGCCGAGATACAGAGAGGAAGCGAACGGCGGGCGTTTGTACCTGGTGTACGATTGGGATGGAGACAAGAGCAGCTGAATCTCGTGCGGAGGGCCCACGCGTCATTGCCTGGATCTCGAAGGACGACATCTTCACACCAGCTTGAAACACTAAGGAGGCCAGCATGAGCCCTAGAGAAGAGACGACGCGGGCCCTCTACGACCGCAGTGCGTTGGGTTGGCAGAGAGATCAGCCTGTGATGCTCTCGGACTTCACTGCTCGCCCAGTGGTGATGAAGGAACTCGGCGATATGACGGGACGCCGAGTGGTCGATCTTGGCTGTGGCGAGGGGTACGTGTCTCGCATCCTGTGTGAGGCGGGTGCGGCCTCTGTGGATGGATTCGACATCTCCTCAGAGATGATTCGCCAGGCGAAGGAGAGCACGCCGGCCCATGCAGCGGATCGGTTGAGTTATGCGGTTCGAGACCTTGGCGCGGTTGGGACGATGGAGCCACACATTTATGACGACGCCATTGCCGTGTTCTTGTTGAACTATCTAAGTTGCGCGGCTACCTCGAGCGTGTTTCAGCTCGTGAGACACTGTGTACGACCCGGCGGGCAGTTCATTTTTACCGTTCCACACCCGGCACTTGCCTGGTTAAAGCCGCACTCAAAGCCGTTCTACTTCGATGGAGAGGGGAAGACATATCGGGGCGCGATTGACCACACGCTAGAGGGCCTTATCTGGCGTATCGATGGCGAGTCAACGCCCGTGCGCGCGGTTCACAAGACCTTTACGGACTACAATCGTTTGCTGCGGGAAGCGGGCTTTGACGCCATGCCTGTGGTGCGAGAGTTATACGCAGAGCCATCACACATCGCGCTGGATCCTGACTTCTTCGGGCCCTTAGAGGGCATCCCGCTGCACGTTATGTTCCAGGTTCCAGTACCCTAATGGTCGCCCACAGGAGACTCGCCGGGCACGACGTGTTTAGGGGCCCGCGTCGGTGGACGTCTGGTCAGCTGTTGGC
>DGPZ01000127.1:5348-10938 GCA_002390675.1 Deltaproteobacteria bacterium UBA4427
ATGGCCCTTCCAGGGCTGCGCCGTCTGGCGTCAGCAATCCAGCATGAGCTCACCTTTGGGAGTGGGGTGGCATGGATTCAGCAGTTGCCCGAAGTGGAGCCGCTCACTCTACGGCTTGCATACCTGGCGCTTGGGCTGTGCATGGGCACACCCATTGGCGCGTATGGTCGGCTCTATGATGTACGGGATTCTGGCCGGAGCTACCGCAATGAGGCGATTCCCGTGTCCCAGACTCGTGAGTCCACAGGTGTTCACACGGACAGCTCGAGCAAGGAGGTTTGCCCGCGCTGGATAGGTCTACTGTGTATTCGGCCTGCTCCCAAGGGAGGTGGCTCGCGGATCACGAACGCATTGGAGACGCATGAGCGACTTGCGCAGGTAGATAGTGAAAGCCTGGATCTGCTGTATCAGCCCTTTATTCGTGACCTGGTCACGCCGGGGGCAGTGGGAAGTCGGTCGAACCTGCTGCGCAACTGTTTCCCGATCTTCTCAGAACCACCCAATCCCCGATTTCGGTACATGCGTTATTGGATTGAACGGGGTCACCTCAAGGCTGGTGTTCCGTTGCTGGAACGTCAGATAGCGGCACTCGATCAACTAGACCGATTCCTGGAGCATCCGGATCACGTATTTCGGTTCAGGATGGAGACGGGGCACATGATGTTCTGTGACAACACTACGGTTGCACACGACAGAGATGAGTATGTAGACGACCCGGCCGATCCGCGATGGCTTTCCAGGCTTTGGCTGGCGGCTCCCGGCCCTTGATGCGTCGCGCGCGGGCTTTGCCGTCGAACGCGTGTGTGGAGCCTCGGCAGCGTTGCTTGCTGAACCTCGATGGATCGTTTGCACATCGCTCGACTAACGGTTTCGGCGGGCTTGAATTTTCGACGCACGGTTTAGGAAGCAGGAGATACTAGGTGTTAGGGGGCTCTTAGGCCCTTCTGGGCGCGCCGATTCCCGGGGAGGGCTATTGCTTCGAGCCAAGAACACGAGACGAGTTGATGGCAATCGCCTTTCAAGCAAAGGCCTCTGGCAAGAGACTTCGTGAGGCGTCGCCGGTAGCCCTCTCGCTCATAAATCTGGCGAGCAAGTTCACTTAGGCGAAGCAGGCCCTCGGTGGAAGGCCGAAGCCCCGCCCCACACGGATTTGGTAGCCGAGAAAATCAAAACCTTGTCTTGTGCGCCCAATGAAGCGCTTCAGGGGTGCACCGTTTAGACATTGCACCCGGAGGGGCAGGGCAGCCCCGGCGGGGCTTAGTTGTAGGATTTCGTACTGATTCCTGGTCGACATGAACAGCTCTGTCGCGGTCCTCATAGACCGCGGGTCGTTGTCGACTTACCCGGGCATCTTCAGAATCGTGCTGGCGCGGTAGGAGTTGATGGAATTAGGCATTTGGGTGGATGCGTCTAAGGCACAGTGCTTCCGGAATCTCCAGCCTTTACCCCACGTAATTTGAAGCCAATCGGCGCAATATACGAACTGCACACGACAAGAGAAACATATCTAACAAGAAAGGCGAACCCCCCATGTCTCGCAATATTCTTATCGTCGAAGACGAACCCCAAGTAAGGAAGATCATTAAAGCGCAGCTTACTCGGAGGCACTGGAACGTGACCGAGGCTGGCTGCTGCCGCGAAGCCGAGGCGATTCTCGCGGACGAAAACACCTTTGAGGTGATCCTTTGTGATCTGAATCTACCCGACGGGATGGCTTGGCAGCTCCTCGACCAGTCGAGTGAGCGAACGGATCAGCCGGCTCTAATCGTGATCACAGGCGCCGGCCTGATCGACAATGCGATTACGGCTCTACGGCACGGGGCAAGCGATTTTCTGCAGAAGCCGTTCACGGGCGCTCAACTGGATGATGCCTTGGTTCGCGCCTGCACACGTCGACCCCTCCGGGCAGCCATGGCCCAAAAGATCGAGCCGATCGAGCACTGGCGCTGTGAGAACGCCCCCCGCTTCCTAGGAACCCATCCGAAGATCTTGGATATGCTGAAAATGATGCAGTCTGTTGCGGATACCAGCGCGTCTGTCCTGATCACGGGCGAAAGCGGTACCGGCAAAGAACTCGTCGCTCGAGCGCTCCACGCGGCGAGTGACAGACGTATGAACCCTCTCGTCACGCTCAACTGCGCCGCAATCCCCGATGCGCTGATCGAAAGCGAATTATTCGGCCACGTCCGGGGCGCCTTCACAGGTGCTACGGAAGCGCGTCGAGGACATTTCGTCGCAGCACATACCGGCTCGATTTTTCTCGACGAAGTTGGCGACCTGCCTCTTGCGATGCAGACCAAGCTGCTGAGGGTCTTGCAGGAAAAGGAGGTCGTTCCCGTGGGTCAATCTAGTACGGTCCCAATCGATACACGAATAATCGCTGCGACGAATGTCGATCTGGAGCAGGCCGTGGCCGACGGGAAATTCAGGGAAGACCTGTACTACCGACTCAACGTCATTCCGATCGAGGTGCCCGCCCTTCGCGATCATCGAAGTGACATCCCGAGTCTGGTAGACGGCTTCATAGAACGACATAACAAGCGAATCGGACGCAGCGTTTCGAGAATCGATGCTGATGTCCTCGACTGTCTCGAGCAACATGATTGGCCCGGGAATGTCCGAGAGTTGGAGAATGCGGTCGAGCGGATGGTGGTTCTCAAGGGCGACGGAGAGTTGAAAGTCAGTGATCTGCCGGAGAGCCTGCGCCGGGCATCCACCCGAATCACCGGCCCGTCGGTGCCTTTGGTACCAGCTGAAGGCATCAAGTTGCGAGATGCCGTCGAAGGCTTCGAGGCCAATCTAATCGAACAGGCGCTTGTGGGCGCAAACGGAAACAAGGCCAAAGCGGCACGCCTGCTGAACGTGAGCAGGACGACACTGATCGAAAAGATAAAGCGAATGAACTTATCGCTTCCGGACGATCTATCACCGGAGAGTTTCGCCCCAAAATCTAAGCCCATATCCGTAGCAACCCCATTTGGCGCCAGTTGTGCCTGATTTCGGGGGGGGAAAGCGCCGGCGGTTCGTCTGCGACCGTAGCGGGGCGCGTGTTCGCAAGCTTTACGTCTTCTTGAGGCCGCTTCGGAGTCGGGTGGTAGGGGTGATCCTTGCAAACCTAACGGTATGCACTGGTCAACGTACAACCGGCTGCGCGATCAGGCGGACGAGCTGGGCGACCTAGGTTGGGGGTACGGTGTCTCTTCCGGGGCCATCCTGCCGCGTACCGCGTGACCCCCTAGATCTGAATCTGGTGGAGAAGTTGTTAGCTCTGGCTGACCTAGAAAAAATGGGAAGTCGAGTGTCTGCCCCTAAATTGCGAGGGTTGCGACCAGTAGGGGAAACTCGCGGCGAGCTGAATGAGGCGGTTGTTCGAGGCGGAGGACATCGAGTAGGAGGATACGAGAGGTCTGGTGTGCGCGCGCGCAACGGCTGAAATTAGAGCAGGCTGGAATACTCCTCTGCCGGTGTCCTATCCTTAAGACGTATGCTTCTATCGCGCCTCATGCTAGTCAGCCTCTTGCTCGTTTCGCTCGCTCTCGCGTGCGACCGATCGACGGACGAAGAGCTCGGTGTCNNGTGGTCTTCGTTCTCGATACCGTCCGTCCCGACCATCTCTCGCTTTCGCAGTCTGTTCGATCGACATCGCCGAATCTTAAATCTCTCGCTCGCCAAGGTGTCTCGTTCGAACAGGTCGTCAGCTACGCGCCTTGGACTCTGCCGTCCATGATCGCGACGCTTTCGGGCGGATCTATTCGAAGAGGCTTCGAGAGGAGAATGACCCATTCGGTCGTCGAGTCGATTCGGGACGCTGGGTACTCAACAGCGGCGATCACCGAAGGGGGGTTCGTGACGAAGCGCTTTGGGCTCGATCTGGGTTTCGAGTCTTTCGAGGAAGAGCAGGGGCCCGTGCAGTTGCTTTCCCCCGGCCAGGCACGGAACCCAAATCCGTCAGGGGGGATCGAGAACACGTTTCGAAAGGCGAAGGCGTGGATTTCGGAACACCGTAATGAACGCTTTTTTCTCATGATTCACACCTACGAACCACATACGCCTTATACGCGAACGCATTTTGCACAGGGCCTGGATCATGGGAGTCTCGACGAAGTTTTCCGAATTGCGGATCTTCGACGCGTTCGCAGCGGGAGGCTACCGGTGGGAGCGACCGAGCGTGCTTATCTCACCGCCCTGTATGATGGTGGAATTCGTGTCAGCGACGAGTACATCGAAAAGTTCTTGTCGTATCTGGATGAACTCGGTCTCCGTGACCAAACATTGATCGTGGTAACTAGTGATCATGGGGAAGAATTCGGAGAGCATTATGCGACTCGAGCCGGGGACCACGGTCATGCGCTCTATGACGATCAGCTCCTCGTGCCGCTGATTTTTCACAATCCGCTGGAAAGCTATCCTGTTCAACGAGTAGGGGTCCAGGTGCGAACGATGGACATCTTTCCGACAATCGCCGAACTGCTCCAAGCTCCCCATGAAAACGACCGAGGGGGAATTAGCCTCGTTCCTTTGCTCCGGGGTGAATCGGACGAGGGGAGAATCGCTTACGGCGGGGTGGTCGACTCGGGACCGCTGCGCCAATTTGTTCGCTACCACGGTTACAAGTATATCGAGGTCGTCGGGCCAGACCGGGAGTCGCCTCCGCTCATTCCCGCGCCACCGCCGGTGCAACTATTCGACCTCGGCGCCGACCCTAGAGAGCGGATCAATCTCGCGGGAGAACGCCCGGAATTGGTCGGTAATTTTCACGACATGCTTAGAAGCCTCTCGGTGGAGGGACGGGCCGAGCCCTTCGACTTGCCGGAGAATTTGGACGAGAAGGCCCGAGCACGACTTCGCTCACTCGGTTATCTGGACTAGTGCGAAGGGGTGGATCATGGGAGTCGTGTCTGAAAGCAAAGCAGAAGGGGGCCGGATAGTGGCGAGTCTCGAATTGGTTACCGAGTATGAGGCCGAACGCCGGGATCGCGAGTGACTAACATCACTGCATCGATTCGCCGGGAACGAGGCACACGACCGTGCCCAGCTCTCCGTGCTCGAGAAGCAGGTACACATAACCGTCCGCGCCGACTTCTACGTCGCGGATGCGTGCGAGGCCAGTGAGCAGCTTTTCCTGATCTACGAGTAGGCCGTCTTCGATCCGCAGGCGATAGAGGGTGCGGGCTCGCAGACTCCCCACGATCAGGTCGTGCTGCCAAGCGGGAAACGCCGCGCCTCGGTAGAACCCGTACCACGACACACACCCGACGCCGAAGACCAGCAAGAACACGAGGCCGATTCCGGCCTTAAGCCAACTTCTCATCCGATTCTCCCACTGTCGCTTCGCGCCACGAGTTGGTCGCTCCAGACGAGCCGCTTCAGATACGCGGGGGTCCGCTACGGATGCGCTTGCGGGTATATTCCAGATCCATCATCCATGTGAAGACGCCTTCGACCCACCAAGTGGCTCCGACTTCGGCAAAAGCTCCCACGGTTTTTGTGTCGTCCGCGTCGCGGGTCACGCCGAAGTTCGCAATATCGTACGGGTCGTCGTTGGTGCGGAGCTCGGCTACATAATCGATGGTTTGGCGCAGATCTTCAG
>DGPZ01000042.1:0-30449 GCA_002390675.1 Deltaproteobacteria bacterium UBA4427
GTCCATATGAACGTTCTCGAAGGACACGTGTTTGCCTTGGTAAGTTGCTAGGTCATCCTTCCAAAGCACTCGCATAGCTTCGAGGGTTTCATCGAGACGTCGGCCACGGTCCCGGTAGGGAACACCGATCGCTTCGTATTCTTCGCGCTGCCAGCCGAGTCCGACGCCGAGGCGAACGCGACCGCCTGAAAGCGCATCCAAGGTAGCGACGCGTTTGGCAAGGATCGCAGCGCTGTGCTGTGAGGCGATGATGACGGCAGTGCCGAGATTCATTCGATCGGTCCGCGCGGCGGCGAATGCAAGCCACTCAAGCGGGTCGGGCATCAAGGTGTCGGGACTCGTCGGCGCTCGTCCGTCATCAGAATACGGATAGAGGGGCTCGTAGTTGTCGGCCATGATCACATGCTCGACGGTCCATACGATTTCGATGCCGACTTCTTCGAGCATCTCGACGAGGGGGATGACGTAACCGGCGTCATCGGTAAGGCCTTTCGTCATGGGCGGGATGTAGCCGAGCTTCATACGGTCCTCCGGGCGCGTGGTTACTCGTCGAGTTTGAGAACGCGTCTCGCGTTCTCATACAGAAATTTCGGCCAGACATGGTCGCGGAAGGGAACGTCCTTCATCTCCGTCATGATTCGCTCAAGGGAGAGGCCCATAGGGAAGTAGCCGGCGTAGAGGATCTTGTCGGCGCCGCGGGTGTTGGCGTATTTGACGATCGCTTCGGGGTAGTGCTTCGGAGCGAAGGCGCTGGTGCAGTAGTGGAGTCCAGGCCATTTCAGCATGAGCTTGACCGCAAGATCTTCCCAGGGTTCGCAGCCGTGATACGTCACGAGCCGGAGTTCAGGGAAGTCGTAACAGATACGGTCGAGGCGCTCGACCTTCTGGGGGTCCATGGGGAGGCGTGGGCCGGGGACGCCCATATTAAGTCCGCAGGCGATGTCGAGTTCGACACACTTCGCATACATCGGATACATCTGCGGATCATCGACCATGATCTGCGGGAGGTTGCCAGCGGGAAAGGTGCTCGCCATACGTACGTCGTAGTCGTTATGCGCGCGCTCGATCTGGCGAACGGCGCCCATGACATCGTTCGGGTCGACGTGGACATTGCCGACGAAGCGGTCCGAATGCTTGCTTAGAGCTTCGGAGGCGGTGTCCCCGCCGATGCCCACAAGGGCGGTTTTGACGCCCCACTTGTCCATCTCTTCGAGCGTGACTTCGACGGGGTCGCGTCCTTCACCCCATCCATGGGGCACGCCCTTGAACATGTATTGGGCTGGAAACTTGAAGTCCTTGGACTCCCCGTCTTTGGCGGCTTCTCGCAGATTCCCATAGGTCGCCTCAAGGTCGAGGATCGGAAAACTGAGCATAAGGTCGATGATTGGCGCGTCGGTAGGCATTCCCATGCCCTCGACCTTATCACAGAGAAACGGTCCGTCGCGGCCCCAAAAAACACCTTTGAATCTGCGTGTCCCGGGGCGAATCGGGGTGATAGCATCGACGCCTGCGAAGAGATTGGAGTGACTCGACAATGGAAATTGAAGGCTTTGGAACCCTCGTCAACCCGGATGAGATGGAATGGACGGAGGTGCCGGGAGGCAACTCCGTAAAGGTGCTGCGCGTGTCGGAAGAGAGCGGTTCTTACACCGCGCTCTTTAAAGCCGCAAAAGGAACCGTGAACCCGCCGCATATTCATCTCGGGCCCGCGGATTTCTATGTGTTGTCCGGCGTGATGGAATACCGCGGCGGCGTATCGCGTGCGGGCGACTGGATCTACGAGCCGAACGGTGCGGAGCATGAGGCGACAAGCCATCCCGAAGAGACCATCTACTTGGCCAATGTGCACGGCGCGATCGCGTTCTACGGCGAAGCGCCGGAGGGCGGCGGCGAAAGGCCGATCGTCGGGATCTCCGATTGGCGCGGCATGAAGGCCCTCGCCGATCTTCAGAAGCAGAAGGGCTAGTCGGAAATCAAATGGCGAAAGCAATTCATTCGATGATTCGGGTCTTCGATCTGGAACGCTCAATGGACTTCTATCGTGAGGCGTTCGGGCTAGCGCTGGTCGAACGCCTCGACTTCGACGATTTCACTTTGGCCTACCTGCGAAACTCGGAGAGTGAATTCGAACTTGAGCTCACCTGGAATCACGATCAAGAGGTTCCCTACGAGCATGGCTCGGGCTACGGGCATCTTGCCGTCACGGTCGATGATGTCGAAGAGGAACACGCACGTTTCGAAGCCAAAGGGCTGGCTCCGCGCAAGTTGGTGAGCATGGAACATGCAGGGAAACAGCTTGCACATATCTTTTTCGTTCAGGATCCCGATGGGTACGAGATCGAGGTGATTCAGAGGGCGGGTCGCTTCATCTGATCCGTGAGCTGTGTGTGCGCCTTGTTAAAGCGGCCGAGACACAGCCGATCCCATGAGCCGGACTTGGGAGGGGAGAAACGTGAGCCCTTCGTGGAAAACTTGTTCTCAAACGGTTTTTACTAGATTTTTTTCTCGGGGTTATGAGAGATTATGATTAGAAGGTCTTGTGGCATAGCTGCGCGCTCGCGGACTACTCTTCGTGGTCTGGCCTAAAAAGAGGCTTCTAGGTGTGACGCTAAGATGTGTCGGGACGCGAGATGAGAGTGGCAAACCGTGAGGACCGGAGTGACTAAGAGGCGATGACGACTGGCTCGAAGGGCGCACTTTCGCACCTCCGCGTGCTCGACCTGACGTCGGCTTCTTCAGCTTATTGCGGAAAGCTGCTCGCGGACCTTGGGGCCAAGGTCGTGAAGATCGAGCCCGTCGCGGGCGACCCTGCAAGGTGGGAAGCCCCGCTCGCAGGCGAGGGGATCAGCATCCCTTTTGTTTACGAGAATGCGAATAAGCGCAGCGCTGTGATCGATCTCGAATCGACTGACGGCCGCGACCGTTTTCTAGCGCTTGCGGATCGTTCGGACCTCATTCTTGAGTCAATGCCCGTAGGCCGCCTCGCTGAACTCGGGCTCTCCTTCGAGGCACTTGCCAAGACGAACCCGGGGCTCGTGATGGTTTCGGTTTCGGGATTTGGGCAAGACGGCCCCGACCGAAACGAACGCTCGAACGATCTCATTGCGAGCGCGCTCGGCGGGGCGATGACTTCGATAGGCGATCCGGAGGATCCACCGGTTCGAATGGCGGGGCATCAGTCCGATGTCATTACGTCGACATTGGCGGCGGGGAGTGCCTTGATTGCTTTGTGGCACCGCGATCGCAGTGGCCGTGGACAACACGTTGATGTGTCGAGCCTGGAGACGATCAGTGCGATCACGCATATCGCCGGCGTTGGTAAATGGCTCGAGGATGATGTGATTCCCAAGCGCGTCGGAACGGGGCTCGTGGCATCCGTTCCCTCCGGCTCCTTCCCTTGTAAAGACGGCCAGGTCTATCTCATGGTGAACCGGCCCGCCCATTGGCTTGCGCTTGCTGAGTGGATTCACGAAGTCACGGGGAACGAGGAAGTCTTACAGGAGGTCTTTCGTGGCCCGTCCTCCAGTCGCCTTCCCTATAGAGAGCTCCTCGACCTTTTTATTTCCGAACTCACTTCGACGTTAACAGTCGGCGAGGCCTATCACGAAGGCCAGCGGCGTCGTATTGCCTTTACCCCAATTCATACCGCGAGCCGAATCGCGGTAGACCCTCAGCTTACCGAGCGCGACTTTTTTGCGGACCTGCCGATCGCAGACGGCCGCGTCCTTCGGGTGCCTGGAGCGCCGTACCGCCCCGCGCGTTCGCCGTGGGCGCTCGCCCGGCCGGCGCCTGCGCTGGACGAACTCGGAATCGATGTAGAGGCGCTCTTCGCGGGAGCCTTGCTACCGCTCGAGGACGATCGCTCAGGACTACTCGGCGGCCCGAAAACTGGCGGGGCTCTCGAAGGCTTGCGCATCGTCGAATTCGGGACAGGCCTAGCAGCGCCGTGGATAGGGCGAATTCTCGCTTGGGCTGGTGCCGAAGTCATTAAGATTGAATCCCACGGGCATCCCGACGTCCCACGACTCTTCGTTTCGCCGAAGGAGCCGGAAAAGGGAACGCAGCCTGAATGTTCTCCCTGGTTTACGGACTGGAGCGCGGGGAAGCGCTTCGTTGCGCTTGATCTTCGGAACGAAGAAGGATCCGAGCTCGCTCGGCGACTGGTAGATGAAAGCGACGTCGTGATCGCGAACTACAGCACCGGAGCACTTGAGAAGCTCGGCGTAGGCTATGCGACCTTGTCTGCTCGCAATCCCAAGCTTGTTATGCTCGAATCCAGCGGATATGGAGAGTCGGGGCCGCTATCACGTTATGTGACCTGGGGCCCCAATATCGAAGCGCTCTCGGGGCTCTGCCACCTATCAGGCTTTCCGGACCGAGACTGCACTATTTCGCATTTCGCTTACCCTGATCCGCTCTCCGCATTGCACGGTCTGGTGGCTCTGATGGCCGCGCTTAGCGAACGGGACCGAAGCGGGCAGGGGCAGGTGATTCACCTGTCGCAATTCGAAACGACGGTGGCGGCTTTGGGTCGCGCGATGGCTGAGTTCGCGGCGACCGGGGAAGAACCGCCGCGGCGCGGGAATAGTGAAGCGGGTCTCGCGCCTTATGGCTGCTTCCCATGTCTTGGGGAAGATCGTTGGGTCGTGCTGTGTGTTGAGACGGATTCGGACTGGCCGCTATTCTGCGAGTTGCTTGATCGACCAGAGTGGGCAGAAGATCCGCGCTATGAGACTATGGCCGGTCGCCTAGAGCATGCGGCGGAGATCGAAGTCGAGATCGCAGCATGGACCGGGGACCGGATAGACTACGACGTCATGCAGGCGGCCCGGGCGCTTGGCTTGGCAGCCGGTGTTGTTCAGAACACAGAAGACATGTATCGCCGCGACTCCCAACTGGCCGCGCGTAACTTCTTCGAAGAAATACCGCATTACAAACGAGGTAGCGTCGTCGCGACAGGAATCCCATTTGGACTCACTGGAACGCCGGGTCGCACTACACATTCCGGCTCGTCGATCGGCCATGATAATGAGACCGTATTGCAAGAACTCCTCGGTCTTACCCAAGAAGAGATCGATCAATTGATTGCGAAGGGGGCCGTGGAGCCCGCTCGCTGATTATGCGTCGCGAAGGTTAGTCCGCGCGACACACCGAAAGGAAAGAAAAATGGAGTCCTTCGAAGATAAGATCGCTGTGATTACCGGCGGCGGGACAGGGATGGGCCGAGAGCTTGCGCGCCAGCTTGCTGTTGCCGGCTGCCATGTCGCGATTTGCGATGTGTCCGAGGACAACATGGTTCAGACGAAGTCGATCTGTGATGGGCAGGCGCCTGCCGGCACGCGCATCACGATCCATGTCGCGGATGTTTCTTCAGAAGAGGACCTGATGAGATTTCGCAATGAAGTCATGCGCGAGCACGAGACCGATTGCGTCAATCTTGTTTTCAATAACGCGGGAATCGGCAATACGGGCAGCATGATCACGACCGACCGCGACGACTGGGAGCGGACGTTTAATATCTGTTGGTACGGCGTCTACTATGGGACACGAACTTTTCTTCCCATGTTGATGGCCGCCGAAGAAGGTCACCTGATTAACACGAGCAGCGTTAACGGATTCTGGGCAACCCTTGGGCCGGACATAGCGCATAGCGCCTACGCTTCAGCAAAATTCGCGGTCAAGGGTTTCACCGAAGCGCTGATCAACGATCTCCGTATGAACGCGCCGCATGTAAAGTGCTCTGTCGTTATGCCGGGTCATATAGGCACGTCGATCGTGATCAACTCGGGCAAGGTCCTCGGTAACGATCCGAAGGAGATGAGCGATGAGGATCTTCAGGAGGCTCGCGAGGGCATGGAGCGCCGCGGCATCGACTTCGGCAACGCGACGAATGATCAGCTGCGCCAAGCTTTGATCGCGCAGGGCGAGTCCTTTCGCGATGATGCACCGATGACGGCAGAGGAAGCCTCGGCGGTCATTCTTGCCGGCGTGAAGGCGGGAAAGTGGCGAATTCTTGTTGGCGAGGACGCGGAAGTCCTTGACGAAATGGTCCGCGCCGAACCCGAGAATGCATACACAGTCGACTTCAATGACCGATTTCAGGCCAGAGTCGCTTGGGCATTAGGGTCGCTTCAGGCGGACTAGTTTAAGGATCGCGCCTGACGTGGGGATGGTTCGCGCCTCGGCCGAGTGCGTTGGCATGCTAGTGACGTTGCGTGGTTTTCTGAGCGCTACGCAGGCGACCCAAATAGAAGAAGCCCCGAATCCTTATGAGGAGTCGGGGCTTCTTTTTTACTTAGCTTTCGCTGAGCGGTTCACGAAAGACCGAGACGCATCAGTCGAGCACGTCTTTTGCGATCAACTCTTCGAGGTAAGGCGTGTCCCACCATGTAAGCTGGAGGGCCTTCGCACGCCGGAAGAAAATCTGCTGATCGTATTCGATCGTGAAGGCAACTCCGCCCCAGATCTGCGCGCAGACTCGCGTCGTTTCGCGGTAAGTCTCGCAGCAGAAGAGCTTGGCCATCGGGCCGAGGCGAGCCACCGAACGACCCTGGGCCGCGTTCCATGCGGCTTCGTGCACGAGCACCCGCCCACCGTCGATCGACGTCGAAGCATCGGCCATATAGTGCGACAGCGACTGGAAGGCACCGAGAGGCTTGTCGAACTGAATGCGCGAGTTGGCGTACTCGACCGTCTCCGTGAGGCATCGATCTGCCCCGCCGATTGCCGAGGCCGCCAGTAGGATCACGGATTCTTGCATGACCGCGGTCCAGGTCTCCCAGCCGCTACCAGCAGCGCCGATGCGGTCGTCTGCGGAAACGCTCACGCCGTCGAAGTCAATCTGGTACTGCGCCTCGCGACCCTGAGAGAGGAGCTGCTTCATCGTGATGCCGCTCGCGTTCGGGTCGACCAAGAAGAGGTCAACGCCGGCGTCGGTGCGCGCGAGCACGATGAGCTGGTCAGCCGAAGAGGCGTAAGCGACGGATCGCTTGCGGCCCGTAATTTTGAATCCCTCGCCGTCTGATTCCGCCTTAACAGCGATGCCTTTTGCGCTGAAGCCGCGCTGGGGCTCAAGCCATGCCGGCGTCAGAATCGAATCGCCGTTGGCGATCTTCTCTAGCCAAGCATTTTTCTGAGCGTCGTTTCCGCCAGAAAGGAGCAGCTTTGCGCTGACGACGCAGGACACGAAGTGCGGCGTCGGTGCCATAGCGCGTCCGAGTTCTTCGTATACGAAGGCGCCTTCGAGAATCGTTTGTTCGCCGCCGCCATAGCTCTCTGGAATGAGCAGGCCGTTCAGCCCCAGTTCGCTCATCTGCTTCCAGAGTGCATCGGGGTAGCCCTTGGGGTCGTCTTCTGCGTCGCGCACAACCTGTGTATCACAATGCTCTTCGAGCATCGTGCGGGTCATGTCGATCACCATCTGCTGTTCTTCGGTGAAATCGAGATCCATATCGGGGGTCTCCTGCGCGACCGTAGGGGCCGCGCCTAACAGGATGCTGAGTATGTGAGTCAGCCCTAGAAGTTTTTGGGAAGGCCGAGGTGCCGCCTTGCGATGATGTTCTTCTGGATTTCCGAAGAGCCTCCGCCGACGGTCTCGTTTACCGTTGCGCGGTAGGCGCCTTCGAAGCGTCCGCGAAGCGGGGCGTCGTCCTGGCCTTCCATAATCGCACCTTCATGACCCTGGATGTCCAGGGCATCCTTGCAGACGCGCTGTGACAGGGAGGTCGTGAAGAGCTTGTACTGGGAGGACTCAATCGTCGGGGGCTTTCCGCCGGACTTAGCTGCGCAGACAAAGCGCGTCGAGAGCGCCTTCGCTACCGCAGTGTCCGTGACGATCTGGGCGATCTTCTGACGGACGTTCGGATCGTCCTTGAGCGGTTCGTCGTCGCGCGTTGCTTCCTTGACCCAGTCGACGAGGACATCGGAGCGATGTGCGATTGGCGAAAGGGTGAACATCGTGAAGCGTTCGAGGTCGAGCGCCTCCGAGATCATGTGGAAGCCTCTGCCACGCTCGCCCACGAGATAATCGTCGGGAACAAACACGTCATCGAAGAAGACCTGGTTCGTCGTGTCCTTGCCGATCGTCGGCAGGCTGACCACTTCGAGACCGGGGTTATCCATGTTGACGAGGAAGAGCGACAAGCCGTCATGCTTTTTCTTGTCGGGGTCGGTGCGTGCGCCCACCCAGTACCAGTCGGCGAAATGCGCCGAGGTCGTCCACATCTTCTGTCCGTTCAACATCCAGCCGCCTTCGACCTTTTCGGCCTTTAGCTGCATGTTTGCGGCATCGGAACCGGCTTCCGGCTCGGAATAGCCAACCGCGAATTCGACATCCGCGTTGAGAACCATGGGGAGGAACTTGTTTTTTTGGAAGTCGTTGCCGTGTCGGATCAACGTCTTACCGATGATGCCGACGCCCTTGCCGATCTGCGGCGCGGCATGCTTGCTGAGCGCTTCGTTGAGGATGTACTCGTAGACGCCTTCGATCTCTTGGCCACCAAATTCCTTCGGCCAAGACATGCCGAGCCATCCCTTTGCCGCAAGCTTCTTCATGAAGGCACAGCGTTCGGGGGTATCGGAAAGCTGGCTGAAGTTCTCGCGGTGATGGTCCATGACTTCGTCGTCATGATTATCGACCAGCCACGCTTCGACTTCGTCAGCGAATTTCTGTTCTTCCGGGAGGAAATCAAAATCCATTGGGCGGGCTCCAGGGACCACGCCGTATCCGGTATCTCGGACAGCGTGGGTCGGGGTGGAATGCAGCATGCCGCTCGGGATGAGCAGACTCGTAGGACTATATACGAGACGATGCGTATTGTATATAGCCCCGCGGGGCCATGTGGGCCATGTCGATCGCCTGCAGAGAGGGCGGAGCCCGCTCCCCGACAGAATTTAGAGTACGCCGTTCTTAACTAACACGTCGCGAGCGGCTTTCACGCCAACGCTTCGCTCCGCACGCAGCCCTGCGGCCCGTGCACCGTCGACATTGATCTGATTGTCGTCGAGAAAAAGAATGCGCTCGGGCGGACAGCCGAGTTTCGAGATTGCATAGTCGAAGGCTGCTCGGTCGGGTTTCACGAGTCCCATTTCGTGGGATAGGTAAAGCGAGTCGAAGTCTTCGTGAAAGCGGAAGTCGTCGTGAAAACGCTCGGTGTGTAGCGCGTTTGTGTTGCTGAGAGCGGCGACGCGGGTGCGCGCGCGAGTGGATCGCACGAGTTCCTTCGCGCCTGGCAGAAGCCCCTTAGGCCAACTCGCGAAGGCGGCGAGAAAAACTTCGGGCGCGACTGGCATGGACCAGGTCTCGACCATCCCAGCGGCAAAGGCCTGGCTCTCGCATTGGCCGCGCTCGTAGCGTCTCACCCAAGGACAGCTCAGCCAGCGTCGCCAAATTTCATCCTCGTCAGACTCGTTAGAGAACACTGCGAGTTCGCCCATGCCGCCGAGCTCGATTAGAACGCCGCCAAGGTCGAATAGGACAACCTCGATCGGCGTGGTATGTGGGTTCAGGGAGAGCGGCTTTGGATTCGTGATCATATTCGCTCGGTGGTCGCAGGGAACGGATTAGGTCGAGTCGTTGGAGCCGGTAAGTTGTCGGTGTTCGCGAAGCTAGCGATCGAGAGTTTCGGTGTCGGCAGAACCCAGCTGCGCGATGACTTGACCGAGCGGGAGGTGGGTTTCCTGCTGCTCGATAGAACAGCCTCGGCCCGCTCCTCAGTGATGTAGCCCTTCCGGGATGCCACAGCTATGTCGATGGCTCTGTCGTATGGGATTGGTTCTCTGCAGCGTTGGATTAGGAGAGTTAGTGGACCCGGCCAGATGCGCGCGCTGCTCCCTTTCTTATATGGTGCGGGCTCCCGAGTGGCATTCGCTATCGTGCCCGCCAGGTTGATTCGCGCCGAGAGTGCGCAGAAGAGGGCGGCATGGAATTCGAAACGCGGGCAATTCACGTAGGCCAAGAGCCGGACGAAGCCACGGGGGCTGTGATGCCGCCGATCTACGCGACATCCACGTTTGCCCAAACTCGCCCCGGAGAAACTCGGGGCTACGACTACACGCGATCAGGGAATCCGAATTTCACCCGACTTGGAAGCACGCTCGCTTCCCTCGAAGGCGGTGAATACGCGACGGTTTTCGGAAATGGGATGGCCGCGATTACGGCAGTGCTCACGACGTTCTCGAGCGGCGATCTCGTGCTCGCTGAGGAGAACGTGTATGGCTGCACGTTTCGCATTTTCGCGCAGGTCTTTGAGAAATTTGGCCTGCGAGTTCAGTACGTCGACTTCGCCGATTCCTCGAACTACGCACTGATCTCCGAGGTGCGACCGGCGCTCGTTTGGCTTGAGTCTCCGACGAACCCGATGCTCAAAATTCTAGACATAGCGGCGATCTCAGAAGAGGCTGCGAAGGTGGGGGCGCCCGTTCTTGTAGACAACACATTCGCCTCTCCCTATTTCCAGCGACCGCTTGAATTGGGCGCGACCTTATCTCTATCGAGCACGACGAAATACGTGAACGGACACTCGGATTGTTTGGGCGGCGTTGTCGTGACGAATGACGCCGAATGGAACGAGAAGATGATCTTCGCCCAGAAGGCTGCCGGACTTAACCCTTCGCCCTTCGATTGCTGGTTGATTCAGCGCGGCCTAAAAACGCTTGCGCTCCGAATGCGTCAGCATCACGAGAACGCGCTTGAAATTGCGAATTGCCTAGAGGGGTCGGCATCGGTGCGGTGGGTACGACATCCGTTCTTGGATTCGCATCCTCAGGCCGAAGTCGCGCGCAGGCAGATGACCGGTGGCTCCGGGATTGTGACTTTCGAGTTGGACGCGGACCTTGAGACGACGATTACCTTCGTGTCGGGGCTCGAGGTTTTCGCGCTCGCCGAGAGCCTCGGCGGAATCGAGTCGCTGATCGATCATCCTGCTTCGATGACCCACGCGAGCATTCCGCAGCCGGATCGGGAGAAGGTCGGGATTTATGATGGGTTGGTTCGGTTGTCCGTAGGCGTCGAGCACGTGGGCGACCTGATAGAGGATCTTGATCAAGCCTTTCGTCGCGCGGGCCTGCAGGGCATTTCCTAGAGATTAAGCAAGGCAGAGAAAGAGAGAAGCGTGCCCAATACGATCAAGGTTGATACGAAGACGACAGGTGGGAAGGCGCTTGAGCTGAATCTAGACCCCGGGTTTTATGGCAGCTTTGCCGAGATCGGAGCCGGCCAAGAAGTCGGGCGTTGGTTCTTTCGTGTAGGTGGAGCCGCGGGAACAATCGCTAAGACCATGTCGGCCTACGATAAAAAGGTCAGCGACGCGATTTACGGAACCGGCGAGCGTTATGTGTCGAGCGGTCGCTTGATTGCGATGCTTGATCACGAATACGACTTGCTTCTGGAACGGCTGGACCTCGAGCGAGGCGGTGAGTCCGCGTTCTTTGCTTTTGCGGATACGGTGGCCGCGCAAAACTACGCTGGCGATGCGGACTGTAATGGTTGGATGGGCATACGCTTTCAGACGCATCCGCAATCCGAAGCGAATCAAATCTTGCTTCATACTCGGATGCTCGATCAGGAAGGGTTTGATCAGCAGGAGGCCCTCGGCATTCTGGGAGTCAATCTGATCTACGGGGCGGCTCGCTATGCAGACGACCCTGAACGTCTCTTGGGTTCTCTACTCGACGACCTCGGGCGGCGCCGAATCGAAATTGACATGGTTGAATTCACGGGGTCAGCGTTCAGTGAGGTCGACAACCGTCTTCTGAGCCTTCGTCTTGTTGAGTTTGGTCTGAGCCAGGCGGCGATGTTCTCCGCAAGCGGCGAAGTGATACGCCCGTCTGAATTGCTCTACAAGCGTCCCGTGATTTTGCAGCGTGGCCGATTTCGGCCACCTACTAGCGTGCACTCCGATATCGAAAAACGTGCGAAGGAGCGCTTAGCAGCCGATCCGAATGTCGATGCCGGTCGGATCGTTTCGCTCCTCGGAATTTCTGTGAGTGAACTCCGGGCGACGGTGACGGACTCGGGTGAGGATTTCCTTGACCGGATTGAGGCGCTCAATGCTGGCAATCATTCGGTCCTCGTCTCCAACTACACGGAGTACTACCTCGTCGCGGAATACCTTGCGCGATATTCGGCAGCGGAGATCGCTTTGCCCGTTGGGATAATGAACTTTGTCGAGTTGTTTCGCGAGGGCCGTTATTCCGATCTGTCCGGCGGCCTGCTCGAAGCGATGGGAAGGTTGATGGGCCAAGGCGTGCAGATCTATGTGTATCCCGGCCTTGATCCGCAGACCGGTGAGCGAGTCGAGTTAGATGGTTTGGAGCTTTCGGCGGAGGTTCACACGCTCTTTCAATATCTATTGGAGCGTGGGAGCGTGCAGGGCCTGGAAGGACTGCCGGATGAAATGCTTTCTGTGGGATCGGATCAGATTTACGCCTGGATCGGTGAGGGCGATCCCCGGTGGGAGGAGAACGTGCTTCCGGGAGTCGTGCGAGCGATTAAGGCGGGTAACCTCTTTGGGTATCAGGGCTGACTAGAAGTATGAGGAGTACATGATGAGTGTGGAAGTGAAGTTTGATTTCGGAGGCGCCCGCGTCCTCGTCACCGGTGGTTCGAACGGAATCGGCCTAGGCATAGCGCGTGCGTTCGCTGGTTCGAACGCACAGGTCTCCGTCACAGGCCGTCGCGGAAGTGCTTCGGAATACGATTCAGATTTGACAGGCTTCGACTATCACCAAGCGGAGATGACAGACCGGGAGGGTCTTGAGCGACTTGCAGGATCCTTTGATCGACTGGATGTACTCATCAATAACGCAGGTGCTTCATTGATGGCCGAGAACGAATGGGAGCCGGAAATTTTCGAGAAGGCACTCAGTCTGCATTTATTTGCTTCGTTTCGTTTGGCGGTCAAGCTTAAGGATCGGATCGCGCAAAGCGAGATCGAAGGCGGCGGAAGCGTGCTTAATATGTCGAGTATGTCGGCGTTTCGCGCGGTGACGGTCGTACCCGGTTATGGTGCAGCGAAGGCTGCGGTGGTGCAGATGACGAAAAATATGGGCGCGGCTTGGGCGCTCGAGAATGTTCGCGTAAACGCCGCAGCGCCGGGACTTATTAAGAGTCAGATGACAGAAGGGATGATGGGCACGCCCTTCGAGGAGCCCGAGATCCAGCGCACGCCTATGAAGCGATGGGGGACGCCTGAAGACGTGGCGCCGCTCTACCTATTCTTGGCGAGCCCTGCCGCGAAGTTCATCACAGGACAAACGATTTGCGTCGATGGTGGCCAATCGGTGATGTAGCTGCGCGGGAACATGCCGCCGACTTCCACGACTTCTCGGATGGCTTCGTAGCCGAGCGTCGATCCGTCTCTAGCCGCCTAACTCGTCTCCGACGCCCATCGCAGTCGCCAGGATCGCATCTCGGCGACCAAGCGTCGCGCACTCTGGATTCGTTGGTCGGGATTCTTGGCGATGCACTTCATGCAAATTTCTTCGAGCTGCGGCGGGATGTCACGGTCCAAAGCGACTTCCGACGGACGTGGCGGATCGTTGTGTTTTACCTGTTCGAGGATTTTGCTGAGATTGTCGCCAGTGAATGTGGTTCGTCCTGCCAGGATTTCGTAGAGCACGGCGCCCATGCTGTAGATGTCAGAGCGGTGATCGATGTCGCGGCTGCCCTCAATCTGCTCGGGGGACATGTAGTGCGCGGTTCCTTGGAGTTTGCCCTGCGCCGTGAGCGACGGATCGCTGTTCATGAGCATGGGCATCTCCGGCACCTCCTCCGGTTCTTCACTCCAAACCTTGGCGAGTCCCCAATCGAGCAACAGGACTTCGCCGAAGGGGCCCATCAGGATATTTGCGGGCTTTATATCGCGATGGACGACGCCGTGGCTATGGGCGTAGTCGAGTGCATTCGCGACTTGGATAAGGATCGTCACCATGCGGTGGAACCCATAACCGTCTACGGCCTGAGTTCCCTCTTGCTTCGCCAGATCTTGAACCTCACGAAGGGTGTATCCCTCCACCAGCTTCATGGTGAAGAAGTAGTGCCCTTTGTTATTTCGAGAGAGCTCATAAATCGGAATCGTATTAGGGTGCTGGAGCATCGCTGTGACGCGCGCTTCGCGGAGGAAACGCTTCTGCTCGAAGGGATCGTTTGCGATCTCCTTAAGCAGGCTCTTATGCGCCACGACTCGACTGAGATGAAAATCTTTGCAGGATTGGATCAGGCATTTGCCACCGCGCGCGATCGACTTGAACTGCGTGTAGCGCAGATCCGCGTTCCGGACGTGCTCGGGCAGATCGAGATCTGTGTCCTCCATATGGACGACCGGATATTTGTCTTGAGGTTGTGGGAAGAGACGGGCCATGCACGCTCCGCGTCGAGAGAAGACCAAAAGAATTGGACATCGTCTCGCGTAGATTTGGCGGCACCTAATTCGGGACCGCGGGGCTGGAGGGCAGATCGGAACGTAGCGAATTTGGCTTGTGTCTTTCCGGCTCCGATATGCGTTTCGTATGTGATTGCCTCGGCGGGTTCTCAAATCCTTGGATCGGAGCGAAGTGCGCCTGGCACCCCTCGGGGTAAAGAGGGCCGCGCATACGTTCAATGAACGTTTTACAGGGGCGCTGGTTCGGCTGCTTGCTGAAGCGTGCGGAGGTGGCGCTTCGCACGATCGATGTGGCGGGCGCTGCGGATGCGCTGTCCGAGGGCTTCGACTTGCTGCCAGGCCCGGATCGCCTCCTCGCTTCGGCCGCCGAGTTCAAAGGCGATGGCGATGTTGTTATGCGTGGAGATCGATTGAGGATTCTCTTCGAGGGAGGTTTGGTAGGCATTGATGGCCTCGTCCCATCGCTCGAGCTCGCGGTACTTGTTGCCCAGGTTGTACCAAGCCATATGCATTCGGTCTTCGTTTACTAGAGGGAGGTGAACGAAGAAGCCGAGTAGGATGATCGCGACCGCGCGAATCGCGAAGGGAGCCCACGCCCGCGTGCGAAGAAGCCCTGCGAGTTCGAACGCGGCGAAGGCGGCAAAGGGAAGCATGAGGAACGTCGCCGGCATGCGGTAGCGCGAGAGCACGAAGAAGAGCAGAGACGCGATCAGATAGGCACCAATCGCTCCGTGGACAGGCAGGAATTCGCGCCATCGCCCGGCAGTGAGTATTAGGCCGAGCAGGGCGAAGGGCGCAATTAAACCGAGAGAGACGAGCGGCAAGCGCAATACCCAGCTGAAGCGTTTCGAGACTTCGACGGATCGGTTGTTCCAAACCTCGTGCGCATTGACGAAGAGTGCGGCTTTGCGAAATTCGAGTCGGATCCATTTGAGGGGATCGGCGCGAATTTCGTCTACGCCTCGACCCTGCCAATAGGACGAGACCTCTGAAGGCTTGAGCGACCGCCCAGTCTCTCGTTCGGCCACGCCCGTAAAGGCATCGCGCATCGTGCGTGGATTATCGACTCGGACATTCCAGCCAATCGACGGAATCTGCCACGTACCGTCCGCGTGGCGTTGATTTCCCATGTAGAAATTCGCGCCGCCCGTCGAGTTAAGCAGCACGAGATCGTCGCCAACGACGTAGTTCTTGAACGTAAACGGCAAAACGAGCAAGCAGATCACGACTCCAAACGTCGATCCGAATGCGAAGCGTTGACCAAAGCTGTAGTCGCCCTTCATTCCGAAGAGCACCCAGAGCGCGAGTACTGGAGCAAGCAACAGGACCGTCTGCCGGGCGAGCGCTGAGAGCCCAAGAAGCAAGCCGCATAACGCCCAACCTCGATAGGTTGGATAGTGGAGTGCACGAATAGACGCCCAGGCGAGGCCGACAACAAGCGGCACCTGTATGTTGACGATCATCGTCGTGCCGCCGTAAAAGACGTGCATTCCGTAGAGGATCGATGCCAAGCCGGTGAGTGCGGCGATGTGCCGATCGAAAAGCTCCCGTGCGAGTCCCCAAACAAGAACGCAGGATAATGCGCCCAGCACGACCTGGATCATTTTGACGGCGGGAAGGCTCGGGCCAAAGATGGAGTAGACCGAGGCCATGAACATCGGATAGAGCGGGCCTAAGAAGAGAACGCCGTCGCCGCGCCAATCTCCGGCGACGAGCTCGCGTGCCCACGCGTCGTAGACCGCGCCGTCGACGCTGGCGATCGTATAGAAGGGGTCGTGGATCGAGAGCGCGTGCAGATGGAAGGCGCGAAGCACGAGCGCGCAAACGAAGATCGTGAGCGCCACAGACCGGTCGCGTGCGAGCCACGTAGTCAATGCGTTTCCGACCGCGCGATTCGGGCCCCCGCCAGCGGTTCTTTCGCTCTCGGTACCGGGTTCGGCTCGGCCGTGTGTCGCGTCTTCATGCACAGCTTGATTATACGACCCGGCGACGCTCTTGCTTCCAATCGTGATTCCAATCGACAATCAATAGATCCCTTCGCCACGCGAAAGTGAGTTCTTGGCCCCGCGCGTCGCGCCCGGCACGCTGTCCGGTTAGTCTCCTCTTTATGCAAGTGGAATGGGGCGACGCAGAACAAAAGCTGACGGATCGGGTGAGCGTGCTCGTGGGCAGTGCGAACGGAGGCTATCCGTCGGGCAACACGTTGCTCGTTCGCGGGGCGAGCGAGACTTTCGTGATCGATCCCTCCGTCGATGTGATTGCGCGGGGGGGTGTGCCGGCACGGGTCGATGCGGTGCTGAATAGCCATGCCCATGAAGACCATATGCCTGGGAATGGATTTTTTTCCGACGCGCGCGTGCATATTCATGAAGCTGATCTGGAAGGGGCTCGTTCTATCGAGGGCCTGATGGGGGTCTACGGTTTTCGGGATGAAGCCGTGGAACGGGCCTTCAAAAAGACTGTCGTCGAAGATTTTAACTACGCCCCACGTCCCGACGCCTGCGGCTTCAGTGATGGCGACGTCTTTGACCTCGGCGGTCTGTCGATCGAGAGCGTTCACCTTCCAGGGCATACCCGCGGCCATAGCGGCTTCAGAATTTCCGACGATGTCTTCTTTCTGTCGGACATAGACCTCACCGGCTTCGGTCCCTACTACGGTGACGCCTGGAGCGACCTCGATGATTTTGAGGAGAGCCTCCGGCGAGTGCGCGGCGAAGAAGCGCAGTGGTACGTGACTTTTCACCAAAAGGGTGTGATCGAGGGACGCGCGCTTTTTATTGAGTTGCTCGACAAATTTACTTCGGTGATCGATCGGCGGCATAACGCGATGCTCGAATTTCTTGCCGAGCCGCATTCTTTGGATGAGATGGTGGATCATCGCTTTATCTATCGGCCTCACGTGAAGATGGAAATCGTCGAGCCCGTCGAATTTCGGAGCGCAGAACTTCACGTGGCACGGATGCTCGCGCGCGACGAAGCGGTCGAATTCGAACCTGGCCGTTACCGCGCCGCATGAGTGGTGCACAGAAAGAACTTTCTCCGGTCGTGGCGGAGTTGATCGAGCGACTTCGTTTGGAGCCGCATCCCGAAGGTGGTTTCTATCGCGAGACTTGGCGGTCCCCGGTTACCCTTGAAGCGTCGTCACTTCCGGCGGGATATTCGGCAGCGCGCTCCGCTGTAACGTCGATCTATTTTTTGCTTCCGACTGGCGTATGTTCCGCATTGCACCGGGTTCGTTCCGAGGAACTATGGATGCATCACCAAGGCGATGATGTCTTGCTCGGCATCGGTCCAACAGAAACTGAAGCAGAGGCAAAATCCGGGGAGACGATCTTGGGGCAGGGCCTTTCGGCGCAGCTTCAGGCGGTCGTGCCGGCCATGGATTGGCAGCGTGCCGAAGCGCTTCCGGGCCCTTCGGGCTATGCGCTTGTGGGATGTGTCGTTGCGCCGGGGTTCGATTTCGCCGATTTTGAAATGGCGGACTAACGGAATTGCTGGTCAGTCCGGGGTATTTTTCGCGCCCCCTATGGCTGCGTTCGTCACGTGGCTTCGCGGTCCCGGTCGTCTAACCCGCGTCGCGCGCTTGGACGATCATCTTCGCGAGCATGGTGAGCACCGGTTCCCCGTTTTGATTTTCGACACGCTGGCGCGTCGTGACGATCCCCGTATCCGGGCGTGACTTCGAGCGTCGGCTGTCCTCGACTTCGACCTTGAGGGATAAGACATCCCCGGGCCGGACGGGGGTCGCAAGGTCCAGAGACTCCAGCCCAAGCCCAGCGACGAGAACCGGGCGACAGGGCAATTGGTTGTAGAGCGCCTGCCGGATCGAAAATGTTAGGCAGCCCGGTGCGATTAATCCGCCAAAACGGCTTTTCGCCGCGGCGACGGGATCAGTATGAAAGGGTTGTGGGTCAAAACGGCGGCCGAATTCAAGCACTAGAGCTTCAGTGACGTGATAAGCGCCGCCGGCAATTTTGAAATCCGCCGCGTAGTCCTCGAAATACAGCGGAGTAGGATCCGCAGCGAGTCGGTTAGGCGAACCTATGTCTTCGTTCTCGCTCATTGGTTGTTCCCGTTCCCGTTCCCGTTTCGCGCTTCTATTAGGGCCGCGCGCATCGCCTTCGGCGTCGTGAGGCCGACGTGAGCCGGGTCCATGCCGTCGTATTTCCCCGCGATCGCGATGGTCACGATTTCGCGGACCCCGCCATCTACTATGTTGTTTGTGTTCAAAGGGGAGATGTTCCGGTCCTAGTTCGGCGATTGCGCAAGTTTAGGGCCTTCGCTGGCGCGCGCCCCGCCCGACATTAAACCGAACTAGACATTCGGCGTCTTCTCCTGAAAAAGCTCCGCCAGGAAATTAGTCAACGCTTGCCAGGATCGCCGCTCGGAATCACGGTGATAGGCCACGCCTTGCTCGGGCATGTCGTAACGCATGTTCGAAAATGAGTGCATCGTGCCCCCGTAGGCTATGAGCTGCCAGTCCGCGTGGCGCTCACTCATTTCTCGAGCGAAGGGTTCAATCAACTCAGCGGGAACAAGGGGATCGTCCCATCCATGAAGAACCAACACGCGTGGTTCGATCGGTCTGGTCGATTGAGTCGCATGACTTTGAGACGGGGCACTCAGCAACCCATGAAAACTCGCGACGCCGACGAGGGGTGCATTGCCTCGTGCGAGGTCAAGTACGCACATTCCCCCGAAGCAATAACCGATTGCCGCCATCTCGTAGGCGTCGACCTCGGGGAGATCAGCCGCCGCCTCGAGTCCCGCTCGCAGGCGGGCCTGTAGAAAGTCGCGATCCAGTTCGAAGGGCTTCATGAGGGAATAGGCATCCTCATTTGTGGTGCCCTTGACTCCCGCCCCGTAGACATCCAGTGCGAAGCCCGCATAACCCATCCCCGCCAAGGTCACGGCTCGCTCTTCTTCAAAGCCTTGGTCGGTTTTCATGGCGTCGTGCACAACCACGACGCAGGGCCGCGGTGTCGTCCATTGATCATCCCACGCGAATTCGCCGCGAAGGGCATGGCCCTCGTGTTCGTAGTCGACCGATCGGATACGCACCGTCATACTGAAGCTTCCCCCAGCCCGGAGCATCGCCGAACATGACCTCCAATTCCAACCAAGATGATGGAAACGCATCGGCGCCGAAATCCAGTACCCCCCCGGAAGCGGCGGGTACCGCGATCAATGACTTTTTCGAAGTCGTCGAAACGACGCGGTCGGTTCGCAAGCGACTCGATTATGACCGCCCGGTTCCTCCGGAGCTGATCGAACGATGCATCGACGCGGCGGTTCAAGCGCCGACGGGGCTGAACCGAGAGGCCTGGCGCTTTCTGGTCCTGACGGATCCCGAGCCGAAGGCACAAGTTGCCGAACTCTATCGCGCGAGTATGGAGGGGCTTCAGGAACGGGTGCGTGACCGTCTCCCACCGGAACTTCGCGATCAGCCGCTGCCCGGAGACAAGCCGACCTACGTAGGCCTCGCGGAGAATATGCATCGCATGCCCGCACTGATCCTCGTTTGCAGCGAAGGTCGCGCAACCTCTGAAGACGCGGCCATGCAGGTGGCGTTTTACGGTTCGGTCTTGCCCGCAGCTTGGTCTCTAATGCTGTCGCTTCGCGCGTCGGGGCTCGGGACGACTTGGACGACGCTGCTTGTAGCGGAAGAGGCGCGCGTGGCTGCGGCACTCGGGATCCCCGAGAACGTTACACAAACAATTTTGCTCCCGGTCGCCTATACGAAGGGCGCCGTGTTGCGTCGTGCGAAGCGCAAGGGCGCAGCGGATGTGACCTATTGGAACCGTTGGGCGCAGTCGCGAGAATAATTTTCCGTTAGGCAATCACGAGCCTGCCGCGACTCTGCGAAGCCAGAGCAGCGCATTACGAGGAGAGTCGGTTAGACGCAGCTGTAGCGACCGGACGCGTCGGAGCAGACTGCCCTCTGTAGCTCCGCACCAAGGCGCGAAGCCTCGGATTCATTGGGCACGAAGCGGCAGGGGGCTCGCTTCGTGCGCGCATTCCTCTTGCCGCACGGTCGCAGGTCCGCCGCGAAATGGGCATACTCGGGCGCCCTCGCAGAACTTGGCGGGAGGAAATTTGGCCCTCTGGGGGCGAGCCGCGTCTTTGGATTGCCGGCTCGATATTTGGTTGTGAAAGAACGGGAGCAGATGGCGCGGATTCTCACGCTGGATGAAATTGAAGGTGAACCGGTTGGCGGGAAAGCCTCCGGGCTCGCTCGACTTCGCGACATGGGGCTTCGAGTTCCTGAAGCGGTGGTCCTAGTCGGGGCAACTCTGGAAACTCCCGAAGATGAACTCGATGAGCTCGTACAGAAGCTCGTCGAAAGATTCGGCGCGGACCGGGTTGCAGTCCGTTCTTCAGCGTTAGGCGAAGATGGCGTCGAGAGTTCGTTCGCGGGCCAATACGAGACAGTGCTCGATGTGGCGGGTGCGGCCGAGATTCGAGATGCAATTAGAGTTTGTCTTGAGTCGGTCGAGAATGCACGCGCGAGCGCCTATCGCGACGCGCGTGATGCCCAGGCCGAAGAGTCGTCCGTGCCGATGTCGATCGTGGTGCAGCGCATGGTCGATGCACGCGTGTCCGGCGTTTGCTTTACCGCCTGCCCTGTCACGAATCGCAGAAACCGCCTGGTGATCGACGCGATCGAGGGACTCGGAGAAGCGCTGGTATCGGGCGAAGCGAGTCCCGACCACGAGGAGTGGCTACGGGAGGAGCGGGTCTGGGAAGAGACGCAACTCGCGGGAGAGGCCCCCTTTCTTAGTCGAGAGGAGCGGACTCAGATTGCTGAAGAAGCCATCGTCGCCGAAGGTCGCGTGGGCGAACCGATTGATCTGGAATGGGCGATCGATCGGCAGGGGACGCTGCAGTGGCTGCAGGCTCGACCGATTACGACGCTTGCGTATGATCCGCAAACGCTAGACACGATGCTTGAAGAGGTCGGCGACGTCTATACACGATGCAACGTCGGGGAGATGATGCCGGGCGCGGTGTCTCCTTTGACGTACTCCACCTGTGCGAAAGGAATCGACGTAGGCTGGCAGCGGATCAAAGACGATATTCGATTGCCGCGGGGCTCGGCGCCGCCGCGACCTTACCTTGGGATGTCCCACGGCCATCTTTTCATCAACATGAGTGAAGGCGCTCGAGTTTCATCCTCCGTGTCGGGGACGAGTGGAGACCAGCAGAGTCTCGCGATTTGCGGGCGTCTCGTGCCAGAGGTCGTTGCTCCGCCGCCCCCGCCGCTCTACGTGCGCCTGCCGCGGCTGCTTCGTCAGGCTTGGGCGATCTTGCGACCTGCGCCGAGAATTCGTCGCATGGAGGAGCTGCTCGCCTTGGGTGCGATCCCGCGTGAATCGACCGGGCTCGAATCATGGCGTGCGGTGGATGCGCGTATGCCGGACCTTTTTGAGGCCTATCAACTTCATCTCGTCGTATCCTCCGGCGCGGGCGCACTTACACCCATTCTTTTGGGGCAGCTTGCGGGAGATGCGGAGCCGAGCGACGAACATCATGCAATCGTTGCCTCGGTTTTGTCCGGCGCCAAGAATGTGGAGAGCGCGGACATCGCCGAAGGCGCTGAGCGGATTTTGCATGGTTTGCTTGCCGCGGCGGACCGTTCGGCTTCTTTCGTCGACCGGGGAGCCACGGAAGCACGGACTTGGCTCGAGAGCGAAAATGCTGGGGAAGTTGGCGTCCTCTACCGAGCATATATGTCGAAGCACGGTCATCGAAGCTTGCGCGAGCTTGATATTAGGCAACCCGAATGGGCACATGATCCAACGCCTTTAATCCGGTCGCTTCAGACGCAATTGCGCGGACGTCTTTCATCCACTGATGCGGAGCGCTCGGCGGCTGTAGTGAATACCTCGCCTCCGGAAGGAGCGGCCCGCTTTGATCGAATTCGAAAATTTGCTCACATAGCGGTTCGAAACAGGGAGCGATGTAAGTCGCTGCTCGTAGGGTTGACCACAATTTTCAAGAGAGCGTATCGAGCGTTAGGCGATCAGCTTGTAGCTGAAGGGCGTCTTTCGGATGCGGACTCGATCTACTTCCTGTTTCACGAAGAGATCGAAACCCTGGCGGCAGCCCCACCCGGGCACGCTTTGCGGGACGAGGCACTCGCTCGTCGCGAAGCCTTGGCCTATCAAGAGACCCTGCGTTTTCCCGAAGTGATGGTCGGCCGGCCTCAGCCGGAGAGGCCCAGTTTCGAAGGCGCGGACGAACAGCTTGTGATTGGCAAGCCCGTCAGTCGCGGCCGGGTCGAAGGCATTGTTCGCGTGGTGATGACGCTCGAAGAGGCCGAATCCCTAGAGCCCGGTGAGATTCTGGTTGCTCCGATCACGGATGTGGGCTGGACACCCTATTTCGGGGTTATTTCGGGGCTGGTGACGGACGTGGGGAGCGCGGTGTCCCACGGCGCGGTTGTCGCGCGGGAATACGGATTGCCGGCAGTGCTTAATACGAGGAATGGCACTTCTATCTTACGGACTGGAGAGCGCGTAGTTATCGACGGCGATCGCGGCACGATCGAGCGGTTGGATTGGACGGCCTGACGGTCTGCTAGAAACGAGAGTGAGCAGTATCGATCAGCTCAGCCTCGTCGAAGAGTCGTCGCAGAGAGCTGCTCCGGGGACGGACTGGGAGGCACCACGCCTTTCGAGCTTGTGGATCAAATTAGGGAACTGACTTCGTGCTTCGTCTGCTGATTGAGTTCTCTATCCTCGGCCATCCACCATTCAGGTGGCCCGAGGAATCATGATGCCTTCCTGTCTTCGAACCCAATCCGCTCAGCTCTTCGTATTGTTTGCTCTCATGATGTTCTTGAACGCATCCTTGGTACCCGCGATCGCGAGTGCGGAGGCTGAGGGGCAGCGCACATCCGATCTCGGGGTGTACTCGCCTGGTGGCTGGTCGACGCTTCATCGCGGTCCTGCGAATCGAAAACTCGTTCAGGGCGTTAAACTCGTGGAAAGCTATTCGAGTTGGAGCACACTCGAAGGGGCGTCGATTTTGACGGCGCCGACAATGAGCCCCGATGGCAAGACCATGTACGTAGCGACAGGTCAGGCAGAGGGCAAAGCGAATCTTCACGCCTTTGACCTCGACGGGAACATGCTCTGGCAGGCGCCGCATTGGACGAGTCGCCGCGATGGCATTGATCCGTGCGCCGTACTTTCGAGCGTCATCGTCGACCGTGAGGGTGATCTATATCTGGGCGATTGCAATCAGCTCTTCGCATATCACGGGGACGGACGACTGAAGTGGGTGGCACCGCTGCCTAACGTCCAGCAAGGCGATTGGGTCGTCTCTGACTCGCTTCCAGTGAACGCGCTTACGACCGCAGTCTTTACGAAGGACGGCGACGTATTCGGCGTAACCAATTTTGGCGACATTGTCGTCTTTGATCGCAAGACCGGCCGCAAGCTAAACTCTCCCGCGCGGCTGCCTGGGCATGTTCCAGGCACATCAGAGGTGATGCCCATGCCTCCGACCATCTTCGGTGATGGACTTCTGGACGAGCAAATCAGGGATTGGGCATGGCAGTTGTTAGTCGGCGGGGCAATGCCTTCAGCCAACACGCCCGGTGTGGACATGAAGACCGGGCGCGTATTCGTCGCGGCGACTGCGGTGACTGTGGGTCGCGGGGCACTCTACGGCATTGACCTGGAGCGAAAAGAGGATGCGGAAGGATCCGTCTCAGTTGAAGTTGAAATCGCGTTCGGGACGGAGATGGGCCCCGGCAGTGGGTCGAGTCCCTCGCTCTCGCCCTCTGGGCATCAGGTCTACGTGAGCGACGAGAATGGAAGATTCTATGGAGTCGATGCCAGAACAGGCGAAGTCGTGTGGGAGGCGGAGACGCGAGCGGCTTCGGCTGCTGCTGCGGTCGGAGCCGACGGCACCGTTTACGCGCTGCAAGCCTACGGCCCGGCGCTTATCGCGATCTCAGAGGACGGGCAGGTTCGCTGGGAGAGTGACTTAGAAGCTTTAGCCGAGGCAGCACTTCCTAAGAGTCTGATGCTTGGTGAGCCCTCCGCAATCGGGAATGGAAATCCGACTGTCGTCGATGATCAAATTATTGTCCCGATTGTCTACGGATTTGAGACGAGGATGTTTGGTCGACGCATCCCGTGGCCTGTGACTTCGTCGCTTGTCGCGGTCGACGCCAAAACGGGGAAGGGCCTTCGAAATATTCTCTCCCTCGCTGATGACTCCACGGGGATTACAGTCGTGTTGCCCGATGGGTCGATCATCAACAGCCTTGGTACAGCGATGACTTCTGGCGCGACGCCGCTTGCGGGCCTCGCCCGGATGCTGCTTCCTGGCGATCTCGAGCCGCTCTTGCCCTTGGGCGGGCTTCAGGTGAGTCGGCCTTTGTCTACGGATGCTGCATCGACGAGAGATGCTATGTCTGCGAGGCTCGCGCTTCGGTCCGAGGCGGATCGTCGAGACGATGCCACGCGACACCCTCTCGAGTTGCTTGAGTTTGCAGGAATTCGCGAAGGTATGCGCGTTGCGGAGTTGATGGCGGGCGGGGGCTGGTATGCCGAAGTACTTGCACGCGCAGTCGGTCCAAAAGGTGGGGTCTTAGCCCAGAATAACGAGGTCTCGGCAAGTCGCTACGGAAAGGATCTCGCTAGGCGCCTTGAAGCGCAGGGACTAGAGGCGATCGAATCTCGTGTTGAGGAACTCGATGCACTCGGTTTGGAGTCCGAATCTCTTGATGCGGTCTTTCTCGTCAAATTCTATCACGACACGGTTTGGATGGGCGTGGATAGGCCCGAGATGCTTCGACGGATCCGGGACTCACTCAATCCTGACGGCGTGTTCCTTGTAGTCGATCATGCAGCCGAGGCTGGAGTTGGCCTAACGGAAGTGAGTGGGCTTCATCGCATAGAAGAAGCAACCCTGATCGCGGAAGTCGAAGCCGCGGGGTTTCGACTGGCGGCGCGCTCTTCCCTTCTGGCCAATTCCGGGGATGATCGGACGAGCAATGTCTTCCGCTCGCGTGTTCGAGGAAATACCGATCGCTTTATGCTTCGATTTGATCCAGCCAAATAGCTGGACGATTCTCGAGTAGAATTTTCGCCAGAGCGTAAGCACAGCTTGGGCGGCAGGCCAGATTCCGCACTGATTTCAACTACTTTCGAGTCGCTTCGGATTGGGGTTTGATGTGTCAAACTCAGGGGCATGAAGAGTCCCTACGACGGCGTCGCCATTGTCGGCGCATACAACACTGTGCAGGCCAAACAACTTCCTAACTGGACCGAGTCGGGGCTAGTTCTCGACGCGATTCGCGGCGCACTTGGAGATGCTGGGCTCACACCTGCAGACGTTGACGGCGTGAACGTTTCGACGTGGGTGAGCCAGCTGAGTTCACGGACAGTCTGCCAATGGTTTGGTGGTCGACCGTCTTGGACCGGCACGTCGCATCCGGGAATCGAATCCGTGCTCGAAGCGGCAGCGGCCATTCAGTCGGGCCAGGCCCATACGGTCGTGATTGCGACCGCGCAGTGCGGCGAATATACGGAGCGTGAGTCGACGGTGTCCTGGACTCGTCCGGAGAATGAATTCGTCGAGTGCTGGGGACTTTATACCGCTGCAGAGTTCGCCTTGATGGCGCAAAGACACATGCATATCTACGGCACGCCTCGTGAGGCATTCTCGGAAGTTGCGGCGGCGATTCGCAGCAATGGCGCTTTGAATCCGGACGCCGTCTTTTACGGTCGCGAATGCTCGCCAGCTGAAGTGGAGAATTCGCGAATGGTCGCGGATCCCTTTCGGCTTCTGGATTGCTGCATCACGTCAGAGGGCGGTGCCGCGATGGTGCTGACGAGCACCGAACGCGCGAAAGATCTCGATGTGAAGCCGATCTACGTGCTAGGGGGAGGCCTTGATCGTCAGGGGATGTCCTACGTGACCGCACCGGTCTGGGAGAAATACGGCTGGGTCGGCCGGCGAGCGGCGGAGATGACCTTCGAGCAATGCGGACTCTCGACGCGTGATGTCGATTTTGCTGAGTTCTACGATCCCTTCTCTTTTGAAATCATCAGGCAACTTGAAGCCTTCGGATTTTGCAAAGAGGGGGAGGGCGCCGATTTTGTGTTGGAAGGCCGTATCCGCATCGATGGCGATCTCCCGGTCGCGACCAATGGTGGGATCCTTTCCTATTCCCACGCGGGCGTCGTGCAGCTTCTGCAAAAGCCGCTGAACGCGGTCTTGCAGCTGCAAGGACGCCTAGCGCCAGAGATCACACTTCATCAACCCAAGGTCGCGCTTGCGACGAACGGGGGTTCGGGCGCGCTCTTCTGCGACGTCATGGCCCTGGGGAGCGAGCCCGTATGAGCGACTCAACGCCGGCGACTGGACGACCGCAGACGCCGCTTCCGCAGCCGACGGAGCTCTCGAAACCCTATTGGGAAGCGTGCCGCGAAGGCCGCCTTACAGTCCAGCGATGTAAGAGTTGCGATGGCTATGTGTTCATTCCGCAGCCCTGTTGCGGAACCTGTCTGAGTGAAGACCTCGAATGGGTGAAATCGTCAGGGAAGGGCACGCTGTATAGCTTTACAACGGTCTACCGACCGCAACAGCCGACTTTTGAAGTGCCCTACACGGTCATCGTGGTGGAGTTGGAAGAGGGGTACTACATGCTTTCCAACTTGATCGGCGTCGAACCTGACGAGATCAAGATCGGAACGCCTCTGGAAGTCTTCTTTGAAGAACGATCCGAAGAGATTTCCCTGCCCTTCTTTCGAGTCCGCGCCGAATAACATTCGAGAGGAACGAGATGAGCTCGACCGGCAAGACGTGGGTTTTTTGTCTGGCAATCGCTTTGTTCGGATGCGCGTCTCTCGGAGAGCGTCAGACTGCTTCGGGCTGGGCGCCAGATGCGGAGCGAGATGCCGCTGTGATGTCCGTGCTTGATCGATATATGGATGGACTGAACGCGCTCGACTTAGAGACGCACGTATCGACCTATCATTTCCCTCACTATCGGCATGCGAGTGGCAAGGTCGTTCTTTGGCAGGACAGTCTGGAGGCGATTCCTATTCTCGGGGTTCCGAAGGCAGAGCGGCTTCCTGCCTTACGTGCCGCACTCGAGTCCGACTGGGTCAGAAGCGAGTGGACGAGGCGAGAAATCGTTCAGGCCGACGCGCATAAGGTGCACGTTGTGACGCGCTTCGATCGTCTCAGGGCGGACGGAAGCGTCATCAAGAGCTTTAATTCGCTCTATGTGTTGACGCTCGACGAGGATGACGCCGGAGCGCTTCGGTGGGGAATCAAAGGGCGATCGAGCTTCGCGCCTTAGGGACCGCCCCGCAGCCGATCAATCGAGGGCTAGCGCCTATAGCAGGCGGCTGTCGTGGCCCTTCCAGTACTCGTCCTTGAGCAGGCGCTTATAGAGCTTTCCGGTCGGGTGACGTGGGAGCTCGTCGCGGAAGTCGATGGATCGCGGGCATTTCACGTCTGCGAGTTGTTCGCGGCAATAGGCCATCAGCTCGCGCGCGACTTCTTCGCCGGCATCATTGGGATCCACGAGCTGGACGACTGCTTTGACTTCTTCCCCGAAGTCTTCGTTCGGGACACCGAATACGGCGACGTCCTGAACCTTTGGATGAACGGTGAGGACGTCCTCGGTCTCCTGTGGATAGATGTTGACGCCGCCACTGATGATCATGTTCGCCTTGCGGTCGGTCAGATAGAGAAAACCGTCGTCGTCGAGTTTGCCGATATCACCGAGGGTGCTCCAGCCGTTCGCGAGCTTTGCGGAGGAGGTCTTCTCCGGATCGTTGTGGTACTCGAATCCAGCCGGGCTCGCTCCGAAATAGACGCCGCCTTCATCGCCTATGGGGACTTCATTCCCTTCGTCGTCGACGATATGCACTTCGCAGTTGATCGGCTTTCCGACCGTGCCCTTGTGAGCGAGCCAATCAGTCGGCGCCGCATAACAGAATCCGTTGCCTTCGGTCCCTGCGTAATATTCGTGGATGACGGGTCCCCACCAGTCGAGCATTCGTTCCTTGATCTTGACCGGGCAGGGCGCGGCTGCGTGAACCGCGAAGACGAGGCTGCTGAGGTCGTATGCAGTTCGCTTCTCTTCTGCGAGCTTGAGCATCCGAACAAACATAGTCGGAACCCATTGGCTATGGGTAATTTTGTGGTCCTGAATCGCGCGGAGTGCGCCTTCCGCATCGAATTTCTGCATCACGACGAGCGTCGCGCCGAGGCGCTGAAACTGTGCGCAGTAGCGTAGTGGTGCGGCGTGGTAGAGCGGAGCCGGCGACAAGTAGACGGAGTCGGGGTTTCCGCCAAAGAGTCCGGCGATCAAAGCCGTCAGTCCTTCGCCAGCACCTAGAGGTACGCCCGGGAAGGGGCTCTTGACACCCTTGGGACGTCCCGTGGTGCCGGACGAGTAGAGCATGGGCTGCGCTTCGATACGGGCCTCGAGGGGCGTCGCGGTCTGTTTGGCGATCGCGTCTTCATAGGATTCGAAGCCCGGAATGGGGCCACCGACAGAAAGCCGGAGCTCGAGCTTCTCAAGAGCCTCGCCCAATCCCGCAACCACTGAAGAGAGGTAGGGGCTTGCTATGAATGCGCGGCTTCCGCTGTCCTGAATGATGTAGCTTATTTCGTCCGCCGTGAGCCGTGAGCTGACTGCCGTGTAGTAGAGCCCCGCATAATGTGCGCCCCACATAACAGCAAGGTATTCGAGTCGATTCTCCATGCAGAAGGCGATGTGGTCGCCGGTCTGAAACCCAGCCGCTCTGAAAACCTGAGAGAGCCGATTGGCAGCGTCATCGAGTTCCGCGTAGCTCATGCTCTCGCCGGTCTCGGCGATTACGACTGCGGGTTTGTCCGGGGTGCGTTCTGCCCAAGTTCCGGGGTAGAGGCTATTCGGCGGGAGGTCTGCGAGAGAGGTCATTGCGGGGGTACCTCGATTCGGTGGCGCGAATCAAAAAAGGCAGAAAATTCCAGGCCACATGAGTGACGAGTCGATCTCCAACCGGGGGCAGGTTAAGAAGAAGCAGTCTCGGCTGCGCGGGCGTCGAGCTCGCGACGAATGACTGCGTGATCCGCTTCGCTCAAGCTGAACTTTGAGAAGAAGACAGCGCCGAAGAGATAGCAAACGAGTGGGAGGCCTCCCATAAGCACGAGCATCGTGGTTTTGACGAGTTCCGTCTGCTCTTCGGACTGACCATCAAAGCCAGCGATCGCGAGGGCCCAGCCGACGATCCCAATCATGATGCCGGCCGCAAGCTTGCTCATGAACGCCCAGCCCGCGAAATAGGCCCCCTCTTTCCGCTGGCCAGTTCGATGTTCATCAAAGTCGATAATTTCACTCTTGAGTGTATACCCGAGGCTATTAGGGCAGCCCCCGGAGAATCCGGCGACCAGAGACGAAACAAGCACGATATGCCAATCGCCTTCGCCGACGAAAAAGACCATGCCGTATCCGACCGCGCACCCGATCATCGAATAGAGCATGAGGCGTCGCTTCTCGAAGTAGCGAGAAAGCCGAAGCCAGACCGGGATGGACAGAAGGCTCGCTCCCATATTTGCGCCTAGCAGTGCCGGAATCATTTGCGGTTCGCCGACGACATAGTCTACGACGAAGGGTGTGAGGGCTCCGATGCCGCCGACTCCGATAGCATCGATAAAGACTACCAAGAGCAGTAGTCGTGCATGCGGATTTGAGAATACGTCGCGGACAGCCTCGAGGGGGTTCGCGGGGCCGCGCCCCTGGTACTCCGCGCGTTCCGCCGGAAGCATGCTGACGCCGCCGAAGATGAGCAGGAGGGTCATTGCGCCAAGGATGTAGACCATGGTCCGTGTAGGTTCGATACCGGATTCTATGACTGAGGAGCCCACGATAAAGGCCACGCCCATGCCTAATACTTTGAGGGCTTGGCGAAACCCAAAAACTCGATTTCGCTCAGTGGCTTTGATCGAGATCTCCGCGCCAAGGGACATGTGCGGAACTTCAAATAGCGTGTAGGCCGTATAGAAACCGAAGATTGAAACTGTGATCCAAACTATGAGCTGCGTGCC
>DGPZ01000042.1:30535-78040 GCA_002390675.1 Deltaproteobacteria bacterium UBA4427
GAATCCGACCATGGGGTCAGTGACTGCATCCCAAACTTTTGCGGCGAGGAAAATCGTACCGATTACTGCGGTTGACATACCCAGTTGGACCGAGGCGAATTTCATGTACATGATCAGAATCAGCACGTAGGAATAGATTACGGGCGCCGCCGAAATGCCATATCCGAAGAGCGCTCGGTTGCTCAGCCGGTCCTGTTCTTGCACGTAGTCTCCTAGCCGCGGCGCGCTCATTCGATCGACGAGGAACGGCCCGAGCCAGAGAGCATAGGCGCCTCAGATGGCGCTACGCTTCTAAGAATCAACTGATTCACGGAGCTTTGAAATGAATTCTCGCGCCGCCGCGATCGCGATCACCGCCATAATTTGGACACTTTGCTGGGGTTCACCTCTAGGGGCCGAGGAGGTCGAGCGGGACGTTCCTGTGCGTGTGGGCGATCTGCAGGACATGGGCGTCGAAGCTGTCGCCGTGAACGACTTCGTTTACCGAATCGAAGGGGAAGGTGCCTTCTTTCTGATCAATACGAGTGAGGGGTCTGTTCTCGTCGATACCGGGACGCACTATGCCCAGAACGAAGAGCAGATGGCGAAGGTACGTGAACTTGCGACGGGTCCGATTCGTAAAATAATTGTGACTCACGCACACGCAGATCATTCTGGTGGTCTGCCCCGTTTTAAGCCGCAGATTGATGCGGGGGAAGTCGAGTTCGTCGCGCACCATCGATATGGGTACATGTCACGACTGCAGGACGAACTGATCCCCTATTTCAAGTCTCGCTATCACGTGCTTTACCCGGCGCGGGTTTCACTCGAGCCGGAAACAAAGCCGCGCGTCTATTGGAAAATGGAGCCGACGCGGCCGGTTTTCCCAGGCTCGGACTATCGCTTTGAGTTAGGCGGCGTCGAATTCGTCGTGATCGCGCCGGAGAACACGGGCGAAGGCGAGGATGGAATTCTCGTGTGGTTGCCGGAGTCGAGAATCCTATTCACAGGGGATCTCTTCGGGACCCTCTATCCGATGTTCCCGAATCTATATACGGTGCGCGGTGAGAAGTACCGCGACCCCCTCGACTATATCGATGTGCTTGATCAGGTTTTGGCACTCAAGCCGCGGGTGATCGCTCATTCGCATTTTCGCAATGCTTTAGGTGAGGGCTATATCCAATCGAGCGTGACGCGGATGCGCGACGCGGTGCAGTACATGTGGGATGAAGTTGTTAAGGGAATGAATGAGGGGCGAACCGTGCACGAGCTGATGCGCGATATTAAGCTGCCCCGTCATCTCGAACTCTCCCAGGGACACGGGAAAGTGTCATGGTCTGTGCGCGCGACGTGGGAGATCATTGCTGGTTGGTACTACTACGACACGATCGCGAATCTCTACCATGTTCCGGCGACGGCTGTGAACGACGATCTCGTCGAGATGGTCGGCGGCGCAGACGCGCTCGCAGCACGAGCGACCGGGTACCTCGCACAGGGCAAGCCACTCGAAGCGGTGCGGCTTCTGGATATCGCGAAGGGCCATGAGACCGCCGCCGTGCTCGTCGCTCGAATAGAGGCCGTAGAGAGGCTGCTGAAGGAGGCGGGCGAGGGACATGGGAACTTCTCGGAGATTGGCCTCCTGGAGGCGGATCTCCGAGATTCGCGCGTGAAGCTTGGCGTAAGAACGGCCCCGGAGGGGCCGTGAGGAGCGCAGTATGAGCAGTGAGCGTACGCAGGAATAAGGGGGCGAGCGTGACAATCCTCGTGTGAAAGGGCGCAAACCCTTCCCCATCGCCTCGCTCGCCTCGGGGCAATTCACCACGATTCATGCTTGGAGTCAAGCAAGGCGGCTCCAACCAAGGTGACTATAGGTCATATTGTCTATGCGACATGTTGAGGATTCTCTTTTCACTTAAGGCTGCTTCTTTGATGCATAGCAAGTTCGCATATCAGTAAATGCTCGACCCGAAGCGAGGTGTGTGGCTCGCCACCTTTGCTGGCAAAATGTAAAACGTGCAAAAAGAATTACAGACTTGATCGAATGGAGACGGACATCGAAAAGTTGATCTACGTGTTGATGGATGGGGCAGAGGACCAGGGCAGCTCCGTTGAGCGGATAGCAGAGGGTGTCGTCTCGGCCGCACGTTCGGCCGGTGCGGAACGGCTTTCCGTATTAGTGCCGGACTACACGAATGAAATTCGTGAACGCTGTGCGGGCCGACTCGGCGGTGCCATTGATAGGCTTTCGTCGGTCTTTGAGTGTTGGGTGCCGGCACTTGATTCACGGGGTGCGATCGAAGAAGCGTTGTCACCACTCGCGGGCGAAGTCTGGGGGTACTTGGTCACGGAATCGACTTTGGCCGAATGCCCGCATGCCGTAGGCGACGGGGAGCGCGTTCCGGGGATCACACAGTGGGGGATTAATGACAAGCCGAAAGGCGTTGCCCTCGATGACTTCTATCGCGAATGGGCAGTTCACTCAAAGCTCTCTTTCGATCTTCACCCGACGCGACAATCGTATATTCGAAATGCGATCGTTCGGCGCCTAACAAACTCGGCGCCCGCCTATCTCGGAATTGTTTTGGAACGATTTCCTCGGCTTGAGGACTTCGTAGATGAGTCGATCTACTTCGGGGATCCCTCGGTCGTTCGTGAGATGATTCAGCACGTTCCGGCGTTCTACGATTTCGCGACTGCCATGACGGGTGGGCTCAGCGAGTATCGGTGGTCTTGATCGCTGCTTCTGTTTACGGGAAGCGCCTTGTTCGCCTAGTTAGGCGACGCGAACGATGACACGCCCTGTTGTTTGGCGATCACGCATGCGGGTCATCGCGGCAGGCAGTGCCTCAAAGTCTACGACTTCGCCGATCACGGGCTTGAGCTTTCCGTCACGAACGCCATCCACGATTTCCGCCATGACCTTGGTACCGAGGGCGTCGGAGCAAAAATTCCATCCCATCGCCTGCTTCATCATAGGAGCGACCGCTTCATCCGCATACGCGAGGAGCACGCCGCAGAGCTTCAGATTGCCGGCGGAGACCTTCCGCGGAACGATTAACTTTTCGTCCGCGACCGCCTTTCCTGAAGCGAAGCCCATCATCAAATAGCGCCCGTTATAGGCAGTGCACGCGAGTGAATCGTTCATCACGGCTTCGCCGACGTTGTCGAAGACGACGTCCACGCCGCGGTTGCCTGTCTTTTCGAGGACGATCTTTTTAAAGTCCTGGGTCTCGTAGTTGATGACGACATCCGCGCCGAGAGATTCACAGAGCTTGGCTTTTTCGTCGCTACCGCAGGTGGCGTAGACCGTGGCCCCTAAGCTCTTCGCAAGTTGAATGGCCGCAGAACCAGAGCCGCCAGCCGCAGCGTGGATCAGGACGCTCTCGCCGTTCCTGAGTTCTGCGCGATCCACCAGGCCAAGCCAAGCGAGGTGATAAGGAAAGTAGAGCGCGGCGGCGTCAGGAAGCGGAATATCTTCGGGCATATCGAATGCTGAAATGGCAGGGCAGATCGAAAATTCTGCGAAGCCACCGGTCGCTTGCTTCGGCATGGCTACGACACGTTTGCCGACCCAGTCTTCGACGCCCGCTCCGGCGGCCGCGACCGTCCCCATGACTTCCATGCCGGGAGTCACTGGTAGTTCCGGACGCACCATCATGTTTTTCCCGTTGATCCGCTCCATATCGTTTAGGTTGAGCGGAAGCGCTTCCACGCGAACGAGCAGTTCTCCCGCCTCGGGTGTCGGGAGCGGGATCGTGTCTAGCTTTAGCGTTTCGGTCGGTTCGGTTCCCCAAGCATGGACTCGCCACGCTCGCATCGATTCGGGAAGTGCTGTTGATTCGCTCATAGTTCGAACTCCAGGGATGCGTGGCGGGGAATGAAGCTCGCTGAATAGTTTTGCGGCGAGCTTTGGGACCAGCTTTTAGAGCGATTCCGGCTCGAGTCCGAAGCGCTCCATGTATGGACCGAATGATTCACGGACCCTGACGGGATCGACGCCGTATTCCTCGGGCGAATAGCGATGGATCCCGTGCTTGCCCTTCGGATTATCCGCGATGAATACTTTCATGCGGTCCGCAGCTTGGCCGGTCAGAGGCAATCCGAAGGCGTCATAAATTTTCTCGACGACGCCGAATTGATCTGCGACGAAGTCCTGAAAATGCATCTCGAAGAACTGTGCCTGAGGATGGTTTTTCCCGTCTCGGACTTGGATCGACCGCTCGAGCATGGTTTTGATTCGAGCCGTCCAATCATCTGCGATCTCAATTGGATCGACTTCGTCGCTGCCCATGCTGCGCACGAGGCTTGTTAGGCTCGCGTAGGAAGTCATGGATTTGACGGGGTCTCTATGGGTGAAGACGATTCGCGCATCGGGGTAGCGAGCGAGAAGATGTTCGAGTCCCCACATATGAGCGCCGGTTTTGAGAACCCATCGATCGCGCATGACTTTCCAGCCAAGATGCTGGAGCTGCCATTCGTGGAACTCATAGACTTTTTCGTAGTCGGCCTCGTGGTCGACCCAGTCCTGGTAGCTGGGCACGCGAAACTGATTGTGGAAGAGTGGCGAAACCATGGTGTCCGCCATAGTCGTCACGCATTCCTGCGAAAGCCGCGCGCCCATAGGGTGCATCGCCTTAAAGGCGGGGATCTGTAAATCGACTCCTGGGAAGGTGGCATCGCAAGCTTCGATCCGCGGATCGTTCTCGAAGGTCTCGGGTTCCGGCGGCGGCGACGGGAACATCGTTTCCCAGGTGAGCGGCGCGCGACTGTCCGGGTCCTGCGCCAGGATGTCGTGCAGGATCGTTGAGCCCGTGCGTGGCATTCCGACGACTACTACAGGAGCAATGATGTTTTCTTGTGCGATTTCGGGATGGGCCTTCCTGTCCTCTATGTAGTTGAGGCGATTCACGGTGGATAGAACGGCTCGTTCCCGCGCGATCATGCGACCGATCGGATTGAGTCGAGCTTCCTCCTCAAGGGATTCGCTTAGACGATTCAACCCTTCGAGGAATTGTTCATCTCCTGTGTCGGTCAGGTTTCGCGCGCGAAGGCTCGCCTCTTCGAGGACGGCTTCAGGAGATAATTCACTTCGCGATTCGCTCATGATGATTGTCTCGTGCTTTCTTTAATATTAGGTAATTCGGTTGCGCGAAAACTTATTGCGCCCTGTGCGGCGGCAGAAACGGAACAACTGCCTTCGCCTCGCTACTGAAGCGGCGGGACGCCGGTGAGGTCGCATCCGATAAGTAGGCCGCCGTCGATGGGGATCGCCTGGCCCGTGATGCCAGAGGACTCTTCACCGGCCAAGAACAATACGAGATTTGCGACTTCGTCGGCTTGTATCGTTCGGCCGAGGGCGTGCATGTCGCCTATGGCTTCGCGGGACTTTAGCCCAAGGCCGACGACGGAATCGAGCATGGGCGTTTCGACGGCGCCCGGACACACGCAGTTGGCGCGGATGCCTTTGCGGCCGTATTCAATAGCGGTGGTCCTTGTTAGGTTGATAAGACCGGCTTTGGCGGTTGAGTACGGCGCATTGCCTGCAGTCGAAACCAAGCCGTAGATGGAAGATGTCGACACGATCGAACCCCCGCCTTGTTTGAGCATGTAGGGGATTGCGGCTTTCATGCCGTAAAGCGCGGCACTGAGCATGATTTTTAGACTTTTGTCCCAACCGTCGAGGTCGAGATCGGCGACATATCCGCCGGTGCTAGTGGCGGCGTTGTTGAAGAGGATGTCGATGCGGCCGAACTCTTCGACGGTGCCGTCAATACTGGCTTTGACTTGGTCGGGGTCCGAGACATCGCAATGGGAATAGGTTGCGCGTCCGCCGGCGCTCTTGAGTTCCTGGACGAGCTTTTCGCCGTCCTCGTCATTGATGTCGGAGCAGACTACCGCTGCGCCTTCTTTGACGAAGCGCCGCAAAGTTGCGGAACCGATTCCGCCGCTGCCACCGCTGACCCATGCCACTTTGCCGTCGAGTTGACCCATTGTTGTTGCTCCTGGAAGTCTCGGCATCTAAGAAGGCAAGACGCGCGATTGATCTGAATTGGGATTTCGGCCGCGAGTGAGTCTCTGGCCGGACGTTGGACGTTATCGCACCAAATGGCCGTCGCGAGTAGTGGCGTTGATGCGGAGTGAGAGAAGCGAGCGTCGACAAAGCGGAACCCCTAATCCACGGGCGTCACGCAAGGGATTGTAGAGGCGAGACGGTGTGCCTTGATGGTGGCGTGCCTGGATCGTGACGGGCGTGCTCGAGTCAGTCCGCGTGGGCCATCGCCTCCTGGATCGCCTCGGCAAGTATCTCAGGCTGACTCAGCATGGGTGAATGATCCGAGTCGAGTACGACGGAGTATTTCATCTGGTCCACGATTTTGAGTTGATATTCTGGTGCGACGGCCTGATCGCGTTTGCAGGCGATATAGGTCACCGGGAGTGCTTCCCAGAAAGTCGGATCGCTGGGTTCAGATCCGTAGACGAAGGTCGGGCGCAGGCGATCGAGTGCGAACTCCGCATCTTCGGGTTTGCACCCCCCATAAAACATGCTCATGGCATCTGCGCGGGAGACGAAAGAGCGACCATCGTCTTGTGGGATGAGCTTCGAAAGAAAGTCGCCCACGAGCATTTCGCTTTTATGAGGCATGCCCTCGGATGCGCCAACAGAGCCCGCTAGCAGCATCGCGCTGGCGAGCGTCGACGCATCTAGGGCTTGCACCGAAGCGCAGCCCAAGGAGTGTCCGATTGCGTGCACGCGACAACCCTCTTCACGCCGAAGCGCATCCACGGTCGCTTGCAGTGCATCGCGGTCAGCTTGGAGCCCACCGCGATTGAGGTCGACAGCGACACATCGAAGCCCCTTCGATTCGAGCACCTGCGTAGTCGGCTGCCAACACCATGGACCATGGAATGCGCCATGAGCGAGAACCAAGACGTCTGCATCGGTCATATCAATCTCCTACGGCTCGAATCGAATTTGCTGAGTACTGCCCCCAAAAACCGAGCCCCGCCGCGACATGATGGGGCTTGTCGTTATCAGATGTTGATCAGATTTCGATTCCGATCCAAATCAATCTTGCATCGCCTTCACGTGAGGCCAGACCTGGTCCTCAAAGAGCCGAAGCCCAGACCAAGAGAGAGATGGATCGAGACCGCCGAGAAGCGGCGTGAGAATAAACGTTCGATCCTTCCCAAGTCCTTGGATCATTTCGACGGCCTCTTCCGGATGGAGGCACAAATAACTTCCGCTCGCGCGAAGGTCCTCCGTATTTACGCCGCCAGCAAAGGGTCCCGCCGCTTTTCCGAATGCCTCGGTCGTCCATTTCGCATAGGACTCAACGACGTGCTTCGCATGGGGTGCGATCTTCTCCCAGTCGCCATCTGGGTCGTTCGTCACGTGCGTATAAATGGGGCCCAAAGCGCGGAAATGTTCGCCGGGATCGGGCTTGCCAAGGTCGAGACAAGCCTGACGGTACGTGCGCCAATTCTCACCTGCGGGTGGGTAAAATCCGTCTGCAATTTTGGCTGCTCTTCGTGCGACGGCCTTGTGCGTTCCGCCTAAGAGTAGGCGCGGCGGAGGGTTGGGAATCGGGCGAACCGTTATGCTTCGGCCTTCGTAGTCAAAGGTCTCTCCGGACCACGCTTTGCGCAGCACTTCGAATGCCTTCATGTAGAGCTCTTTGCGGTCCTCTCGGCGTTTCCCGAACATCTGAAATTCGTAAGGTACGTAACCCGCGCCTATGACGACTTCGAGTCGCCCGTCGCAGATGTATTGAAGTACTGAGAGATCCTCGGCTAATTTGACGGGCTCGTAGAGCGGTGCAAGTAAGACGTTAGGCCGGATCGTAATGCGCTTCGTGCGAGCGCCGATCGCGGCGGCCATAGGAATAGGGGAGGGGAGGTAGCCGTCGTCGGAGGCGTGATGTTCGCCGAGTCCGATGGCATCGAATCCAATGGCATCAGCCCATTCGCATTGGTCGAGGGTGGCCGCATAGATTTCTCGGGCGGGAGTGCCGAAAGCCGGGGCGCGCATGTCGTAGCTAGCTACAAATTCCATCGAAAACGTCCTCATCTCGGTCGGGTGTGACCGGACTCCGACGTTAGCCGGGCTGCGCGTCGCTGCGAGCTAGAAAGGGGTACTAAACGAAGAACCTCTTCTGCCGGAAATTCGATGAGATTGTCGCCTCCCGCTCCCCATCAAATTTCGCTGGCGACACCAAAATAGTCTTGGAAGGGTCGAAATGCAGCGCGCAGAGCGGCGATAGTTTCTGCGTCGCCGAGCTCGTAGTCATGCTTTCCGAATTTGTCCTTCGGCTTGTTTCGAATGTAATCGAGCATGGCGTTCTTCGAGCGCGGCGAGAGAGGCATGCCGAGACTTCTGTAGAGCCTTTCGAGTTCTGTGTCGGGGTCGGCGAAGAACGCGAGATAGTCGACCGGGGAGATTCGATCTTTGGGAATCGTTCCCGCTTCCATCCACTCGATCATATCCTCGAGAGTTTGATAGGACTGCTTCCCGTCTACCGACTTCCCAAACCCCTTCACGAGGGTCGCGTCGTCGCTTCGCATGTAGTAGAGGACGCCACTCACGTCGACGACGGAAGCGGCGGACTTCACGGGGTCGCGCAGCATGAGAGCGAGCCGCGCATCGGGGTAGGCGTCGAAGAGCGCTGGGAGCACGGGTAGGTGGGTGGGACCCTTCAGCAGCCAATGATGCGGCCGGCCAGTCGATTGCAAGATCTGCAGGATCTTCTTGTGCCACGCAAAAGCAGACGCGTGATCATTTTCTGCGACATAGCTCGTGTAGTTCGGAACGTAGAAGGATGCAGAGAAGGCGTACGACACAAACGACGAGTAGGTGAACTCGATACATTCGACGGGAAGCTCAGGGCCGACCTTATGCATCGTCGCCCATTCCGGAGTGATGCGGTCTTGCAGGCCGACGACGCCTCCCGCTTCCGCGATCCGTGGGTCAGGCTGAGCATCCCCGGGCGCCGGTGGCGGCACGGGGTATTTGGCTTCCCACATTCGAACCGTTCGAGCATCGGGATCCGCGCCGAGAATCTCTTGCATGATCGTTGTGCCGGATCGCGGCAATCCGATGATGAAGACGGGAGACTCGATTATTTCGTCTTCGACTTGTGGGTGACGCTTGATCCAATCGATCACGCGTAGTCGACCTTCTAGATGAATCAATAAATCGGAGCGGGTCATGATTCGGCCGAAAAGATGTAAGTCAGCGGTCTCTTCGAGGTCCGAGAGCAGGATGCGAAAGGGTTCTCTCCAATCGTCGTCCCCGAAATCGGAAAGCCCCGTGTTGTCGCAGGCCGCGCGAAGCAGCGACTCCTCATCGAGGGGAACGACGCCTCGCGCATCGAGTTGTCGGCCTACGTCGATAAACTCGCGCGCCCATTCCGGGCGCGGCTTAGGCTGGTAGAGAACGGCGTTGCTGTCAATTTCGGATTTGTTCTCAGCCATGGATAACCCCCTCGCGTTATTCGCAATCTTAGGCAACCCACTAATTGAAGCAGCATGGGCGGTGGTCGCAAGAGCAGTCTATTGCGGGGCGGTGGACGCCCCTTTGACAGCGAACCCGAGAAACATGAGCGCGGCCACCCAGGCGAGGGTCGCATGGACCGGGTCTCCGAAGAGCATCCACCCGGTCCCCGCAATCGTGGCGTAGATGCCGAGGGTCGCGGCGGCAACTTCGAACCAAGGGCGCCATCCGAGTGGTTTCAAAGGGAGCCCGGCGGCCTCGGCGACTGGGGCCCAGGCACCCGCCGGTCGAACGCGTTCATAGAAGCGCTGCAACACGTCGCTCGATTCAGGAGGCGTCATCCAAGTCACTAGGAACGCGACGGGCAGCGAGAGAAACACGACGACGACGAGCGAAAACGGGAAGGCGAGATCCGTGAACACGTCTACAACATTGGCGAAGACGAGGGATGCAGTCATGACCGCGATCTCGCTCCACGCGTTGATTCGCCACCATAGCCACCTGAGCAAGAGGATGAGTCCCGTTCCCGCGCTGATCGTCGCGAGGAGTTTCCAGGCCTCGGCAACGGAGTCCATCGATAAGGTTGCGAGAGCCCCGATAGCGGCGAGTCCGATCACGCTCAAACGAGCGACAATAACTTTGCGCGCTTCACTCGCATCGGGATTAATGAACCGCGCGTAGAGGTCGTGTGTTAGGTAGGACGCCCCCCAGTTGAGCTGCGTATCGATCGTCGACATGAAGGCCGCGAGGAGCGACGCCAATAGAAGTCCGAGCACGCCCGTCGGAAGCACGTCGAGCATGACCCGGACATATCCTTCTTCAGGGTCGGCGAGCTCCGGATACTGCACGACAGCGACGAGGCCGACCAGGATCCATGGCCAAGGGCGAATCGCGAAATGCGCGATTGCATACCAAAGCGAAGCAAGCCGAGCGTCGCGTTCGCTTCGCGTCGCCATGATGCGCTGAGCGGTATAGCCATTGCCTTCCGTGTTCCCACTCGACCAACTCTTGATGCCGACATAGGCGAGGAATGCCCAGAACACTTCGCCATCGCCGGGACCGGGGACAAGTCGGAGAAGGTCGCGCTCGCCTCCAAGGCGATCAATCAGTGAACTCAAGCCGCCCATGTCTGAAATTGCGAGCACCGCAAGGAGCACCGATCCGGCAAGAGCGAGCCCGAATTGAAGAAAGTCGGTGAGAATAACGCCTAATAGTCCCGCCAAAAGCGTGTAGCCAACCGTCAAGGCGAAAAGGCCGGCGAGTACCCAGATGCTCTGGTCCGGAGATAGAGCGAAGGCGAGTGTAAGAATTTTGACCATCGCCAAATTGACCCAGCCCATGACGAGTGCGTTTCGGAGAACTCCAAAATAGAGTGCGCGAAAAAGTCTTAAGGCGGCTGCGGGGCGGCCGCCGTAGCGGAGTTCGATGATCTCATTGTCGGTGAGGACGCCGCTGCGTTTCCAGAGATGGCTGACTATGAACGCGCCGATCACGACGGGCAAGACGTCGGCCCACCAGAACCAGTTGCCGATAATGCCGTCTGTGGCGACGAGGCCTGCGATCGCGAGCGGCGTGTCCGCGGCGAAGGTGGTGGCGACGATCGAAGTACCGGCGAGCCACCAAGGCAGCTTTCGGTCGGCGGCGAAGAACGCCTCTGTGCTTGCACCGGCGCTGCGGGCATGCCATGCACCCCAGCCGAGAGTGGCCGCGAGATAGGCGAGGATGATGCCGAGATCGATCGGGTTCAGGAGAACATCCTTGCTAGGCCAGATCCTGAGAAGGCCGGACTGCCCCACGGATAAGATCGATCATGCGGAGGGCGCGCTCCTCAGCCTTCGTAAAGATCGCGTAACTCAGAGGAATCACGAAGAGCGTTCCAATCATGGCGAAGAGCAGCCCGAACGCGATTGCGGAGGCGAAGGGGCCATAGCTCTTAGAGGAACCTTGGAGCCCAAGGGCCATGGGGAGAAGCGCGACGACTGTTGTCATGGTCGTGAGAATGACCGGGCGAAGCCGCTGAGCCCCGGCTTGGGCGACAGCGTCGAGCGTCGAGACGCCCTGACGGCGCGCGCGGTTGATGAAGTCGACAAGGACGAGTGCGTCGTTGACGACGACCCCTGCGAGTCCGACGGCGGCGTAGAGTAGATTGAAGCTGACGCTGTACCCCATCACCATCACGCCGAAGACGATTCCTGCAAAGCCTAGAGGAACGGCTGTGAGGACGATGAAGGGCTGCGTATAGCTTCTGAACAGAGTGGCCAGCAGCATGTAGATCAAGAGCAGCGCGACCGGAAAGGCAGCGAGAGTATTCTCGATCGATTCATTCGACTCTTGATATTCGCCACCATAGACGAGGTCGACCTGAGGAAATCGGGTGCGAATATCCGCGAACTGAGCCTCAAGGTCTTCGTTGACCGAAATGCTAGTTGCTAGGTCATCATCGACATCAGCGAAGACCGCGATAGCGCGTTTCCCGTCGTGGCGCCGGTAGGCGAGATAGCCGCGTGTCACATTAAGCTGGGCCACATCGGCGAGCCGAACGAGCTGTCCTTCCGAACCGCGCACTTCGACCTCAAGAAGGTCGAGGATTCGGTCCCTTTGGCTGGGTTTGAGCAAGACGCGGATGTCGTCGTCCTCGACTGCAGATGGGGAGCGGAAGCTCGAGGTCACCACGCCGTCGTTCGCGCCGCGAAGCGCACGGGCAAGGTCCTCGAAGGTGAGGCCGTACCCCGCCGCGCGCTCGTCGTCAATTTCGAGCCGGATTTCGCGGGGGCCTTCTTTTAGATTGTCATCGATCGCTGATACGCCGGGGATCGTCGCCAAATAGGCTTTGACTTCCTCGGCAATATGTTTGTTGACGGCGAAGTCTTCGCCCTGAATGCGGACTTCGACAGGCCTCCCGACCGGTGGCCCGTAGCGTTCTGATTCGACACGCAGTGCGACGATGTCGTCGGGGTGTCCTGCAGCATACGCACCCAGTCGTTCCCGAACGCGCTGCAAGACATCTTGGGGACGCAGCTGGTTTGCGTCGGTTTGGGGGATGGCTACCGAGGTGAGTGCAAGATTAGGCGCAAGAATTCGGTCGTAGTTGAGATCGATCGAGAGGCCGACAATCGTGTTGAAGTCGAGAATGTCTTCGTCGGGCATCTCGAGGAGGAGCTTCTCGATTTCGAGAGTGACGGCGGACGTCCGCTCGAGGCTGAAGTCGGGGGGCGCTTCTACACTGATGTTGAAGTTGGAAAACTCACCCGGGAAGAGTTCGAACTTGAGCCGCGTGCTGGCGGCAGCGGTTACGAAGAGCGACATGGCGAGCAGCATGGCGAAGGCGAATCGATGCGTGAGGATGGGACGAAGAATCCAGAGATAGCCACGGCGCAGAGCGTCGAAGCCGCGGTCCATCGAGGTACGTAGACCCATAAAGAAATGTTGAACACGTGCCAAGGGCGAAGCTCCTGCCGCGAGGGCATCGGGGCCAGAGCCAGCACCGCGCCGCGATCCGAAATGCAGGTAGTGTGCGGGAAGGATGAGGAGGCATTCGAAGAGTGAGGCCGCGAGGCAGACGACGACGCATTTGGGCATGACGGAAATGAACTTGCCGGCGGTTCCGCCCACGAGGAGAAGTGGGGCGAAGGCAGCGATCGTCGTGAGGACTGCGGCGGCGACGGGCCACAGCACCTCATTCGCGCCTTCGAGAACGGCTTGCTTCAGCTCGAGACCCTCTTCGATCTTTCGATAGATATTTTCGAGCACGATAATCGCGTCGTCGACGAGCATGCCCGATACGAGGAGCATGCCAACTAACGTATTGGAATTGATGCTGATATCGAGCATCGGAAAGAAGATGATCGCGGTCAGAAACGAGAACGGAATTGCGATGATCGTGAGCATCGCGTTCCGAAAACCGATCGTGAACCAGAGGAGACCCGCGACGAGGAACATGCCCATCAACAGGTTCTCGATCAGGACGCCAATCCGCGGCGTGACGAAGTCGGAGCTATCGAGGGTCGTATTGACTTTGATGCCCTCGGGCACGAGGGGCGCGAACTCTTCGAGAAAGGCATCGACTCGGGCAACCACGTCCCGAACATCGGATTTGTCTTTTTTGCCGATCGAGACGATCGCCGCGGGCTCGCCGTCGTACCTAGTGATGAAGACCGGCGTTTCGAGATCGCGTTCAACCGTGGCGATATCGCGAACGCGAATTCGGGTGCCGTCTGCGGCTTCGCGTACGACGGTGTCCAGGATTTGATCGGTTGAAGTGTAGTCGCCAATCGCTCGAAGCGTGGCTTCGCCAGAAGCGTCTTGGAATGTGCCCGCCGGAAGATTTTGATTTTGTTGGCGGATACGTTCGGCAACATCGCTCACGGTAATGTCGTAGAGCGACGCGCGCGCTCGGTCGACTTCGACGCTCACCTCGCGGTCCTGCAAGCCACGGATCTCGACGGTTGAAAGGCCTTGGAGGTCTCGTACCCGCGATTCGATTTCCTGCGCCACGTCTCGCAGGGCGAGTGGGCCGACGCCCCCTACATCCGTGACTGCAATAAACACAACCGGAGAGATTTCGGCGGTGATGATCTCGCGGACCTTAGGCTCTTCCGCATCGAGGGGAAGATTTTCGACTTGGTCGAGTGCACCACGGATATCATTGACTGCGGATTCGTAGTCGACGCTCGTGAGATTTTCGTCGATGTCGAGACTGATCATCGAGACATTCGACTGCGACGCCGAACGCATTTCCTCGACGTCGCCAATCGTGAGGAATTCTTCTTCGAGCTTCGCGGTGACGAGTCGCTCGATCTCGTCGGCGGAAGCGCCGGTCCACTGAGTTGTGACGACGACCTGGTTGAGTGTCACATCGTGGAAATACTCAACCTCCGTGAGTTGAAGCGCATTCCAGCCGCCAACCATGCAGACGACGAAAAGCACATTGACGAGCACCGTCTGCCGAACACTGAACTCGGGAAGCGTCATCGTGGGATCACGCGCATGCCGTCGCGGAGCTGGCTTATTGCCGAGACCGCAACGCGCTGGTTTTCATTCAGGCCCTTGGTGATTTCGATGTGGTGCGGCCGGAAGGGCACAGGGCGTGTTGCCACGCGCACGCGGCTCGCAACATCGCCTTCATCGACGACGAAGACGTAGTCGAGTTCAAATTCTCGGAGGACAGATCGTGTCGGCAATCGGATCGCTGCGGTCGCACCGACTTCGAAGCGAACGTGGGCGAGCATGCCAGCGCGAATTTTCGCGCGGGCATCATCTTCAAGCGTGTCGCGGTTGAGCGCGACAACGACGGGGTAGCGTTGGCCGCCATCCCGTGGTGCGCCACCAACTCGGGCAACCAGGCCATCAAAATGGTCATTGCCGAGGGCATCAATACGGACTCGGACCTTGTCACCGGCTTTGATGACGCTGACTTGCCGATCTCCGACTAATACAGTCACTTCAAGGACGGAGAGGTCGAGGACTTCCGCGATTTGGGTGCCGGGTTGTAGATAGGCACCTGGATCTAGATCGAGAGAATTCACGAGACCATCGAAGGGCGCGACAATTCGGGTGTGGGCGAGGCGCGTCTTTGCCTCGAGGAGTGCCGCGAAGGATCGGCGCTCCTCTGCCTTAGCTGCGTCGAGTACCGCCTCGCTCGCGACGGAGCGCCGGCCAAGCCTTTGCTGTCGCTCGAGCTCTGACTGGGCAAGTTGGTGGTTCGCTTCCGCTCGAATGAGTTCGGCTCGGGGGAGGGCTTCATCGATCTGAACGATCAAACCACCTTTCGCGATCGAGCCGAATTCTGTCGCGGGGACTGCGATGATGCGACCGGCAATTTCAGCGGCTACCCAAGTCGCGCGAACCGGCTCGAGCATGCCGGAGAGTTCGACAATATCCGTTGAGCGTGCGGAACTGACGAGGACGACGTCGACCTCGAGGGTCGGGGCGGGTTCGGTAGCGCCTGCTTCGAGCGCGTTGGAGAGACGTTCGTCTCGCTCGCGTGCTTTCGCTGCGCTGGGAGACGAATAGAAGCCCCACAGACCGATGACGCCAAGGAGCGCAGCAGCAAGCAGAACGAGCATGGGTGTCTTGCGAGAGGTGAGCCAACTCATCAGCGAGAGTCTGCACGATCACGCCCCGCAAGGCATCCGGTATGTGCAGAGAAGCACGGGATCCGGTTCATGAGAGATTTGGGCGGAGTGCGGCGGCTGCGTTAATCAGAGGCTTTGAGCCTCGATAGGGGCGCTCGGCTGCTCCTTCGGCCGAGGATTGAGATCGGCAAGCTGGTTTTGATTCGTTTTGGCGGACAAGTCGGTCAACGACCTTGGGGGAGTTTTCGGCTAAGCGAGGCCGACTTCAGCGAGTTAGGATCGATACGGTGTGACGCTGCGGAGAGCGGCAAAACGCACTTGACTCTCCAGACCCAGGGCCAATTAATTAGGCCACTCTCAAAAAAAGGAAGACCATGTCCGCGTACCTCATAGTGAACTACAACGTCGAAAACCCCGAGCGCTACGGCGAGTATTCCGCGGCAGCGGGTCCCGTTATGAAGATCGGCGACGTTGCCCAGATCGTTGCTTTCGACGGCGATAGCCAGAAGCTTGAGGGCTCGCCCGGCCACCAGACGATCGTACTGAGCTTCGAGACGATGGAAGCAGCCAAGGAGATCTACGAATCCGGCGACTACCAAAAGCTGATTCCGGTACGCCATGAAGCGACGTCGAATCATTTTGCCGTACTGATCAACGGCATCGGCTAGCCAAGTCGCGGCGCTGCGGTCTTGGGATCGTATGCGCCGCGCGGGCGGGCGGGGCGGTGAACGAGTGAGCCGTCAAAGTAACGATGAACGCGGCCAGCCCCAGCGGAGATCAACGCGCTCGCGAACGCGGCCGAGGCACGCCCTTCGATTCTACCGCATGGCCCCGGACAGCCTCCTTCTTCTGGACTGAGAGTCTCCTACTCACTTTGGGTCGCTCAACCAATCGGCACGGGCTATGCCATATTCTCCCAGCGTTGCCCGTCTCTCAATTTTTCAGGAGAAAATCATGAGTCTCGTCCTTTATGGCGCTCCGCTTTCCCCCTTCGTTCGAAAAGCCGACATTGTACTGCGCGAAAAGGGTCTCGAGTTCGAGAGCGATCCGGTGAACATCATGCCGATGCCCGACTGGTTTAAGGCGATCAGTCCGGCGAGGCGCATCCCGGTTCTGCGCAACAAAGCTATTTCGGAAGAGGGGACGTTAGGCACAATTCCTGATTCGTCAGCGATCTGCGCTTATCTTGAGCGACTGCAGCCTGAACCGTCTGTCTATCCGTCTGACCCCTACCTTTATGGGCGCGCGGTTTGGCTTGAGGAGTACGCAGATACGGTGCTCGCCAGTCCTATGGGGATGGGCATCTTTCGCCCCATCTTCTTCAACTTAATGCAGAAGAAGGAGCCCGATCTCGACACTGCGAGGAAGACTTGGAATGAAGACCTTCCGCCGATCTTCGACTATCTCGAAGGAGAACTCGCGGGCGATCAGGGCTCGAACGGATTTTTGGCCGGCGACAGCATCTCGGTCGCCGACGCGGCGGTGATGTCCATGCTCGTCCAGATAGAACTGGTTGCTGGGGTGCCAGACGTCTCGCGTTGGCCCTTGCTGGTTGGGTTCTTCGAGCAGATGGCTGCGCGACCCAGCGTGCAGCCGACGTATGCGATTTGCAAGAAGATCGCGACGAAGCAATTTGACCTGAACGCGTAGTTTGCGTTCTTGGCTTCTCCGACACTCGAGTGAGGAGTCCTGAGCAACAAGGGAAAAATATGGGTGCCATCGAAAACTTTTCCTGCGAAGCGATTTCGATCGAGCGACGCAATGGTGTTGGAACACTCTGGCTGGATCGCCCGGAAAAGCGGAACGCCATAAATGAAGCGCTTTGGACGGGTATTGTCGCGGGTCTGGAAGCACTGGAGTCCGACGGCGAAACCCGCGCGATCGTACTGGCTGGGCGCGGCCATAGCTTTTGTGTCGGCCTAGATCTTGCTTTGTTAGGCGGATCTGGAGGCGGGGCATCCAGCAACAGTAGTGCCAAGAAAGACGGGCTTAGCGGCTCGCTCTCCGGGGCGACCGCAAATCTTCGTCAACTCGCAAATACGAAATCGATTCAAGCTTCGATTACTCGGATTGCAAAAACCTCAGTTCCCGTGATCGCAGCCATTCACGGCTGGTGTATAGGCGGCGGGCTCGATATCGCTACTGCATGCGATATCCGTATCGCCTCGACCGATGCGCTCTTCGGGATTCGTGAAACCAAGATCGGAATCGTAGCGGATATAGGAACGCTTCAGCGATTGCCTAAGGTGATCACGGCCGGGCATGTCGCGGAACTCGCCTACACGGGCAAGGATATCGATGCGGCGCGGGCCGAGAAGATTGGCCTCGTGAACGATGTGCATGCGGACGCGGAAGCGACCTATCAAGCTGCCTTCGAGATGGCCCTCGAGATCGCAGCCAATGCTCCACTCGCGGTCCGAGGGACGAAGTTTGTACTCGAGAACGGCGAAGATCTCACCACGGAGCAGAGCCTTCTATTGAATGGGATTTGGACCATGATCACGACGCTTAATTCTCAGGATCTCGGTGAAGCCATGAAAGCATTCATGGAGAAACGAACGCCGGAGTTTAAGGGGCGCTAGTTCGCCCCCGGCGATTCACTCGCCGCCGGCCACCCTGAAAGGGCAGCCGGCTGGGAGGGATTCGCCGCGTCTTGATAACTAGGGTGCGACAGCATCCATAGTTTCGAAGCCGTAGGGATGGTAGATCCCGAAGCATGCATTCTCATGCATGCCGTATCCGATTTCGCCGGTAGAGAGTTCCCATCGACAGAGCATCTCGTTAAGCCCCTGCACGTCGGCAAATTGCTTCGGATCACTCAGGTCCCAGGAGAGCCCCTCGACTTTGAGAGGGCCTTGGTAGTGGCCCAGTCCCCAATCCTCTCCCGGGCGATAACCGGACCCACCTAATAGGTAGTTGGTACGGAGTGGGGTGCCGACGATTCGAATATCGGTATTCGCGAAAGTGAGAACCGTCTGGGCTATTTCGCGCGTCCCCGGCTTCCAAGTAATCTCATGCTTCGGACTGCCGAGATGAAAGGTTGGGCCATCAAGCCCAATTCGGGGAACCTTGACCGCCTCTTCCAAGTAGCGATTGCCGTCCTTATCCTCGTCGAAGTAGACCTTGATCATGAAATCATCGAATTGCATCGGGATCCAGTTGTGAAAATGCCCGAATGCACCGTCCGGCCGCGAGTTTGCAAGGATGCCCTGAGGCTCCATCTCGCCCGTGTTCGGTCGAACGCCCCAGGAATGATCCCGTGCGCCTTTCCATCTGTCGGGGGTGACGTCGTAGCGCTTACCCGCAACGTTGATATGTCCCGAGTAATTACCGACCTGCGCGAAGCGCATGGTGTGTTCGGTTAGGCGATTTCCCGAGCGCCGAATCATGGGCGGTTCTTCGAGGGCGGGGACGAATCCTTCGAAGGTGAGATCGAAGTCGATGTCCCAGTCGTTAGGCTCGCAAGTGACTCGAAGCGTTTCGAGGCCCTTGACGACGTCGACGCCGAAGGGGCCGACGGAGGTGTCGAGCCGGTCGTGGCCGAGTTCGCGACTCGCACGTACGCAGTAGTGCTTGTCTTCAACGGAAACCGTAACGAAGGCGTCGAGCACGCCGAGGTTCGGATACTGGCCCATGCCAGTGATCAGGAATATTTCGTCACTAGATGAATGGCAGTTGAAGTAGTACCGGTCGTAGAACGCGCGGTCGCCTGTATAGACGTGATCAAAAGTGTCGGGTGTTTGGTGGGCGAGAAAATCGTCCATCGGTCCGAGGGGCATAGTCACTCCGTTGGTGCCTGACTGGCACGCTAGATACGTAAAGCCGGAAACGAGGCGTTTTCGACTGCATTCGATCCTATCCAAAATTCGGGTGCGAGGGGAAGGGCCATACTCAATCTTGTGGGAGGCAAATGAGTGGATGCGCAGGTGGGGAGATGGGGAGGTGGGTAGGTTCGTGGATCAAAGACGATCTCCGCCGTGGCAGGGATTGATGAGTTCGAATCTGCTTGACTTACTTCATGGGGGTCGTCACGCTACTGAGTCAACTGCGGGCACGAAGCCGGCAAGGAGATCGCCATGAGTACGACCGCGCAGGACATCGACCCTTTTGAGGCCTTCGATCGCGCGATGGGATCCGATAGTTGCATAGATCCCTATCCTGAATTCGCTGCTCTGCGGGCCAAGGGCGGAATCGTCGAGCAAGAGCCGTCGACCGGAGCGGGGGGTGTCTCGCTCGGAGCGACCGACGGGCGGACCTTTCTTGCCGTCTCTCACGCCGCGGTTTCGGAAGTGCTCCGAGAGGGTCGCGTCTTTTCTTCTGGCGCGTATAAAGAGACGATGGGCCTCGTGATGGGTCCGAATATTTTAGTGATGGATGAGCCGGAGCACGGTCGCTATCGCAGTTTGATCCAGAAGGCCTTTAGCAAGAAGGCGCTCGAACAATGGGAAGAGGATCTCGTTCGCCCCGTCGTGACCGAGCTGGTCGATCAATTCGCGGATCGTGGACATGCCGACCTCGTGCGCGAATTGACCTTTCCTTTCCCGGTCCATGTGATCGCTGGCATGCTCGGGCTTCCGAAGGAAGACCTGCCGCAATTTCACGCGTGGGCGGTCGAACTGATTAGCATCGCGATCGATTTTCAGACCGGCCTCAATGCCTCCAAGAAGTTAGGCGAATACCTCACGCCCTTTATCGAAGCTCGGCGAAAAAATCCGGGGGTCGACCTGATCAGTGTTCTCGTGACGGGGGAACTGGATGGCCAGCGTCTCGACAACGAGCACGTCCTGGGATTCCTGCGACTGCTTCTCCCGGCCGGAGCCGAGACGACCTATCGATCTTCCAGTAATCTCTTGTATGGGCTTCTGACTAACGCCGAGCAGCTCTCGGCGCTGGACCGAGATCGCAGCTTGATGATTCAGGCGATTGAGGAAGGACTTCGGTGGGAAGTGCCTTTGACGGGAATCGGGCGACTTTGTACGGAAGACACGGAAGTCGCAGGAGTGAAAATTCCTGCGGGCTCCCAAGTTCAGGTCGTGATCGGATCCGCTAATAGGGACGAGTCACGTTTCGAGGATCCAGACCGCTTCGATATTCATCGCCCGACGCGCCAACATATGTCCTTCGCATTTGGTCCTCATCGATGCCTCGGGATGCATCTCGCGCGGATGGAAACAAAAGTCGTCATCGAGACGCTGCTCGACCGACTGCCTAATCTCCGCCTCGACCCCGAGGAAAAGGATGTACAGATCGTAGGCCGCGGCTTTCGAGCTCCCCGCAGACTGCCGGTGCTCTTCGGCTAGCGCAACTCGCGAACTGCTAGCCTGCAGTCCACTCCTAGTGGATCGTCGAGAGCTTATGGGCGGCGTCATCGAGCTTGAGCAGATGAAACCCAGTCATTCGGTCTCCTGCCGATTTTGCACGTGATCCGGTGGAGCCCATCTAATGAATACGTCGATTTCGTTGAATTTGAGGTGTGCCCGAGACAGGATCTGGGCGCTAAGATTGTACTCTGCCCGGTCGTGAGTCTGATCGGGCAGACGACTCGCGAATCTCAGCTAAGGACACCTATTCATGGCGCTCGACTTCGACCCGAATGATCTGATCACGCCCAACAACTATGGCGTGAACGGGCAGCCCCACGAGGTGTGGACGAAGCTGCGCCGCGAGGCGCCCGTCCAATATGTTGAGCCCGATACGCATCCACCTTTCTATGCGATTACGAAGCATGCGGACATCATGGCGATCTCGAACAAGCCGGAGATATTCAGCAACCTCGCAGGTCCGATGCTTCTAGATAATAGGCAGCTGCATGCTCGGGAAGAGGGCGATGCGTTTGGTCGAATGCGCACGATCATCGAGATGGACCCGCCGGAACATCGTGACTTTCGAAAGGTCGCGAGCGGCTTCTTTACCCCACGCAGTATTCACCGCCTCGACGAAATCGTCGCCGAGTGTGCGAAGGGCCAAATCGACAAGTTAGGCGAGGAAGGCGAAACCGATTTCGTCGAATCCATCGCCCAACGACATCCCCTTCGTGTCCTCTCCACAATTCTAGGCATCGGCCCGGACGATGAGGATCTACTTCTCGAACTGACCCAGCAACTCTTTGCAGGCGACGACCCGGATTTGCAGAGAGAGGGAGAAGATCGAGAGGCTGCCACGCAGTCCTTGCTCGCAGATTTTGGCGCGCTGTTCACTCGGATCATCGAAGACCGACGTGCGAATCCCGGCGACGACCTCGCAAGTCTGCTCGCAAATGCAAAAATGGCGGACGGCTCCCCTATGGGTCCGATGGAGACCTTCGGTTATTACCTAATCGTCTTTACGGCGGGCCACGACACGACACGCAACGCGATCTCAGGCGGGATGCAGGCGCTACTCGAAAACCCCGATCAGATGGCGAAGCTCTGTGCAAACCCTTCGCTCGAGAAGACAGCGGTCGAAGAAGTGATTCGATGGACTTCGCCGGTGAACTATATGAAGCGGAACTTACTTGTGGACGCCGAGGTGGGTGGCGTGAAGATGAAGGCTGGAGAGGATCTTGTGATGTTCTACGCCTCGGCCAATCGCGACGACGACGTCTTCGAGAACCCCTTTCAGTTCGACGTGACTCGGCACCCTAATCGCCATCTTGGATTCGGCACAGGCGAACATTTCTGCCTCGGGGCGCATGTCGCGCGACTTTCCTCGCGTGCGCTCTTCTTGGAACTGGCGAACCGTGTCGACACGATCGAGTTGGCGGGAGATCCCACGCATATCGCCTCGAGTTTCGTGGCTGGCCTGAAGACTCTGCCGATTCGCTACAAGATCCGTCCTACGGCCTAGCTTTTGATCTAGTACCTCGGCCTCTAGTCCTTTTGGGTTTACGGAGCCCCAGTGCTAGTTCAGAATTCGATGAAGAGTCGCCTCTCAGGCGGGGCTTAGAGCATTGAGGTCTTGGCGTTGAGGTCGCGGATGTAGCTCCTTGCACCTAACACATAGTGCAGGATCGACCACGCCAAGAAGATGAGTAGCATTCGCAGGGCTGCGCTAAGGCCGCCTTCCGCGCCGTAGGCATCGGAGAGCACGCCGAGAAGCACGGGGCCCACTCCGAACCCGACGAGGTTCATAGTGAAGAGCGCAACGGCCGACATGGTCGCGCGCATCCTCGGCTTCACGAGCCCCTGCATGATTGTATGCGTGAGTCCCGAGTATGCGTGATTGAAGACGGTTGCTACGGCAATCATGGCCACGGCAAGGCTCGTGTTTCCCGTCGAGTAAGCGATGAACGAGAAGGGGAGCGAGACGAGGGCGCCGATCGCGGGAATCCAAAAATGCCAGCGCACATCGCGCGTGCCGAGGCGATCCGCGATCCAACCTGCCGCGAGGACCGAAAAGCCTCCAGCGAATCCCGCCACAAGACCGAGCGTGAGTCCAGCTTCGCTACCTGAGAGGCCGTGCACACGCCGGAGGAACGACGCATGGAAGGCACCCGCTCCAGCGAGGAAGAGCGTTTGGAGTGCGGTGGCGATGAGGACGTGTCGCATGGCACGTAGGCCGACTATGAAGGAGAAGGTTTTCGCGAGGGGATCTTGCTGGAGGTCAGTGTCGGTATCAAAGCGGCCGCGTTCGGGTTCACGAAGGTATAGTTTGGCAATCAGAGCAAGGAACACACCCGGTACGCCGACGACAAAGAAGGCAGATCTCCAACCCAGCTCTTGCGCTAGATACCCACCCGCTGCCAAGCCGAAGAGCGTACCCAGAGGAACGCCTAACGAATAGGTAGAAAGAGCGCTCGCGCGTTTTTCGGGAGGGAAGACGTCGGAGATCATCGAATGAGCCGGTGGAGTGCAGCCGGCTTCACCAACGCCGACGCCAACACGGGCGGCGAGCAGGCTCATGAATCCGCGGGCGGTGCCCGAGGCGACTGTCATTGCGCTCCATAGGAGCAGTGAGATCGTGATGATTCGAGTGCGATTACCGCGGTCCGCGAGTCGTGCGATCGGAAGGCCAGCGAACGTGTAGAAAATTGCGAACGCTCCGCCCATCAACCAGCCGAGTTGAGCATCTGAAATCAGCAAGTCCGCTTTCACATCCTCGGCGAGGATGTACATCACTTGTCGATCTATGTGATTGACGACGTAAATGACGAGAAGCAGGCCGAGAGTAGTGCGGGCGGTTTTGAGTTCGGCATCGGGCATAGCTTCACGTTACACCACGGCATGTCGGGGTCTACCGGGGATTCTGCAGCCGAGATAGAATTTGGATATGCCTCGATTAGGTCTTGCAACACTCAATCATTCGCCGCTTCATGGGCTTCCTACTCAGTGGGAGGCTCATCTCGATGCGGCGTCGCTAGCTGGCTACGACGCGATCGCCCCGGATATTTTCTGGCTACGTGCGATCGAGGCTGCGGGCGTGTCGCCAGAGCAGCTTGCAGCAGCGATGAGCGATCGCTCTCTCGCCTGCATGGAGATCGCAGGAATCGCGATCGGAGAGGAAGAAGCGACTCAGGCCGAATTGTCTGAGCACCTGCGTTATGCGGAGGTACTTGGGGCTGAGTTCGTGAATGCCCGGATCGTTTCGTCTCTGGATGCATCCGTGACGGCACGGGTTCGGGAATGTGCGGAGGCTTTCGGTCGGGTAGGCACACGGCTGGCGATCGAGTTTTCACGGGGGACGCAGTTAAACTCGGTCTCACAAGGCGCGGCCCTGCTTCGTGAAATTGATGTCCCCGGAGCGGGCGTCACTCTGGATACCTGGCACTTCTTTCTTCATCCACAGGGTGCGGAATGGGATGCGCTGGAGGCACTTCCCAGTTCCTCGTTCGCGAACGTCCAGCTCTCGGATGGCGTGCCTTACGAGGAAGGTGCCTTCGGGGAAGCGACAATGAATCTTCGACGTCTACCCGGCGAAGGGGGCTTCGAACTCGCTCGTTGTCTCGAATTAGTCACCACGAAACGCGGAGACGCCTCGGCGTTGCCGATCGTCGTTGAAGTATTGAGCGAAGCCGAAAGGCAGTATTCTCTTGCGGAGTTCGCTCGCCGAACAGCCAATGCTTCCCGCATGCTATTTCCCGATTGATCGGAAGCCCTTTTCCATTTTCTTTGGGCGCGAGCTAGAAGCCCTTGGTGACGGCGCGTGTCGGTCCGAAGTTGTGCAGGCCCATGCCGTGAAGGTTGCCTAGGCCACCGCATACCATCACGATGAGCTCGTCGGGGTGTTCGACGAGATGAACGATGCCGTATTGGTCGACGCGTTCGCGCTCTTGGAGCCAAATGCGGTGCGGCTCGGGAAAGAATCCAATGGGATGTGCGGCGGCTTCCCATAAGGCTTGCTGCGCGTCTTCGATTCGTGGATATCGAGCGGCGATGCGGTCGGCCCAGGGCGGGGGTAGGCAGAGCATCGATTCCGCTCCCCAATGGCTGATGAAGGCGTTCGTGCCCGGGACTGCCAAGGATTTGCCGATCACTTGGACAAGGTCTTCTGCGGACTCGGCGGCGACGTCCGCTATATCCATCGTTCCGATGCAGCCGTAGGCCGTGACCGCATTGCCCTGAACGCCTCGACGTTCCGCTAGCGGTGCCCACGGTGAGCGCTCTTCCCACTCGGCAACGACGATTCCTGTGACCCGCGCGGGTTGGCCGAAAACACTCTTCGAGTTCTCGCCGATTTTCTGCCCAGCGACATTCCGCATCACGAGGCGAAGCGCGCGCCCGATGGCTGGGGCGGGGCCCGCAACGCCGCCAAAACAGCCAGCCCCCATGGGCAGATCAAGTGCGTGTCTGGCCTCGCCATTAACGAAAATGCCGGGCATGACCGAACTTGTTGTCGTGTTGAGTGAGAAAAGATCTAGGGCGGGATCAATGCTCGCTTCAATGGCGGCGCATAGCAGGGGCATCGATTCCGCAGGAGCGCCGGACATCACCGCATTGATCGCAAGCTTTTCGACTGTGCACCGACCATCACGCGGGGGCAACACGCCTAATAAATCATCGGGGAATCGATTTGATGCTGCGACGAAGCTCCGAACCCGCTCTTCGGTAGGTGGAATCAAGGGAAGGCCATCACCCCAGCCAGATTCCGTCGCGAGCTTGGCGAAGGCGACCGGGTCGTCGTCAACTTCAAGTCGAGGGCTCGCCAGCCAATCAATTTCACATCCCGACGGTCCGCAGGAGCGGTCGAAAGTGCTGTCTTGCAATTTCGCGTACCTCTTGCTCGGGGAGACTGTCGAGCGGGTAAGGGAGAACGTGAATGCGTAACGCAGATCGGCCGGCGTTGGCCGCCATGCTATGCGCGAGAGCTTCGAATTCAGAAGTTACAACGGCGACCGCCGTCTTGCCTTCCCTTAGTGCGACGACTGCGTCGTACACCGTCCAGGAAGTACAGCTTCCTCAATTACCGAGACCGCTGAGAACGAGTTCCTGTCGCGCCGCAAATACCTTGAGCTCGGTGAGGGTTTGCTCCGCAGCGTCGCCCGTACGGTCCCCGGCGCACCACTCCGAGACGGAAGCGCCTTCTTCGCTGAACATCTGCTGCCATTCGGAGCGAACCCAATCGAAGGACCGCCAGGTCAGATCGTATCGGATGCCTACACGTGCCTGCGAAAGAGAACTCGCGTCAAAGCTCGGCCCCGGATCGGCGTTGACGTCCGGGGGCGATGCGGTTGGGTCAAGAATTGTGAGTCGGGCCATGCGTTTCTCCTGATCGGTCTCGCGGATCTAGTTGCGGGACTGCGTGAGTGTATGCGACTTGGGGCAGTTGTTGCGACCCGTGGATCCCCGCTTGAGCGATGGTACTGTGGTGCAGATGTCGCCACCCGCCGCTCTAGCAGGACTGCGTGTCCTTGATCTAACGAACCTATTTGCTGCGCCTCAGGTCGCGGCGACTCTCGCCGATTTTGGGGCGGATGTCGTGAAGATCGAGCCGCGAAATGGTGATCCACTCCGGCGGATCGGATCCTCGCGAAATGGCGGATCTCCGGCCTGGGCACTCGTTGCGCGAAACAAGCGCGCCATCACTCTCGATCTAGATCATGCGGCGGGGATGCGCGTCTTCGAGGGACTCGTCGAGCAGGCAGACGTGTTGATCGAAAACCTCACCGCGAAGCTGCTTGAGCGGTGGCAGTGCGACTTCGATTCGCTCCTTCGGCGGAATCCGAAGCTCGTGGTTGTCAGCATCAGCTGCTACGGACGATCGGGTCCCAACGCGGATCGAGCCGGTGCCGGAACCCTTGCCGAAGCCTTCGCGGGATTCGCGCATATGAACGGGGCTTCGGACGGGCCGCCTACGGTTCCCTCGCTGCCACTTGGGGACACGCTCGTTGGAATGTCTGGTGTGATCGGTACGATGATGGCGCTCTACTCTCGTGATCGTGCGGGGTCGGGGAGCGGAGCAGGTCAACACGTTGATGTGTCGATGATTGAGCCAGTTCTTCAGCTACTCGCTTTGCCGCTCGCGAACCATGTCGAAGGTGAAACGCCGCCACGCCGGTTGGGTAGTCGGATCGCCGGCGGTGTTCCTCGCAACGTCTACCGGGCGAGAGACGGCGACTATCTTGCGCTTTCGGGAACGACTGACGCTCAGGTCGGTCGGATTCTTTCGCTGATCGGTCGGGATGGCGATGGCGATCTTGCACGTTTTGCGACCTCTGCGGCCCGGCTAGATGCAGCGGATGCACTCGACGGGATCGTAGCTGAATGGATTTCTACGAGGTCTAGAGCTGACGCGCTTGCTGCTTTTGAAGAGATTCGAATTCCCGTGGCGCCGGTCAATGACCTTTCGGCCTTGCTGTCTGACCCTCATCTACTTGAGCGCGCGTCGGTTTCTACCCTTGAAGATGTAACGTTAGGCGAAGTCTACCTTCCGGGGCCGATGCCAAAATTGCGAGGCACGCCCGGGACCCATCGGCACTTAGGTGCAGCATTGGGTGCGCATAATGCCGAGGTCTATCGAGACTGGCTGGGGATGTCACCGGAAGAAGTGGCGGCGCTCGCGCGCGAAGAAGCCATTTAGAGCTCGGTCTTCCGCCGATAGCCCCCCTTAAGCCAACCTATAGCCCCTCGATCCATTCGCGAAGTCCCAGCCGTTCGACCGCCGCTGCGCCTCGCTTCGTTACCGCGAGGACTGTCTCACTTCGTTCAGTGAGTGAACTGAGCCCAAGTGGAACGACGCCGACCATGAGCGTTTGATACGAAAAGGCTCGGTACTGCTCGAAAGCTTCGTCGAAGGAGAGCGTTACGCCGTGGCGTTCGAGCTCTGCGCAGTAGCCACGAATGAGGGCGTCCTCATTTTCTGCGAGCACTTCCGAATCGAGTGAGTTGATCAGAAAATACTGCACATCACGCATGCCCTTGCTCCAGTGCACCGCTTGAAAGTCGATCATTCCAACCTTGGGACCCGTCTCCGTCGGGTATTCAAAGCAATTGCCGAGGTGGCTGTCGCCGTGAGCGAGGGTCAGAGGGCCTTCGTACCATGCGTCGAGGACTGAATCCCATCGGTCGAGCGCGAGTCGACAGGTTTCGACGAGATGCGGACTTACGAGATCGGGCGCGGCTTTTTGTGCGGGGGCGAGGGCGGAAGCATTGAGCGCACGGGTAACGCGTTTCCACTTGGGCGCGGTGTACGTGTTGTACTCGCCGGGAAGCAACACCTCTCGTTCTGCTTCAGTCTTTCCCCAAAAATGGGCATGCATTTCAGCGAAGCTTGCGAGTACTCGTTCCGCTTGTTCTGGAGTGGTGCCCGCGGCCATGTCTCGATTGATGAAGAGCTTTACGCCGGGAGTCTCATGGAGATTCTCTAGCAGCAAGATGAAGCGCGAGCCGCGTTTTGCCGCAGCGTAGACTTTGGGCACGCGCAGGGGGATTTGATGTGCGAGGCGCTGGCAGAAGAGGACTTCAAGAGGCCAAAAGCCCAGGGTGTTCGCAAAGGATCGTGTCGCGGTTTCTCTGCACGGGATCTTTGCGTAGAGGGTGCGAGGGGTGCCGTGAACCGGATCGGCTATGCCGATCGTTTCGGCAAATTCGACATCGACTAAGAAGTTGATGCAGTTGCTGCTCTCGAAGTCGACCCCGGGCAAGCGTGCCGCGATGATCTCTGGAAGGAGGCGGCCGACCTCCGGTGGGTACTCGTCGAGGAGACTATTAAGTGCCTTCGCATCCGCAATAGATTCGCGTGAACACGGTAACGAGCGGCCGAATTGGTCGCCTACCGCATCGGCGCCGATTTGTAGGAGTGAGCCGGCAGTCCGTGCGGCTAGTTCAATGCCGCCGATCAGAGCGTCGCTGCGTGTCAAATGTCAAGGTTCCGTATTTGGTGTTAACTGAGAGAGAGCAGCTTATGTGCGCCGCTCATCCGAGCTTGGATATCGAGCCCCGACGGACATGTACCGGCGCAGGGCGCGGCACATCCCGCACAGACCGATGCGTTCTTCGCGAGCTCTCCGTAGAGGCGCATGCCTTCTTTTTGGGCTCCGAAATTTTCGAAATACATCCGCTGGCGAAGCACGTCATGGATCGGCAGCTGTTTTTCGCAGCTTTCTAGGCAAGCACCACAATGAGGACGACAATAATTGTCTGTTGTGAGTTCGCTGTAGCGATCAAGCACTGCGACGTCCTGGGGCCGAAGGGATTCTCCGGACGCGTAGAGGAATTCGTCGAGCTGCCCGGTCTCCCAGAGTGAGATGACGAGGCAGGACACGCTTGGATTCGAGAGCACCCACTTGAAACTCGCCTGGGTGAATGAATCGCGCTCGTCCGGCGACCAGTTTAGGAAATGATGCATCGATCCGCGCAAGGTCTTCATACCGACGATCCCGATATCTTTGGCGGCGGCGCGATCGATAATGTTTTCAAGGCTGGGCCAAGCGCCAAAATGATAGGCGAGCATCATGACGTCGAAGCGGTCGCTCTCGACGGCTGCGTTCGCAACGGCTTCTAAGTTAGGCGTGTGGGTCGATACGCCAAGGAAGCGAACCTTGCCCTGCTCTTTGAGCCGGTCGAAGGCTTCATGAACGTTGGGGTCCATCAGACGATCAACGGAATCGCAGGAATGGATGTGGACGAGATCCACCCAGTCGGTTTGAAGTCGCGTGAGGCTGCCTTCGACTGCCTGCATGTAGTCTTCGACGCTCGATCCAGGCGCAATGTGTCCATTGGGAAGGCAGAACTTGGTCGCGACGAACATCTTGTCGCGCTGTCCCTTCATGGCCTCGCCGAAGCGCTTTTCGGAGCCGGACTCGCTGTAGTCGGGGGCCGTGTCGAAGTAGTTGATGCCGCGATCGATCGCTTCGCGGGTGACTTCCACGGTTTGTCGTCCGCCTGTGCTTGATCCAGAACCGAGGGAAATGTCGGACACGAAGGCGTTTGTTCTGCCTAGTCGTCGGTAGCCTTCGACGCGCGCCCCAGCCCATTCGTCACGAGAGACGTCGGATTTGTATTCCGGCCTGACAAGAAAAATGTTCTTGGCTGTAACGCTGCCCCATTCTCGATTTGGGATGATCGCTGCGGCGAGGCTAGCCGCGATACCGCCTGTCGTGCCTATCGCGGCTGTTAGGAATCGACGCCGGCCGCTCGGCGATTTCAGCTGGCCGTCCGCATCGTTGCTTGGCGCGGCCGCGGCGCGAACGGTGAAAACGATGCTGATGCCCATAGATACGAGCACCATCGCCGCGACGCCTAGCTCGCTACTGGTGGCGATGCGGCCCTCAATGCGATGTCCCAAAAATTTGCTGAGGTAGAGCGCAGAAAAACTGACCGAGAGGAGCCATGAAAGAAGTGCAATTCGGGTGGCGGGCATAGGACTCATCTCCGGGGGCGCGTCGGCTAGACCGATGGGTGCTCGCCAACGGTAGGTCGAACGATTGCCTCCCGCATGACCGAACCTGGCCTAGCTAGGAGTTGGCGTACACTCGCTTAAGACTTAGCTACTGGGCGCGCTGTGTGGAGTAGTGCCGTGTGGAGAGACAATCGCTCAGGATTTCGTGCAGACAAGTGAAGGGGAAATGATGCGGTTGATGCATGTTGTTGGCTGCGCTGGCTCTGCGCGGTTGCGCGGCTTCCGGGCGGTTCAAGTCAGCTCTTCTTTGCCTGCTCTGCAAACTCCTCTTCTGGAGAGAGAATCATGCGGTGGCGCGCGTAGAAGGCGAAATATGCCACCGAGAGCGCGTACCAGATCGCGACCCCGTAGATCCCGGGGCGGTAATCTGGATTCACGAAGAGACACACGAGTGTGATGGAAGCTATGACGAGCGCGATTGCCGCCCCGGTTCGACCCAGGGGACTCACGTAGGGGCGCTCGAGCCCTTCAATCGACTTAATCCGCAGATAGGCCGCCATCTGGAATATATACGCGATCACTGCGCCGAAGACGGCCATGTTAAGGAGTACACCGCCAACCGGAACTTCGCCGAAGAACGCCTGGCCGTATTCAATCGAAAGCGCGACGAGGAATCCGGCAATCGCCCCTACTATGAGTGCGACATGGGGCGTTTTACGTGTCTTGTGCGTACGTGACATCCACGTCGGGAAATATCCCGCGCGCGAGAGCGAGTAGATATTACGCCCGTAGGCATAAATGATGGCATGAAAACTCGCTATGAGTCCGGCCACCGCGGCAAGGGAGAGGGCGGTTGCGCTGGCGCCCTCGCCGAAGATCGTTTGAAACGCCAAGAACAGGGGTTCCTCGGAAGCGCCTACGACGGCAGCTCCCGGAGCGATTCCGGCATTGAGGAAGAGGGTGAAAAGCGATGCGACGATGAGTGTGGCGATTCCCCAGAGCAGCCCGCGAGGCATATCTCGTTTGGGGTCATGACTCTCCTCGGCAGCGAGTGGCAGCTGTTCGATCGCCAGATAGAACCAGATCGCGAAGGGCAGGCAGGCTGTGACACCGGATAGGCCGCGGGGAAACCATCGCGAGGCGCCGGGATCCGGAGCCACCGACAGCGCATGATCCCAGCTAAAGAGAGGGATGGCCCCGATCCAAAAGACGATCAGTACAAGTAGTGCGATAAATGTGATCACGACTGTTAGTCGGAAGGTGAGCTCAACGCCGATGATATTGATTCCGACAAATACCGCATAAAAGAGCGCCCACAGTATGGGGGCGGGTACGCTCCAGCCGAAGCTCGTTTCGAGGATCGTGCCGACATAGCCTCCGATCCCCACGACGATCACGGCGGGGGTGAGGACGTATTCGATGCTTTCCGCGAGGCCGGTCAGGAAGCCGCCCCAAGGCCCGAAGGCCGTTCGGCCGAAGGAGTAGGCGCCGCCGGTATGAGGCAGGGCTGGGGAGAGCTCTGCGATGGAGAAGCAGAGGCCGATGTACATCACTGCGACTATGAGCGTCGCTGTGAGGAGTCCGCCGAATCCGCCAGAGAGCAGCCCGAAATTCCAGCCAAAGAAATCACCAGAGATGACCGCGCCGACACCAAGTGCCCACAGCGACCACACGCCGGCGAAGCGCCGCAAGCCGCGCTCCTCGAAATATGAGTCATCGGCGCGTTGGTAGGTCACGCCGCTTCGTTTGTTCTCGGTCATGGTACTCCTTGAAGGGCGAGGCGTTACGGATGGCCTATTGCTCTTGCTCGGCTTTGCCTAGCTTGGTTTGGCCGGGCCGGACTTGTTTCGCGGGACGCCGACGGATCGCAGCGGACTAGATGATCTCTTTCTCCCGCAAGGACTTCACCTGATCGGAGCTGAGTCCGAACTCAGAAAGCACTTCATCCGTATGTTCGCCAGGATCCGGGGAAGGTCGACGAATTTCGTCGCTCACGCCATCGAGATGAGTGGCATTTCGAATAATTTCAATCTCGCCGACACCGGGATGCGTCACCTTGGCGGCGACGCCGAGGTGCTTTACCTGCGGGTCGGCGAAGGTCTGAGCCAGATCGTTGACGGGTCCAGAAGGGATTCCGACTGCGTTCATTCGCTCGACCCAGTCCTCGGTCGTGCGTGGGGCGAGAGCCGTTTCAAGTTCAATGTTGAGGGCCGCCCGATTCAACGCTCGATCATTCGTGGTGGCGAACCGTGGATCGTTTTCGAGCTCCGGGCGTTCGAGGATTTCGCATAACGCTGACCACATTCGGCCCCAGGGAGCAGCGAGGTTCATATGGCCGTCTCGGGTTGCATACATTCCCATAGGCCCAAGAGTGGGGTGGTCGTTGCCGGCTTGAGGCGGGACTTCCCCTGCAACCGTAAAGCGCGCCGCTTGGAAGTCGAGCATCCCGATCATCGACTCGAGCAAAGATGTAGTGACATAACGTCCTCGTCCGGTCCGCTTCCGTTCATGCAGGGCAACGAGAATGCCCACTGCGAGCTGGAGGCCGGCGGTGATATCCGAGATCGCAACGCCGGCACGGACGGGTCCCTGGCCGGGAATTCCCGTGACGCTCATCATGCCGCCGAGGCCTTGCGCGATTTGATCAACTCCGCCGCGATCGGCGTAGGGGCCCTCCTGTCCGAAGCCAGAGATTGATCCCATAACGAGCAGTGGATTGATCTTGTGGACGGTTGCCCAGTCGAAACCCAATCGGGCTTTCACAGGGGGGCGCATGTTTTCTACCAAGACGTCCGCACGCTCGATCATGCGATGCAAGAGGGCGCGCCCTTCCTCCCTTTTGAGGTCGAGACTCAGGCTTCGTTTGTTCCTGTGGAGATTCAGGTAGTCAGGAGAGTGATGAGCGAAGCCGCTATCCGCTCCAGGTCGCTGTTCGATGCGTACGACGTTGGCGCCCCAGTCCGCGAGTTGGCGAACGGCGGTCGGTCCCGCTCGGGCAATCGTGAGATCGAGAACCAGCAAATCGGAGAGCGGAAGAGCATCGGTTTTTGACGTCGTTTCGGGCATGTGAGGTGAGTATACGTTGGGTACCGTTTGAGCGACCCCATTCTATTCAGGAGATTTCCAGCCATGATCGAAGGCCAACGCATTCTCGTCACCGGCGCGACGGGCCAAGTCGCTCGTCCCCTTGCAGAGACACTGAACAAAAACAACGAAGTTTGGGCCGCCGCGCGCTTCTCCGACGCGAAGGCGAAGGAAGAGCTCGAAGCCATCGGGATCAAGACGGCGCTCTTTTCGATGGGCGAGGATGATCTTTCGGGTCTTCCGGATGTTGACTACGTCTTTCATTGCGGCGCAAACGTCGATCCTGCGAGTCCCGAGATAGGCATGGCGCAAAACGCCGAAGGTTCAGGATTCTTGATGCAGCGGTACAAGGATGCGAAGGCCTTCCTTCATATGTCCTCGTCCTCGGTTTATCGCGTGCCTGTGGGATCCTCGGAACCGATTCACGAAGACCACGAATTGGGCGGCTACGCTTCCTACTCGCCGCATTATGCGATGAGCAAGTTGGTTTCTGAGTCGGTGGTGCGTTTTCAGGCGCGGGCCCTTGGTTTGCCGACTGTGATTACGCGCCTCGATGTCGCTTACGGAACGCGTGGGCACGGCGGCGTGCCCATGATCATCTACGAATTCATGAAGCACGGCATGTCGTATACCCGCGCGGAAGGCGGGGAGAGTTTCTGTTCCCCGATTCATGAAGACGATATCGCGACGCAGGCTCAGAGCTTGATACTAAAGGCTGCCGTGCCCGCTCCGATCGTGAACCTGGGAGGAGACGACGTCGTTTCGGTTGAGATGATCATCGCCTATGTCGAAGAGATCACCGGCTTGACTATGAACGTAGAAGTTGGGCCCGACGCATCGTGGGGTATGAAGGTACTCGACAATACTCGCCGCAAGGAACTCGGCGGCCCCTGCAATGTCACTTGGAAAGATGGCATTCGGAATGCACTCGCCGCCCGCTATCCGAACGCATTAATCGCCTAATATCGACCAAAGACGCAGTATCCCTGGGAGTTTCGAAAATTCTCGTTCGGGACCCTGGGCGGAACCCTCTAGAGACTCTTCCATCGCGAAGCTCTGCTCTCGCGAGCGCCGCTAGAGGAGGGCTAGAGGAGGGTGAGAGAAGGGTGAGAGGAGGGGCTAGGCGCTCGGTACGCCTTCTTGGTACCAACCGGCGGTGAGTCCCGCGTCGACTACAAAGTCTGCCGCAGTGCAGGATCGGCTCTCATCCGAGGCGAGAAAGAGCGCCATCATGGCAATGTCGTTCAATCGACTTCCGGGAACGACGGGCCGCGGATCCTTTAAAATTTTCTGCATCATCTGATGTGGCACATCGGTGAGGTCTGGTTGGCCAGGGAAGAAGGCCGCGCTCATGTTGGGATTCCCAGCTTCGGGACAGACAGCGTTGACTCGAATCGCATAACGCCCGAGCTCGATTGCTGCGGACTTCGTGAGGCCGCGGACCGCCCACTTGCTGGATGCATATGCCGCGACGCCATTCATGCCCTTAAGTCCGTCCGTCGAAGCGATGTTAACGATCGATCCGCCGCCTGACTTCTTCATGTGCGGGAGGACGGCCTGCATTCCAAGGAAGGGGCCGAGTTGATTAACTTCGACGATACGCATGAAGTCTTCGCGTCGAATTTTGTCGAAAGGGGAGAGGAGTAGTACGGCGGCGTTATTCACGAGCACGTCTACTGCGCCAAACTCCGTCGCCGAGAGTTCTGCCGCAGCGGCCCAGCTGGCTTCGTCGCGCACGTCGAGGTGGGTAAAGCGAGCCGCCTCACCAATCGAGTCCGCGACTGCTTGGCCCTTCTCAACCTGCACATCTCCGAGGATGAGCTGTGCGCCCTCGCTCGCGAAGACGCGCGAGAGCACTTCGCCGGTTCCCTGGGCGCAGCCCGTGATGATGACCGATTTGCCGGCGAGCCGGCCACGCTGATCCATGTTCCCTCCAGATGTACGCCTAGTTGGCGGTTGGTGTCGATCGAGCTTAACCCGTTGAACTCATCGGGGAAGCGCGAAACGAGACGAGGATTATTAAGCTTGGAGGCGGATCTGCACGAGGGCGTTAACGTTGGGAGGTACGTCCGAGAGGCTGAAAACTGTCTTCGCGGACGAAGGAGGTAATCGGATGGCTTCGGATGTGATGCTCGATTTCGACTGGGATCCGATGGATACGGCCGAGCGGATTCCTCATGACGTCTACGCGCGGCTGCGGCGAGAACAACCGATCTCCAAGACATCGACTGGAGCATGGTTCTTGTCGAAGCACGTAGATCTGATCGCGGCTGCAAAAGAAGTCGATACGTTTCGAGCGAGCATGCGCGAACCGGGTGTCGTCGTACCCCCCGAAGAAATGTTGATCAGCGAAATCCCTGAACCTCGACACGGGCAGGTTCGCCGGATCGTGAACTCCGCCGTTGCAGCGCATCGGCTGAGTCGCGTCGAAGACTTCACACGCCAACTCACTCACTCGCTATTTGATGCGGCGATCGACAAGAGCCGCTGCGAGCTAGTTCAAGATATAGTGATGCCGATACCGACGTCCGTGATCGCCGTCTTACTAGGCGCGCCCGAAGAAGACTTCCGCTTGTGGGGCGAGTGGTCGGACGAAGTCGTACAGGGTGACTACCCACGCTTCAACCGGAATGATCGCGGCGAGGGATTCGCCGGAGCGCATCCAGAATTCGCAAGCTACGTGGATGGCATGATCGCTGCGCGAAAGATTGATCCGAATCCGCCGGATGATTTTACGACGCGTCTCATTCAAACCGAAATCGACGGCCAAAAGCTCTCCGATATCGAGCTTCGAACCCTGTTGATTTTTCTGCTGATTTCGGGAAATGAAACCACGCGGCACTTGATCTCGAATCTGCTCCATAGACTCGCGACGCAAGAGGGCCTACTAGAGACGCTGCGGGCGAACCCCGAAAAGATCCCGCTTGCGGTCGAAGAATGCCTTCGCGTTGATGCCGTGATCATTAACCTTGTGCGCACGGTCTGTCACGACACGGTCTTTCGTGGACATGCTATGCGCGAGGGCGAACGGGTCTTCTTCGGTATTGCTTCAGCGAACCGCGATGAAGATCTCTACGAAGCGCCCGACGAGTTCTACCTCGACCGACCGAAGCCTAAGGGGCACGCCGCCTTCGGTGGAGGGCCACACGTCTGCCCCGGCGCGTCACTTGCACGCCTTGAAGGACGCATCGTTCTCGAGGTCGCGATCGAGCGGCTCACGAAGATCGAACTCGCGCCAGACTTCGAGTGGGAGAAGGTCCCGGTCTTTTGGGCGAATGGGCCGACGTCTCTGCCGGCGACTCTTGTCCCCCGCTAACGATTTCTTCGAGCGGAACCGGGGCCATCAGGAACGACAGTGATCGCTAATCGTCGTTAGGAGCATCTGTGCGCCGATTCAGGGTTTTGCCGTGGGCCGACCTTCGGAGCGCCATGCACGCATGTCGCCTTCGAGGTGGACGAGATCCGTGAAGCCCGAGGCCAGAAGCGTCGCTTCGGCTTTGCCGGCTCGCCCGCCGCTCTCGCAGTAGACCACCACGGTTCGGTCGCGATCGCTTCCGAGTTCCTCGACGCGCATGCCGACTTCGTCATAGGGAATATTAATCGCGCCAGGGACGTGCCCGCTCGCGAACTCATCCGTCGTTCGTACGTCGAGGATGAGCGCGTTCGCGGGTGGCGCGGATAAGAGTGCGTCCGCGCTTAGACTGCCGACGACACTTGGTCCTTGATCGCAGGCGGAGAGCATTAGCGTGAGTGCGAGGCACCCGGCGATTAACGAAGCTTTCATTTGAGCCATCATGATTACGCCGTCAGCCAGTGATGCTTTTGCGGTTTGGCACGTGCCTGGGGATCGATGTGCACATTGATGATGCTTGGCATCGAGTCGCCAAGGGCTTGTTTGAGAGACGATGACAGTTCCTCAGGGGTGCGAACCGAATAGCCCTTGCCGCCGAAGCCTTCGATCATCTTCTCGTATCCCGCTTCGATGGTGTAGGCCATGGCGGACGCTTGGAAGCGATCCTCCGGGAGCTCTTCGAAACCGATGCCGATCCCGTTGTTGTTAATGATCACGAAGACAATCGGGAGGCGGTAACGACATGCGGTCTCGACCTCCATGCCCGAGAAGCCAAAGGCCGAGTCGCCCTCGACGCAGATGACCTTGCGATCCGGATGCACAACTTGGGCTGCGATTGCTTGCGCGAGCCCGACGCCCATAGTGCCGAAGGTTGCCGCGTCGATTCGTTCGCGAGGATTTTTGTGCATCAGTACGGAGCGACTGATGTCCATGGTGTTCGCGCCCTCAGCCTGAATGATCGTGCCTTCCGGGGCCTGATCCTGGATCTCCCGCAATACGCGGTAGTAGCCCATGGGAACGGCGTCATCGTTCATCATGTTCTGCACGAAGGTCTTGTTCTCAGTCACCTTCGCAGAGAGAGCGCTCCACCAAGGGGTATCCGACGGGTACGTGAAGGGATCGGCTTCGAGAGCGTCGTTGAGCTGTCCCGCGACCGCCTTGATGTCGCCGACGAGACCGACTTCGGCGGGCACATTGCGCCCAATTTCTTCGGCGTGAATATCGACTTGAATCGTCTTCACATCTTCGGCGAAGCGCGGCGGAAGGCCGAAATGCATGATCCAGTTGAGTCGTGCCCCGAGCAGCAGGACAACATCAGCGTCCTGCAGCGCCACGCCACGAGCCGGCATAACAGACAAGGCGTGATCGTCGTCGATCACGCCCTTGCCCATAGGCGAGGACAGGAACGGGATTTTCGTGGCTTCGACAAATTGCCGAATTTCGGCTTCTGCGCGGGAATACGCTGCGCCCTTGCCTATCACTACCAGGGGGCGTTCGGCGTTTCGAAGTACGTCGATCGCGCGCTGCACGTCGCTCGGGTCAGCATGAATGCGCGGCGGTTCCGCGCAGCGCTCCGGAATGACAACGTCATCTTCTTCCATCTTGGCGGAGAGGAAGTTGTCCGGGAAATCTAGATACGTCGCGCCCGGTCGCCCATTGATCGAGGTACGCACCGCCTGCTCGCAGTAGAAAGGGATTCGGTTTGCGGCATCGGGGCGAGCCGCGTACTTCGAATAGATCCGTGCGAGCTCAACCTGGGGCGCTTCTTGGAAGGCGCCGCGGCCTTCCTGGTAGGAGTTGCTCGCTCCACCGAGCAGAAGCATGGGCCAGCAGTTTTCCTGGGCGTTCGCGAGACCAGCTATGCCGTGAATCATCCCCGGGCCCGAGACCGTGAGACAAGCGCCCGGCCGGCCCGTGAAATAGCCAACCGCGCCTGCCGCGTAGCTTGCGGCTTGTTCATTGCGCATCCCAATGAACTGGATGCCCTCGGCTTGAGCGGCGGCGGCGATGCCGAAGACGGGGAATCCGACGATGCCGAACATGTGATCGACGCCCTGCTTCTTGAGACTGCGGGCGATCAGGGTGTTGCCGTCGATTTCAGCCATGATTTTCTTCCTTAGCGCCGTCTTGGATGAGTGGCGTTCGAGTTCACTTGTTTGACAGATTGGATTGAGAGCGGCCCGCCATGTCGATTCGAGGGGCGAGGTCACTAGATCCGAAGCTAGACTGCGCTTTAGTCTCGTACAAGGGAGGGCGACATGCCGGCACTTGATGGAATGCGGATTCTGGATCTGACCCAATACGAGGCGGGGCCCTCGTGTACCCAGGCGCTTGCCTGGCTGGGCGCCGACGTCGTGAAAGTCGAGGCGCCGGGGAGCGGGGATCCCGGGCGATGGATCGCCGGCGGGGACGACTATTTCTGGAACTGGAATCTGAACAAGCGCAGCGTCGTTCTGAATCTCCGCAATCCGGAGGGACGGCAGCTGCTCCTAGACTTGTTGCCTAAGTTCGATGTTGTGATGGAAAACTACGCTCCCGGAGTCACGGAGCGGTTAGGCCTCGACTACGAGACCTTTAAATCTGTGAACCCCTCCATTATTTTCGCGTCGGTGAAGGGCTACGGGAGCGATGGGCCCTACGCCAACTATCTCGCCTACGACATGTGCGCTCAGGCGGCGGCGGGCACCTTCTCTATGACGGGGCAGGCGGACGGACCCCCGACGCTTCCCGGTGTCACGATCGGCGATTCAGGGACCGGCATGCAGCTGGGGATGGCCATCCTTGCCGCTTATGTTCAGAAGCTGCGAACGGGTGAAGGTCAGCGGATCGAGATCTCGATGCAGGAGGCGATCACCTATTACATGCGAACGCCTCTCGCGAACACGGGTGATTGGGGGAATAACGCGGTTCCCCGGAATGGTTCGCAAGTGGGTGCGGCACCCTCAGGGCTCTATGCCTGCAAACCATACGGCCCCAACGACTTTGTTTTCATGCTGACGATCACGGATACGCATATCGACAAACTCTATGTCGCCATAGATCGAGCGGACCTGGTCGCGGACGAACGCTTCGACGATTTCATGAAACGCTTCGAACGGACAGGGGAGCTTCACGAAGAAGTCGAGAAGTGGACGCGCGAGCGCACGAAGCACGAGGTGATGAAGGAACTCGGCGAGGCGGGGATTCCTTGTGCGGCGACGATGGATACGAAGGAGCTCTACGATGACCCGCATCTCAATGCGCGGGGTTTCGTCAAGACGTTTCCGCATCCAGAGCGAGGCGAAGTACGCTTAATGGGATTCGCGCCTCGCATGTCGTCGAACGAAGTAGAGATGACGCCGCCCCCGGGGCTCGGTGAGCATACGGATGACGTGCTGACTTCGGAGCTCGGTGCCGACGCGGACCGGATCGCAGCGCTTCGGGCTGCCGAGGCGATCGGTTAGCTTCTAACGCGCCGCCCAGAGGCTTCGAACTTGGGATGGGTATCGCGCAGCCCACCGAGCTGCGTCCAGCTTGGACTCCAAAACGCGAAACGGTCGCTCCCTCCGAAGAGGAAGCGACCGATTCGATACACGCCATATCGAAGCCGAAGCTCCAAGATGCTCAGCTGTGACTAGCTTCGTCGGACGGAAGCGAGACCCGCGAGACCGAGGCCCATGAGCAGGGCAGTGCCCGGCTCCGGAACGATCGTCAAGGTGGAGGTCGCGTTGGTGAACGCAAGGGTCGAGCCACCAGTGCCAACGGCTTCATTTCCGAACTGTCCAGTGCCGAACTCAAGCGTCACTGCCGTCGGGGAAAGAGGAGTAGCGCCCAGGCTCTGAACCTGGAACGACACCTGGATGTGAATGTCAGAACCTACACCCGTGAGGCCGCCGCCAACACCCGCGTCGTCGTTACCAGTGCCCGTGGCAGCCGACGTGCCGATACCATTAAAGAGGACCGCGCGGAGTTCTTGGTTGAACGGGAAGGGTGCGCCGGACTCGACGCCTGCGACGGTGCTGTTGCCCAGGCCGTCATTGTCGTTGAGCACGCCAAAACTCGGGACCACCTGCCCGTTGTTGTTGAAGGCCGATGCCGACGCCGTGCTGCTTACGAAGACGAGATGGTTGTCGGTCGCTGAGCCGACAGCACCTTCGTCGTATCCATATGCGCCAACGCCGAGCGCGAAGACGTCTTGCTGCGTTGCGTTCTCGAGCAACAAGCCAAACGTGACCACGTCGCCATTCTCGAGGGCATTTACGTTGCCAGCGCCCGCGACGGATGTGCTCTCAATGGAAACGCCCAATGCACCGGCTGAGAGCGGCGCAACGAGCGCGGCTGTGATGAGCGCCAAGCTCCAGTTCTTTAAAATCATGTACTTCTACCTCTACAGCGGACAGAACATTCGGAGAGTTTCCTCCGAGGTCATGCCGATCGTCTCGTCCCGCTTTACCGATCTCCTTCGCGCCTTCTCAGAGCGAGGAAATAGATCGAGCCGGCACATGCTCCGGAGCGCATCGCACCATGCGAAGTCTCGGAACATGCTCAACTGAGCAGACCTGGTAGAGCGGGGTGAGAAAAACGCTGTCCTGCTAGACGGGTAGTGGCGATCGTCGCTCTCGGCATGAAGCTGAGGGGCGAGTCGTTTAATACCGACTGAATAGAAAACGCTTCCCGGCGTTTTCTTAATCCAACCTTTGTCTTTACGGGTGCTTTGTTCAATTTTGGAACAAAACGCGCGTACCGATATCCTCGTGCGAGACCTCCCCAACTATGTGGGTCTGTCTCACTACCTTCCCAGGTCACGATCATCATATAACCATGGAGAGCAAAAGTGGGGAGAAATGCGTGACCCCACGGTCAAAAAAATGCCCCAAGGGGAGTTGCGGACTCGGAAAAAGCCTAAATTGATTCTAAATTACGTTTCAGGTGAGTTGGGATTGATTGGAGGGGCAGTGGAAGAGGCTGATTCACGGATGAGTCGAAATGAAAAATTGTTGAGGGCGTTTCTTGAGGCGGTCGGCACGACCGATTTTCACCGCCTCGAAGAGATCTGTTCCGGCGATTTCGTGTTGGAGCTTCCCTACAACGACCCGCCGACTCATCTCGAGGGCTTTGCGGCCTATCGAGCGGCGGTCGAACCCTCCCTCGAGATCTTTCGGTTCCGGCTGGATCTGGGCAAAATCCATGAGGGTCGTGACCCCGATCTGCTCTTTGCGGAGTACACGAGTGACGGGATCGCTGTACCGACCGGAAAGCCCTATCGGAATACCTATATAGGTGTGTTCCGTTTTCGAGAAGGGCGTCTCGTATCGCTTCGGGAGTTCTTCAATCCGGCGATCGCGGCGGAAGCCCTCGCCGCAGATTGAGCGCCGCGGCATCGCTTGCCGAGAGAGAGTCTACGACCGAGAATGACGCGCGCGCCTGGGCCACTGGTGTTGCCCAGCGCGTTCGACCGACCCTACCTGCCGATCCGGCGCGGCCTATTCGATTGCGCCGCCCAACTCGGCCATCGCACGAAGGAAAATGCATCGTGGAATCCAAGTTCTGGGAAGACGTCGAAGCTGGAGAGACCCTGCCGGTTCTCGAGTTTCCGATCACCGTGAAGACCCTCATTCTTGCTGTGTGCGGCACGCGGGACCTTATGCCCTATCACCACGATCCCGAATATTCGAAGTCGGTCGGGAATCGGGACATGTTCGTCAATACGATGTTCGAGCAGGCGCTCTTCGGACGTTATGTCACGGACTTCGCTGGGCCCGAGAGTGACTTTCGCGAAACCGGACTGCAGATGCTGAATCAGCTGTGTCCTGGGGATATTGCGAGGATCGAAGGAACTGTCACGGAGAAGCTTGAAGAGGGCGGCGAGAAGCGAATTAAGTTGCAACTTTCTGCGGCGAATCATATTGGGATTGCGGCGACGGGAACGGCGACGCTCGCAATGCCGTCCCGTGCGGATGGGCCCGTGAAGTCGATTGATGGGATGGCGCGGCCAGCGATGGAGGTGCATCCGAAGATTCCGGATTTCGCGAAAGAATGGCTCGGCAAAGAGTCCGCGAAGTCCCCGGGAGGCTATCCCGTGAGCGAAGTGCAGGTCATGTACTGGTGCGACATGGTCGAGGATAATAATCCGATCTACTCGGATACGGACTACGCACGCAAGAGTCGGCATAACGGCATGATCGCTCCGCCGATGGGACTGATTACCTGGACCATGGCGCGTGCGGCGCAAACGGGCGTCGACTCCGATGCTCCGGACGCGAACGACCCGACTCGTAAGCCTTGGCCGCCGCCGCCGCCTTCGGACGGAGAGGGCGGAATCCCTATGCCTCCAGGCATGACCGATACGATCGCGCAAGGATCGGTCCAGACGTACGGCGCTCCGGTTAGGCCCGGAGATCTAATCTACTCGACGAACGAAACTCTCAACTGTTCACCGCTCAAAGAGACGAAGCTAGGCCCCGGTTATTTCCAGACGAACCTCCAGACTTTCTATAACCAGAAAGATGAGATCGTCGGTACGAATCTATTCACGTTGCTTCGCTACGGGGGAAAGCCGGAAGCGGAGTAGGGCGCTATGACCGAAGCTAATACACGGCAAAGGCCAGAAAATAATGAAGCGCAGATTACGATGGAAGCCGCGTGGGATGCATCCTTTTATGCGCATTCGAACTGGAGCCGATGGGGCGACGATAATCAGTCGGGCATGTTGAGTCATCAGGCGCACTCGCGGATGCGTGCGTTCAGAGAGGTCGCTGGGCTTTTTTGTTCGCGATGGGACTGATTCGAGTGCCGGGCGGTACCGGCTGTACGGTTAATCCGATCGCATTGCTCTAGCTGGCATTAAGCTTCTAAGTGAAACGGAGACATCATGGATTTCGGAGTTTTCTGCTCGGCAGTTGTAGGGCCGCGGCCTTGGGAAGAGTCTGAGCCGGAGCGTTTTAGGCAAGATCTCGAGATGGGTATCAAGGCCGATGAAGTAGGCTTCGATTCATTCTTCGCCCCCGAGCATCATTTTCTCGAAGAGTATTCGCATAACGCCGCGTCTCATCTGACGTGCCTGGCAGTTGGGATGCGAACGGAGAGAATTCGGCTGGTCACGGGGATCATGAATCTCTGCGCCCCGATTAATCATCCTGTTCGCGTCGCCGAGCAGATCGCGATGATCGACATTTACACAAATGGTCGCATTGAACTCGGGACAGGGCGTGGGAGTGGTTCGACCGAGGTCAATAGTTGGGGGCTTCGCAACGAAGAAACCAAGGGGTATTGGGAGGAGGCTATTCGCGCGATACCTAAAATGTGGACGCAGGACCTTTTCTCTCACGAGGGTGAACACTTCTCAGTGCCCGAGCGGAATGTTCTGCCCAAGCCGCTTCAGAAGCCTCATCCGCCGCTTTGGGTGACGGCGACGAATCCGGATACGGTTGAGCGTGCGGGTCGAATGGGGCTTGGGGTTGCGGTGTTCAGCTTTCAGAGCCCGCAGGCGCTCGAACCATTGGTTGAAACCTACAAAAAGGCAATCGCTGACCCCGATCCAATCAGTGAAGTTGTGAACGATAAATTTTTAACGATCGCTCCCCTGTTATGTCTTGAAGATGGCGACCGTGCGAGAGAGTGGCATGCGCGCCGGGCGAATTTAACGACCGCGCATTTCTCAGTCTACTTCGACACCGTACCTGAAATTGCGGCGAGGCTCGCAGATGAGCCACGGCCCATCCCGCAGACGCGTCTTCGCGAATTGATTGCTGAGGCCGCGAAAGATCCCGACTTGGTACCGCCTTTCCCTGCGACCGCAGACGACCCGAACGCTTTGATTGAGAGCGGGTTGTGCGTGGGCGATCCAGAACAGGTCAAGCGTGCGATCCAGAACTACGCGGACGTAGGTGTGGATGAACTCGGGATGATTCCTCGAACCAGTTGGATTGAGCCTCAGGAGATGATTCTTGAATCCCTCGAAGTTACTGGCCGCGACGTTCTGCCCTCGTTTCGCTAGACGCTCAATCTAGCTCGGCCGGCCCGACTCAAGTGTTAGTCGGAAAAATTCCCTCCGTTCCTCGGCTAATCGGCTTCAGCGCGCCGGGCATCGAGCTTGGCTCGGATTTCTGCATGAACGTCTTCGGTCAGAGTGAACGTCACGAGAATGAAGCTCCCCACGAGCATGGTCGCGAAGGGCACGAGACCGTTGAGTGAGCGAATCGTGGTTCGCACTAGCTCCGATTGCTCTGCCGCGTCAGGGATAAATCCCGTCGCCGACAGCGCGAATCCGGTGATCATGGCCATCACGCCACTCGATGCCTTATAGAGGAAGGTATACGACGCGTAGTAGGCGCCTTCCTTTCGTTCTCCGGTTTCGAGTTCGTCCGCGTCAATGACGTCGGCCAGAATGGACGAGCCGATCATGGTTCCGCAGGCGCTGCACGCGCCGGTCATGCTAACCACCATCTGCATCCACCTGAGCTCTCCTGGCCCGATGAAAAAGAGCGCGATATAGCCAGTCATGCCCACAACTAGCCCCACCATCCACGTCCATTTCTTTCCGATTCGCCGCGAGAGTTCAAGCCAGAGAGGGAGGGATAGCAGCGACGATCCGACGTAGAACATGAATATCTCGCCGGTCGCGTGGGGCAGCCCGATTACGTATTTGATCATAAAGGGTGCGACGACCATGCTCGCGCCGGAACCCGTGTGTTCTATAAAGATCATAATGAGGAGCCGTCGCGCGTAGGCGTTCTTCCAAACGTCTTTTGCGACGCCTGCCGTGCTGCCGCCGCCGCGACGTCGATTCGAGGTCGGTTCGCGCAGTGTCGCGACCGAGATCGCGTTGAATAGGATGATTGCAATCCCCGCATAGAGAGCCAGTTCTGAAGCACTGGCGCGACGATCTTCGGCAGTCATCAGGTATTCTATGGCGAAGACCAAGCACGGAATCATTCCTAGATAGCCAGCGGCCTGCCGGAACGCGAAAATCCGCGAGACCGAATGGTGATCTTCTGTGAGTTCCGCGCCTAACGCTTGATGCGGTGTTAGGAAGAGTGTCATCGCCGTGTTGAAGCCAAATACAGCGACGGTCATCCAGGCGATGAGCGCCGGGGTTGAGAGGGATTCGGGGGGAGACCAGACCATCATGCCGAACGCGGCGACAGGAATCGAAGATGCAGCAATCCAGGGTCGTCGTCTTCCCCAGCGATGTTGAGTTCGATCGCTGAGCACGCCCACCATCGGGTCGGTCAAGGCATCCCAAAGCCGGCCTAGTCCGAAGATCATGCCCATCGCCGCAGCAGGCACGAGCAGCACGTCGATCGCGTAGTTGTTCACGTAGGTCATGAACAAGACGAGCGAGAAATTTATGGCGATCATGGGCGTCGAGTAGGCGAGCAGAGACGGGAGCGGGAGGTTATTTCGAGGGGCGACCGGAGAGGGAGTGGATGACGACATTCGATTCAGCATAGGTCAGCAAATCGGCTTCGGGATGGCTTCCTTCGGCGTGGCTCACGGGCGATTTAGGCCGAGCAGGTCCGGGCGAGGTGGGTACCTTATGCGGTAATGTCCACGCCGCCCCCGGTGCATCGGGCGAAGGATTTGGCGTGCTCTCTCGATTTATGATTAAGACTTGCCCTCTAATGGTTATTCTCTTGGTGGCCGCCTGTTCTGGGCCTTTTGTGACGATCCCTGGAGGCGCACTCGATGGCGAACTCGCGGCGATCCCGTCTGACTGGGCCTTTACCGACGAGATATCGACGGTTCAGATCGAGACGAACCCGAGCGATCCGTACTCGGTCAATATTTGGGCCTTAGGAATGGGGCCATCGCTCTATCTTCATGCGGGCGCGAATCGAGCAACTTGGGTAAAGCACCTCGACGCGAATCCCAACATTCGAGTTCGGATTGGAGACAAGCTTTATGAGCTCGCTTCGTCGCGGGTGACCGAAGAAGCGGAGTTCGCAGCCTTCGCGGATGCCTACGAATTGAAGTACGGGAGTCGACCGCGAAACGAGAAAGTTTCTGAGGTCTACTTGCTTCGCCTGAGCGGTCGATAAGCCCGATGGATTTACCGGACCTCGAAGCGGAAGCTCGCGAAAAAATTGACGCCACTTTCTATGACTACATAGCGGGTGGCGCCGAAGATGAAGGGACGCTTGCTGAAAACGAGACATCGTGGTCCCGCTGGCGGCTGCGGCCGAAGGTGCTTCGCGACGTTCGGACGATCGATACATCGACGACTCTCCTCGGCGAAACCGTGTCGAGCCCAGTAGCGATTGCGCCGATGGCCATGCAGCATAAAGCCAGTGAGGCGGGTCCAGTCGCAACTGCGCGTGCCGCTGCGGAGGCGAAGGCACTCTTTTGTATGGGGCTTTTCGGGGCAGGCTCGGCGGGAAATGTGGCTGCAGTCGCGAACGGCACACCGCAATGGCTTCAAGTCTACGTCATGGCGGATCGTGAGAGGAGCGTTGAGGCGATCGCTCGCAGTGCGGAGCAGGGCTATAAGGCGGTCGTCATCACAGTCGATGTCGCGCGGCAGGGGAACCGCCGCAGAGATGCTCGAAACAGATGGTCCTTTCAACAAAGCGATGGCCAAGTTGAAGATCCCAACGAGCTTTTCGATCACGCGCTGACGTTTTCGGATATCGCATGGTTCGTGGAGCGCTCCCCTATTCCGATCGTAGTGAAGGGCGTTATGCGCGGGGACGATGCGCGGGCCTGTATCGATTCAGGGGCATCGGGCGTTGTTGTCTCGAACCACGGCGGGCGTCAGTTGGATGGTGCTGAGGCAACCTCGGATGCTCTGCCGG
>DGPZ01000046.1 GCA_002390675.1 Deltaproteobacteria bacterium UBA4427
TCCAGCCCTTCGGACCGGAACGCGTCCAAACCCACGCGCGTGCGGCGCTCCGCAAGGCAGCCTGAGATCGCCAGTCAATCCTCTTTGAGCGTCATCGGCAGCCCCGCGGCGTCTTGGACGACCCGCAAGGCGAAGCTGGAGTGGACACGCGCGACCGAAGGAAGACGCGTGAGTTGCTGGCGATGGATGCGCTCATAGTCCGCCGCCCCCGCCGCGACGACGCGAAGCAGGTAGTCGAAGTCGCCCGTCATCAGATAGCAGTCCATGACTTCGGGAACGCGACGGACCGCCTCTTCGAAGGCGTCCAGGTCCGCCTGGTCCTGGCTCGAGAGGCCGACGCTGACGAAGACATTGTCCGGTAGACCGACGCTCGCCGGATCCAGCGTCGCGCGGTAGCCGACGATCACTCCCGCGGTCTCAAGTGCCCTAACCCGCCGCAGACATGCCGACTCGGAGAGATGGACCTGCGAAGCCAGCTCCACGTTTGACAGGCGTCCGTCACGCTGAAGAGCTTCGAGAATCGCCCGGTCCGTTCGATCAAGATTCATTCATGTATCCGATCATATTTCGCATATTCCTGCGTTTAAATAAGATTTAGCGCAATCTTAGCAAGGTATCGTCGACCAACAGCCCCTATTCTGCTCGCGCGTTAAGACTACAAAGAGGGAGGCAACGAACATGCGCATTGGGGTTCCCAGGGAGATCAAGGAGAGCGAATTTCGGGTCGGAATGACGCCGAGCGGGGTCGGCGAGCTCGTCGCCTCGCGTCACGAGGTTCTGGTCGAGACGGGCGCAGGTTTGGGTGCCGGCTTCGACGACTCGGATTACGCGAACGCCGGGTCGAAAATCGTGGGCGACGCAGAAGAGTTATTCGCTTCCACCGACCTCATCGTGAAGGTCAAGGAGCCCCAGCTCGAAGAGTGCGCGCGACTCTCGCAAGGTCAGACCCTGTTCACCTATCTCCACCTCGCCGCCGACCCTGCGCAGGCCCGCGCCCTGATGAAGAGCGGTGCGACGTGCATCGCCTATGAGACAGTGACCGCGGACGACAGTTCCCTTCCCTTGCTCACGCCAATGAGCGAAGTCGCGGGTCGGATGTCGGCGCAGGTGGGCGCCCACTTCCTGGAAAGGTACGCGGGCGGCCGCGGGGTCTTGTTAGGCGGCGTGCCGGGCGTCGCGCCCGCCAATGTCGTGATCCTCGGCTGCGGCGTTGCAGGTTCCGAAGCAGCGGAAATCGCGGTCGGAATGGGCGCCGACGTCACCCTCGTCGACAAGTCCCTCCCTCGCCTGCGCGAGCTCGCTGCTCATTTCGGTGTTCGCGCGAAGACAGCCCATTCGAATACCGCGAACATTGCAGCACTGCTCCGAGAAGCCGACCTCGTCATCGGCACAGTACTGATCCCCGGCGCCGCGGCGCCGAAGCTCGTCACCCGCGAGATGGTGCGTTCGATGAAGCCCGGTTCGGTCGTCGTCGACGTCGCTATCGATCAGGGCGGATGCTTCGAAACGAGTCGCCCGACCGGCCACGACGATCCGGTCTTCGTTGAAGAAGGCGTCGTCCACTACTGTGTGACGAACATGCCGGGCGCCGTTCCCCGAACATCAACCTTCGCGCTATGCAATGCGACGCTCCCCTATGTACACCGAATCGCGAATCTCGGCGTCGATGACGCTCTCAAGGGTGAAGGCCTCGCGGCCGGGCTCAACGTGCATCGCGGAAAAATCGCTCACCCCGTCGTCGCCGGAGCCCTCGGCGATCTGGCATCGTGATCACGGCTTGCGGTTCGGCGACCCACCAACCGCGACACGCTTCTTCGCGAACGCGGCGATGCGGAGCATCCAAGCGGCAATGTCCAGCCCTCGAGCCCTCTGGCTCCTTCTGCCGTGGTGTGATTCTGCATGGCTTGCGTGTAGCTAGGTGATCGCGACGCGCGCGTCACCGCGCGTCGTCCCATCGGATGAGGCGCTTTGCCAAGCCGAATCCGACCGAGGTGAGCGGTTCGCCCGGCGTGCCCGGCGGCTTGCGGTTCAGCACGAAGTCGTAGACCGGATCGAGCGGCTCGCCGGCGACGAGATCTCGAAGCAGGCGACCGGCCAGCACAGCGACGGTCACACCGTGGCCGGAGTAGCCCCCGGCGAAGAGGATGTTATTCCCCGGTCCGACCGCGCCGACCGTCGGTTTAAAATCGAGCGTCGTGCCCACGTGCCCCACCCAGCGATGTGTGACCGGAACTTCGGCAATCGAGGGGAAGAGTTTCACGAGATCGCGAGCGAGCCGCGTGTAGTCCGCGTGCCCTGCAGGGTCGACGGCAGCGCCCCCGTAGTAGTAGAACCCGTCTCCGCCGCTGAGTAGGACGCGATTGTCGGCGGTGAGCCGAAACAGGTTGAAGAAGGAGCGGACGTCGAAGAAGGGTTGACGTCCGGTCCACGAGAGTGCCTCGACCTGAGCCTCTGAGAGCGGCGCGGTGGCGATGCTATGCGAGTGGAGCGGCAGGATGCGACCGCGATGGAACCCGAGGTGATGCGTATACGCATTCGTGGCCAGGACGAGCTTGGGTGCCCGCACTTCGCCGCGGGGCGTACGCACGCGAACCGTCGACCCGGGCAAAATCTCCAGCGCGGGGGAATCCTCGTAGACTTCGACACCCGCAGCGAGAACCAGCTTGAGTAGGCCGGCCGCGAGCTTCGCGGGATTGATCATCGCACTCGTCGGCACCGTCAGCGCGCCGCGGTAGCCTTCGACATCGACGCGCTTCCGCAGCTCGGCCTCGGACAGCCAGGTCGAGTTCAGGCCGAGCGCGGCGAACGTCTTCTGCTCGGCTTCGAGCCTCGCTTCTTGATTTTCGGTGACCGCGCCCATCAAATTTTCGACGTTCTCGAATTCGCAATCGACGCCACGTTCCTCGGACAGCTCTCGGATCAGCCCGATGCCCGCCGACGTCAGGTCGAAGACTTTGCGCGCCTCTTCTTCCTTTCCGGCTTCCACCAACTCGTGGACGATCGACTCCGCGCCATTGATGAAGGGAAGGAGCAGGCCGCAATTCCGCCCGGACGCGCCATAGCCGACGCGGGATCCCTCGAGCAGTACGATCCTTCGTTCCGGGAAGCGTTCCGCGAGGTGCAATGCAGCCGAGAGCCCCGTGTACCCACCGCCCACGATCGTGACGTCCGCCATCTGGTCGCCTTGGAGCGAAGGGAGCGGCGCCATTTCCTCGATCCCGGCAGATTCGATCCAGTGGCAATGCGACCGCTGCCCGAAGAAAGGTCCGGCAGGAGCACGATGGCGTTCCTCGATCGCACGCGCGCCGACGAATCCGGCGATGCCTCCGGCCGTTGCTGCAGCGGCAGCGCCCGCGCCGGCGAGGAAGCGCCGACGTGACGTGGTCGAAGGGTTCGGGTCGGATTCACTCGTCATGTTCGAATTCCTGGCGAAGCCGTGAAAGGACCGCTCGGGCGCCAACGGGCAGCCAGCGGAGGCTGTAAGCCCCATCCCCCCTTCCGGCAGAGCGGGCCGCGCGCCGTTCCATTTACCCAGAGAAGGGTATATCATCTATATGATTTAGCGAGTATGGATTCGGGAATCACCCGATCTACGAAGTCGACGAACAGAACGGCCTAGAAAATCGTCTACGGATGGCTGCACGTGGATCTCCGCAGCCATCGCGTCAGCCCCCTAACATCCAGACTCCAAGCGCCTTCACAGTCTTGAAGCGACACGTAGGTAACCGACGAAAACCAAAGAAAACCGGACCGACAAGCTCATCGACTTGTCCAGGAAACTAACAATGAAGCCAAGCATTACACGACGCGACTTCCTGAATGGCGCCGCCCTCGCCCTCGCCGCCGGCGCGACACTCTCCCCACGCGATCTACTCGCCATCGAACACGCGGCAGTCGCCCCCAACCCAATCGGCCCCGACTACTACCCCCCAAAACTCACGGGGATGCGCGGCAGCCACGACGGCTCCTTCGAGGTTTCGCACGCGCTCGCCTGGGGCGGTCAAAAACCGAGCACGTACACGACACTCGACGAGACCTACGACCTGATCATCGTCGGGGGCGGTATCAGCGGGCTCACCTCGGCCTACCTATACCGCCAGCAAGCCGGCGCGAACAAGAAGATCCTGATCCTCGACAACCACGACGATTTCGGCGGCCATGCGAAGCGAAACGAATTCGAGCTCGACGGCCGCACTTTCCTGGGTGTCGGCGGCAGCGTCAACCTTGAGCAGATGAGCTTCAGCGACACTGTGCATCGCGTGCTCAAGGAGATCGGTGTCGATCTCGAGAAGCTCGATGCGGCGCGAGAGCCGGACTACATGCTGTCCGGACTCGACGCCGGCTATGGGCTCTTTCTGAACGGGAAACAATTCGGCAAGGATCAGGTTTCCCACGGTAAGTGGCCGATGGCCTTTCTCGGATCGGGCGACCTCGAGGGCCTGCTCGGCTCGCTCGACCTCCCCGCCGAAGAAAAGAAGAAGCTCGTCGGCCTCGCCGACGGCGAGCGCGACCTGCTCGACGAGCTCTCACTCTCCGAGACGCTCGAGTACCTAGACAAGACCACGTACAGCGACTTCCTGCGCACGCACGCCGGCCTCTCCGAGAACACGATCAGGCTCTTCGAACCGATGGCGCAGGTTTACATCGGCACCGGTCCCGACACGATCTCCGTGATGGAAGGCTTCTTGATCGGCTACCCGGGCATGAAGAGCGTTGGGCTCACCGGATCGATGGTGAGCAAGCTCTACCGATACTTTCTCGGCAGTACACGCTTCCCGATCTTCCCGGATGGGAACGCCTCGGTCGCGCGCATGATGGTTCGAAGGCTCCTACCCGAGGTCGCGCCGGGCAAGACCATGGAGGACGTCCTCGACGCCCGCTTCGACTACACGAAGCTCGACCGCAGCGATTCGGACCTCCGTTTGCGGCTGAACAGCACAGTCGTCAACGCGCGCAACGTCGAAGGCGGCGTCGAAGTCGACTACTCGACGGGCGGCAAGGCCTACACGGTCCGCGGCAAGCACTGCATCCTCGCCTGTTACAACGGCATGATCCCGCACCTGTGCCCGGATTTACCGCAAGCTCAGAAGGACGGCCTCGCCTACGGCGTCAAGACACCCCTCGTGATGACGAACGTCCTGCTGCGCAGCGGGGCGGCCGTCGACGCCACCGGCCCTGCTCAGTATCAGTGCCCGGGAAGCTTCTGGGCATTCGTCACGAAGGCGCCGCCGGTAAACCTCGGAAACCATCACGACTGGACCGACAAGGACGATCCGGTCGTCCTCTGGATGGCCCACGCGCCTGCGCCTGCGAACGACGGGACGCAGACCCGTCGTGACCTCTACCGAGCGGGTCGACATCGCCTATACGCAACCCCCTTCGCGACCTACGAGGCGGAGGTCAAGGCGCAGCTCACAGGTATGTTCGGCGCGCAGGGCTTCGATGCGGAGCACGACATCGCGGCCATTACCGTGAATCGATGGTCCCACGGATATTCGTACGGCTACTCGTCTCTCTACGACCCAGAGTGGGAAGACGGTCAAGCGCCTCACGAATTGGGACGCGCGCCCTTCGGGCGGATCCACATTGCAAACTGCGACGCAGAAGCGTCGGCCTACCTCCACGCCGCGATCGACGCGGCGGCGCGCGCAGTGGGCGAAATCAGCTAACTCCGACCGAGGCCGATGGAAGGAACCCTCATGAAGCTTGTCGGACGGATACTTGGATGGGGCGCAGGACTCCTCGTCGTCGCGGTATTCGCGATCTACGCGATTGGCCCGGTCGACGCATTTCCCGGCACGGTGCTCGGCGGAACGCCGACGGACGCACCGACGAGTTGGGAGCTCCTACGCTTCGAGGCGATCGAGTAGGAACGCCGTCCGCCTAAGCCAGCATCTTGGGTCGGAACGCCTGACGAGCGCTCTACCCCGATCTCAACAACGACGCCTGAACCGCCTAGAAGGAAACCAATGACTCTCGCCGAACGCCTGGAATCCCTGGCCTACAAGATCGCGAACCCTTTCATCAAGGCACTGCTGCGCTCGCCGCTTCACCGCCAGATGAGCGCAAGCGTCGCGATCCTCCACTTCCGTGGCCGAAAGAGCGGTCGCGAGCTCGACACGCCCCTCAGCTACGTGCGCGAGGACGGCACAGTCTTCCTGCTGTCCGCCCAGACGACGGTCTGGTGGAAGAATCTCCGCGAGGAGGGAACGCCCGTCACCCTCGAAATCGCGCGAGAGACATTGCACGGCAAGGCGAAACTCTGGGAAGGCGACAGCTACGCGCTCCGTGCGCGGGTGCATAGATACATCTCCGCCCTCCCCCGCGACGCCAAGTTCTACGCGATCGAGCTCGACGAAAACCAGCAGCCCGTCGAGGAAAGCCTCGCGAAAGTCGCGCCGGAGCTCGTCTTCGTCGAAATCACCCTCGACTGACCGGGCCCGGAAGAACGAATGAGACACGACGACGTTCCGAAAGAATTTCACGACAAGCTGCGCTGGCTGCCCGACCCGCCCTATCACGTACCGTTCGTTCGGCACATCATGGAGGTATTGATCCGCCTCGGGCGCCCCTTCGAGTTCAAGGGCGACGACCAGATCGAGGCCCGGTGGGTCGAACACAATGGAACCCGGTGCAAGGTCTATCGCCCCCGTGCACCCAAGAACGATGCGGCCTTGCTCTGGATCCACGGTGGCGGCTACATCCTGCTCGAGACCTATCTCGACGACCCGATCTGTCGCCGGATCGTTGATGAGCTCGGGATTACAGTCGTGTCGGCGGAGTACCGCCATGCGCCCCGACACCCCTTCCCCGCCGCATTGGACGACTGCCATCAGACCTGGCGCTGGCTCCAGGAAAACGCCGAGACCCTCGGCGTGCACGCAGGCCGCACGATCCTCGCAGGAGAGAGTGCCGGCGGCGGACTCGCGGCCGCGCTCGCGCAGCGACTGCACGACGAGGGCGGCGTGCAGCCCCTCGCTCAGCTCCTCTTCTGTCCGATGCTCGACGATCGAACGGCCATTCGCGAAGACCTGAGCCAGGAACCCTTCTACGTGTGGGACAACGCGAACAATCGGAGCGGCTGGAGCCACTATCTCGGCCAGCCGCCCGGCGCCGACGACGTACCTCCCTACTCTGTGCCCGCGCGACGCGAGTCGCTCGCCGGGCTTCCCCCTGCGTGGGTCGGCGTGGGCACGGCCGATCTCTTCCTCGACGAGAACGAGACGTATGCAAAGCGTCTCGCAGCGGACGGAGTCGACACGGAGCTCTTCGTGGCGAAGGGCGGAATGCACTCTTTCTATACGGTGCTCCCCGACGCCGACATCAGCGTCGCGTTCTGGAGCGCGATGTTCGCATTCGCGCGGCACGTCATCGCCGAAGCAAGGTGAATATGCGCCCCCAGCGACCGTGATCTCGAGTGACCGGCACGTGCCGAATCCGAAACGCGTCGAAGAAATCGTCGCCGTGGCGCGGCCGGCCGTAACGGTGGCTTCGCCGTAGCCTAAATAGTTAGCTAATATAACTTTGTTACTGCGAGACTCAGCCAGCGCCATGGCCGCAAGCCATCCTCCGGCAAAGTCCGATCAGACACTTGGAGCGCCTGCATGTCCGATTCGAAGACCCTGGATCACCAGATCACGCGAGCCGCCTTCTGGTCCGCCATCGTCGGCGTCGGCGCGGGAGTCGTCCAGTTCTTCCTGCCGCTCGACCTTCCCGGCGGATATGAGGCGACCGCCGCCGATCGTGTCGCCTGGCTCGCGGCGAACTCCGGCTCGTTTATCGCCGGATGGGCGAATCAGATCGTCGCCATGGTCACGCTCTCTTTCGTCTGCGCGGCGCTCGCGTGGCGTACCCGCGACGCAAATCCCCTGGGCGCTCTGCTCGCCGGTACGCTGGTCGCCCTCGCATCCATGGCGTTCTTCATCAACAAATTCATGGCGATCTGGACAATCCCCCTGCTCGCCGAGTCGGTCGCGACAGGCTCCTCCGCTCACGAAATGGCCGCGCTCTTCCTCCCGATCCTGAATGTCAGCATCCCCTTTTCCCTCTTTACTTCGCTCGACTACCTGGGCTTCTGGCTCTACAGCCTGTCTGGACTCCTGATTGCGCTTCCGCTGCTCCGCGGGACGACCCCTTCAAAGATCGCGGGCGTCCTATTCGGCCTGTTCGGCATCTCCTTTCAAGGACTGATCATCGGCGTCATGATGGGTACGATCACAGCAACAGAGATCGAAGGTGTGGTCGGACTCATTGCTCTCCCGCTGATGCTAGTCGTGCCCGTGTCTCTAGCCCTCTTCCGACCGTCGGCCGCCCCGGAAGGCTAATCGCTCACGCGCGACCGACGTATTCTTTCCCAAACCCATCCTTAAAATGGAGCACTCCATGACCCAATTCGATGACGCTTTCACGATGACGATCGACGGCAAGGCCGTCTCCTCTCATGCGACACTCGACGCGATCAACCCTGCCACCGAAGACGTCATCGCGAACTTTCCGGATGCGACGCGGGAGCAGCTCGAAGAGGCGGTATCCGCGGCTCAGGCGGCCTTCCCAAGCTGGAGCCGCTTGCCCGTGTCGGAGCGTCAGCAGATGGTTCGCGAGTTCGGCCGAGCGATCGAGGCCAATGGCGAAGCCTTGATGTCGCTCCTCACGACGGAACAGGGCAAGGCGCGCGACGGCGCGGAGTTCGAAGTCGGCGGCTCCGCCGCCTGGTGCCAGGGAATCGCCGAGCAGGCGCTTCCCGAAGAGATCATCGAAGACAACGACGAGCACACAGTCTTTGTTCGCCGGACGCCCCTCGGCGTCGTCGGCGGAATTACGCCCTGGAATTTCCCGATCCTGCTCGCCGTCTGGAAGATCGCGCCCGCCCTTCTTGCCGGGAATACGATGGTCCTGAAACCGTCTCCGTTCACGCCCTTGTGCACGCTCAAGCTCGGCGAAATCGCGCGTGAGATCTTCCCGGCGGGCGTGCTCAACGTCGTCTCCGGTGGCGACGACCTGGGGAAGTGGATGACGGCACATCCCCAGATCGCCAAGATTTCGTTCACGGGCTCGACCGCGACGGGCAAGGCCGTTATGCGCAGCGCATCGGAACACATGAAGCGCGTTACGCTCGAGTGCGGTGGCAACGACGCCGCCATCGTCCTTCCGGACGTCGACCCGAAAGAGGTCGCAGAGCCGCTCTTCTGGGGCGCATTCGCGAACAGCGCGCAGTTCTGCGTGGCGGCCAAGCGGCTCTACGTACACGAGGATGTCTATGACGCGGTCCTTGACGAACTTGTCTCGTACGCGAAGGACGTAAAGGTCGGCAATGGCGCGGAAGCCGAGACCCAGCTCGGGCCGATCCAGAACCGACCCCAATATGAGAAGCTGCGGGACCTCTTCGAGGACACGCGACGTTCCGGCGCGTCGATTCGACTCGGAGGTGAGATCGATGATTCGCGCGGGTACTTCGTGCCCGTAACGATCGTCGATAATCCGGCGGACGACTCCCGCCTGGTACGCGAGGAGCCCTTTGGTCCCATCCTGCCCGTCCTCAAGTGGAGCGACGAGGACGACGTCATCGATCGCGCGAACGACAGCGACTATGGCTTGGCCGGATCAGTCTGGGGCAAGGACACCGACCGTGCACGCCGCCTTGCCGAACGCCTCGAGACGGGAACCGTATGGATCAATGAGATCCATCAATTCGCGCCTAACGTCCCCTTCGGCGGACACAAGCAGTCGGGCATGGGCGTCGAGAACTCGCTCGAAGGGCTTTCCGAATACACCAATAGCCAGACGATCACCCTGAAGAAGTAGCCCTCGTCGGGCATTGTGATGAACATCGTTCGACACCCGTCGACGTTCGTATTGGAGAAGGGAAGATGAACGAATCCATCGACCGCGGCGCGACAGACTCGCCGCTCTTAGAGGACACCATCGGCGCGAACCTCGAGAAGACGGTGGCACGCCACGGCGACGAGGAGGCCTTCGTCGTCCCTCATCAAGGCGTCCGCCAGACCTGGCTCGAGTTCAACGCTTCGGTCGACGCCGTCGCGAAGGGGCTGATGGCAGCGGGGATCGACGCGGGCGATCGCGTCGGGATGTGGAGCCCGAACTACGCCGAGTGGACCTACGTCCAGTTCGCGACCGCGAAGATCGGCGCCATTCAAGTCAACGTGAATCCCGCCTACCGGACGAACGAGCTCGCGTACGCTCTCGAGCAGTCCGGCTGCCGCATTCTCGTCACGCGAACCGAATACCTCACCTCGAAGTACCAGGAGATGGTCGAGAAGGTTCGCCCCGAACTCGGTCAGCTCGAACGCGTCATCTATTTCAATACATCCGACTGGTCCGACCTCATCGACGAGGGCCGAACCGTATCGGACGCCGATCTCGCCGAACGCTTGCGCTCGCTCAGCAACACCGATGCCATCAATATCCAATATACGTCGGGTACGACCGGCTTCCCGAAAGGCGCGACGCTCAGCCACCGCAACATCCTGAACGACGCGAAGCTCGTGGGAGAAGCCTGTGGATACACCGAAGCGGACCGGGTCTGCATCCCCGTTCCCTTTTATCACTGCTTCGGCATGGTCATGGGTAACCTCGCGTGTTCGACGACGGGCGCCACGATGGTCATTCCCTGCCCCACCTTCGAGCCTGCCGCAGTCCTGCAAGCAGTTCAGGACGAGGCCTGCACCTCGCTCTATGGCGTGCCTACGATGTTCATCGCAGAACTCGGCCTGCCCGACCTCGATCGCTTCGACTTCGCGTCGTTGAGGACCGGGATCATGGCGGGATCGCCCTGCCCAGTCGAAGCCATGCGCAAGGTCATGGACGTGATGAACATGTCCCAGGTGACGATCGCCTACGGCATGACGGAGACTTCACCGGTCTCGACGCAGACCTCCGCGACCGACTCCGTCGAACATCGCGTGTCGACCGTGGGCCGGGTCCTGCCCCACGTCGAAGCGAAGATCGTCGACCCCGAGAGTGGCGACATCGTCGAGCGCGGCTCGGAGGGTGAGTACTGCACCCGTGGATTCCACGTGATGTTAGGCTACTGGAAAGAGCGCGAGAAGACGGCGCAGGCGATCGACGACGAAGGCTGGATGCACTCGGGAGACCTCGCAACGATGGACGAGGACGGCTACGTCAACATCGTCGGCCGCCTGAAGGACATGATCATTCGCGGAGGCGAGAACGTCTATCCGCGGGAGATCGAGGAATTCCTCTTCACGCACCCCAACGTGGTGGATGCCCAAGTGATCGGCGTCCCCGACGAACGCTTCGGCGAAGTGATCATGGCCTGGGTCCAGCTCGAAGCGGGCGCCGAGCTCGGTGAGGAAGATCTGAAGACGTTCTGCAAGGGCAAGATCGCGCACTTCAAGGTCCCGCAGTACGTCAAGTTCGTCTCGGAGTTCCCGATGACCGTGACCGGCAAGGTACGGAAGGTCGAGATGCGCGAGACGTCGATCGCGGAGCTCGGACTCGAGTCGGCCGCACGAACGGAGACGGCATAAATGGGGGCAGCAATGGACCTCGAATGGCTTCGCGTCGTTGGGACAAGCGTTCTGCTTGCGCTTCTATCAATCGCGGGCAGCGGATGTGCGATGGACGCGGTCGAAGAGCAAGAGCCCTTGCCGATGGCGAGCTTTGCTGAGTCCACGGACTGGGCGTTACTCGGCAATTCTCCCGACATGCAACACCACTCAGGCCTCCGCCAGATCAACACCGAGACGGTGTCGAACCTGGGTCTCGCCTGGGCGATCGATCTCCCGACCCGGGATGGACTCATTGGCAATCCGCTCATCAAGAATGGACGCATCTTCCAGAGCGGATCGGAGAGCCAGGTCTTCGCGAACGACCTAACGACGGGGGGTCTGCTCTGGACGTACGAGCCGCTCGCCGGCCGGCCACCGGGCTCGTTTCTGGAAACCTGGATGAGGAGAAAGAGTCGCGGGGTCGCCCTCTACGAAGACCTCGTCATCGTCGGAACGGGGGACTGTCGGCTCGTCGCGATCGATCAGGCGACCGGGGTCAAGCGATGGGAGGTCGAAACCTGCGATCGCGAGCGGGACTACACGATCACCGGTGCGCCTCGCGTGGGCGGTGGCAAGGTCTTCATCGGCAACTCCTGCGCTGATATGGGCCTAAATCGCGGTCATGTGGATGCCGTTGATGCGAATACTGGGAAACACCTGTGGCGCTTCTATACGGTTCCGGGCGACCCGAGCAAACCTCAGGACAGTGAGCTCTATGATATGGCGGCGAAGACCTGGGGCGATGGGTGG